>DAOMFR010000001.1:0-20944 GCA_035429885.1 Blastocatellia bacterium
AAAGTGCTAATGAAAGATCGGCGGCTTCTCTATTTGGACGAATCCGAAATCACAGTCCGCAGCCGCATACTAGCGAGCCAAACCTGGGAGCGAGTTGTCCTTTGAACGCCAAGTCCAGCCTGTCCTGAAAATCGCCAAGTTCAGCATCAGCTAGACAATCCGTTTTGCGTATTGTACAAAGCCCTCTAGTTCCCACTTTAAGCCAATAAGGACTTCGCACTAATGAAATTTGGCGTTGTCATCTTTCCCGGCTCGAATTGCGACCACGACACGTACCACGTCATCAGCAAGGTGGTCGGCCAACCCGTAGACTTCGTCTGGCATAAAGAAACTGACGTCGACCGCTTCGATGCGATCATTCTGCCCGGAGGTTTTTCCTACGGTGATTACTTGCGCAGCGGCGCAATTGCGCGGTTTTCTCCGGTGATGCGATCCGTGGTTGAATTTGCCAATAACGGCGGCCTGGTGCTTGGCATCTGCAACGGCTTTCAGATTCTGTGCGAATCAGGGTTGTTGCCGGGCGCACTGCTCAGAAACCGGAATCTGAAATTCATCTGCGAACATGTCAATGTCCGTGTCGAACAAACCAACACGGTGTTCACGTCTGGTTATAACGCCGGTCAAGTGTTGAGCCTGCCTATTGCCCACGGCGAAGGCAATTATTTCTGCGACAACCAAACGCTGGCTGAATTGGAAAACGAAGGCCGCATCATTTTCCGGTACAGCACCGCCGACGGCCAAATCACGGACGAAGCCAATCCGAACGGATCGTTGCGGAACATCGCGGGCATCTGCAACCGGCAGCGCAACGTATTGGGGTTGATGCCTCATCCGGAACGCGCCGCTGAAAGCATGCTCGGTTGCAAGGATGGACGCGCGATGTTTCTTTCGATGGCCGACGCGCTGGTTCAACTGTTGAAAGCTAGAGCCTAACCCAATTTTTGATTTTGGATTTCAGGTTTTGGATTGTAAGCAGGGCGGTTCGGCGAAATCCAAAATCCAAAGTTCAAAATCCAAAACCCAAAATAATAATGATTACTCCTGAAATTCTGGATCAGCACAACATTTCCCCTGAAGAATACGAACGCATCAAACAGTTGATGGGTCGCGAACCGAACTTCACTGAGTTGGGGATTTTCTCTGTGATGTGGTCGGAACATTGTTCGTACAAATCATCCAAAGTCCATTTGCGCCGGTTGCCGACCACGGGCGAAGCTCTGGTGCAAGGCCCTGGGGAAAACGCAGGCATCGTGGACATTGGCGACGGTTGGTGCGCAGCGTTCAAAATCGAATCGCACAATCACCCTTCGTTCATCGAACCCTATCAAGGTGCGGCGACAGGCATCGGAGGCATTTTGCGCGACATTTTCACGATGGGCGCCCGGCCTGTGGCGGCAATGGACAGTTTACGGTTTGGCCCAATCCGTGATGAAGAAGTGAATGAATCGAAAGAACAAACTTCGGCAAAGAGTGTCGCGCGCAATCGCCGGATTATGGCTGGCGTAGTCAAAGGATTGGGCGATTACGGCAACGCTTTTGGCGTCCCGACTGTCGGCGGTGAAGTGTATTTCGACGGTTGTTATTCGCTGAATCCACTGGTTAATGCGTTCGCGCTGGGGCTGGTTCGGCGCGAACAGATTTTTTATGGCAAAGCCGAAGGCGTGGGAAATTCGGTGATTTACGCCGGAGCCAAGACCGGGCGCGACGGCATTCACGGCGCAACGATGGCGTCAGCCGAATTCGACGAAGCCGCGATGGAAAAACGTCCGACGGTCCAAGTCGGCGATCCGTTCTCAGAAAAACTTTTGCTGGAAGCCTGTCTGGAAGCCATGCGCTCCGGCGCAATCGTCGGCATTCAGGATATGGGCGCGGCTGGTTTGACTTCGTCTTCGTGCGAAATGGGCGCGCGCGCGGGCAACGGAGTCGAAATCAATCTTGATTTGGTTCCGCAACGCGAAACCGGCATGACGGCATATGAAATGATGCTGTCGGAATCCCAGGAACGCATGCTGATCGTTGCCGAACGCGGCCATGAACGGCAGGTGCTGGAAATTTTCCATCGCTGGGATTTGGACGCGGTCATCATCGGCAACGTGATTGAAGACCAGAAACTGCGCGTGTTGCACAAAGGCGAACTCGTTGCCGAAATCCCCAATCTGGCGCTGACCGACGAAGCGCCAAAATACAACCGCCCGATGAAACCATTTGCCGTTGCCAGCGAAAACGTTTCGCCCAAAATCGCTGCGGCAATTTCAAACCTCCAATCTCAAATTTCAGATTCCGCTGGCGGATTGATGACGGAAGCACTTCGCCGCCTGCTGGCTTCGCCCAATATCGCGTCCAAACAATGGGTATATCGTCAATATGACCACATGGTGCGCACGAATACAGTCGTGCTGCCCGGTTCGGATGCGGCGGTAATTCGCGTCAAAGAAACTCGACGCAGCATGGCCATGTCGCTGGATTGCAATTCGCGCTATTGCCAACTTGATCCGCGCGAAGGCGCGAAACTTGCCGTGGCCGAATCCGCGCGCAATGTCGTGTGCAGCGGCGCTCGTCCACTGGCAGTCACCAATTGTTTAAACTTCGCCAGCCCGGAACGTCCCGAAGTGATGTGGTCGTTCAGTGAAACGATTGACGGCATGGCAGAAGCTTGCACCACCTTCGGCACGCCTGTAACTGGTGGCAACGTCAGCTTTTACAACGAAACGGAAGGCAGAGGCATTTTCTCAACGCCGACCATCGGAATGCTGGGAGTGATCGAAGACGCCAAACACATTACCACGCAATGGTTCAAAGAATCCGGCGATGTCGTGTTGCTGCTCGGCACAACGCACAACGATCTGGGAGCCAGCGAACTGCTTTCCGTGCTGACTGGCGAAGCCACGGGCGCAGTTCCAAAGATTGATTTGGCTCAGGAAAAGAATGTTCAGCAAGCCTGCTTGAAAGCGATTCAAGCCGGTTTGGTCAATTCGGCGCACGATTGCGCGGAAGGTGGGTTAGCAGTTGCGCTGGCCGAAAGCTGCTTTTCCAGCTACGGGCGTTCCGGCATCGGAGCGAAGCTTGACCTGACTGAACACGCCAAACTTAGCGGCCTGGCGGATTCGACAACGCTGCTGTTTGCCGAATCGCCTTCGCGCATTGTGCTCAGCGTCAAACCCGACCACGTGAGCAAAGTGAAAGAAATTGCCGCCGAAGTTGGCGCCGTCGTCGCAGTGATCGGCGAAGTCGGCGGCGAAGAGTTGACCATTGCCTGCAACGGTGAAACGTTGGCGGCTGATTCTGTGGCGAAACTGGAAAGCATTTGGAGTGGCGCTTTGCCACAGGCTCTGGATCGCCCGCTGCAAATGGTGGCAGATTAACATCGCCGCCATTTGCTTTCGGATCAACTCGCTGGTTGCTGTTTGGCCATCAGCAGATAAAACATGAAATCCGTCATTGGGGCATCAGTCAGTCCCACATTCCGCCCGATGGTTACCACTTGCCCACGATGGTACGTGCTGTGGTTCATGCAGTGCTGGATCAATTCAAAGCGCGAGCGCACGAAATCTCCAACATAAGGAATGCTGAACGGGCATCGTTCCTGCAATGCTGTTTCGGTAAGCGATTGCGCGTACACGGCAAAGTCTTCTGACTGAGCGAGCAAGCCTTCAAACACTTCTTCCGGCTCGCCTTCAAATACGCGACCGTAGTTGGATTCTGGATTGGTTTGCCGGAGCGTTCCTAACCACCAGGTTTCCGTGTCCCAAATATGCACCAGCGTTTGTTTGACGCTGGAAAAACTGGAAGGGATTTCGCGTTCCAATGCTTCTGCCGGTTTCGTCTTTAGCCAATCCACAAGTTGTTTGTTTGCCCACAGGTTGTAAGCCGCATAATCAGCGATCAACGTCGCAAGGTTCATGGTCATCCTTTCATGTACATGTTGAGTTGGAAAAACGCCGTAGAGAATCGCAGAACTTCAGGCGGAATAAAGACCTTGGGCCTTTATTCCGCCTGAAAAGATGGGGTCAGGCAGCGGCACTGATGTTATGTTCGTAATCGTAGAGCATCGGCGCGTCTTTGCCTGCCAGTCGTGCGTAGGTGTAAAGCTGGCCGCGATGATGCCAGTGTTCGTCATAAGCAAATGCGAACATCTGCCAGGCGGGGTAAGTTCCGAACGGAGTTTCGACATTGGCAGCCAGTTCTTCGTCGGTGATGGCGTTCAGTGCATCGTCCAGCGCCTGATGCGCGGCGCGAGCGAAAGCTTGCAAATCGGCTACAGTTTTCAGTTTGGCCACTTCAGCCTTGCCTTCGGCAGATTCTGGGATGGCGCGGTTTTCCGATTCCTGCGTGATTTTGCCTTTGCCAATGTCTTCCGCCCAAATTTTTTCCATTCCGTACATGTGAGCGAACAATTCGCGCGCCGAACGCATTTCCGGCTTAGGGCGAAAATCCAGCCCGTCGTCACCAAAGCTGGCCATCAGTCGCAGCGTCACGCCGTGAATCATTTTGAAATACTCGCGTTGTCCTTGAAGAGCTTGCTTATTCATTTTGAAATCCTTCCTGAATCGAGATTTGAGTTCCGGCGATCAATTCGCCGAGTGAATTGCAACGGCGAGCAATGTAAATCAGCCGAGTGACAACAGTATGTCAGCAGGATTTTCAGTCTGAATATTTTTCGTAAATTTCTTTGGCGATGTTGGCTAAACGGCGTTTCAGGGATTCCGGCTCCAGAACTTCGACCCTGGAGCCCCAGCTCAGCAGCCAGGAAATCACTTCAGTTTCGAAATGAGCTTTCAGCGTCACCAGCAAACCGCCCGGATGGCCTTCGGGGTCGTCTTGCATGTCTGTGACGTAATACGAACGCGATTCCCGCACCCAGGGCGCGGCATCGGGATGAAACAATGCCCGCACAATTACATTGCGGTCGCCTTCTTCAGGAGCTTCGAGTTTGTAGTCAGATGGACGGACGAAACTTTTGTCGAGCAGTTTCAAATCGGAAATTCGGTCGAGCCGAAACTGGCGAATCTCTTTTCGCATATGGCAAAACGCATTCAGATACCAGGCGTCGCCGTAATGCACCAGACTGAACGGATCGGCTTCGCGCGTCTTTTTCGCTTGTGACCGATCCATCGAATAGCGCGTGTGGTAATGAAAGCGAATGGTTTTTCGTTCGATGATGGCGCGGCGAATGGTGGGCAGGAATGTTGCTGAAATGCCGCTGGCCAGAGTTTGCGTCGCAACCAGGACGATGCTTTCACGCAGGAAATTCACTTCGCCGCGCAGCTTTTCCGAAAGCACGGCTTCGATCTTGCGGCTGGCGGACTTCGACACTTCGCCGTATTGATCGTCGAAATGACCGGCCAGCAGTTCATTGCCCAACAGTAGCATTGTCGCTTCATCCGTGCTGAAACTCAGCGGCGGCAGGAAGTAGCCTTCGACCAGCGAATATCCGACGCCGGCTTGCGCTACGACCGGCACGCCGGATTCACACAACGCTTGAACGTCGCGGTAAATCGTTCGTTTGCTGGTTTCAAACGTCGCGGCCAAATCTTCGGCGCGCCGCGCTCCGTGGCGCTGCAACTCCAGAACAATGGCCAGCAATCTGTCTGTGCGATTCATGATTCGGATCAGTACCGCGCCGGCAGCAAGCGGGGTTTAGCGATACAAGCCAGCAAAAAAGTCCGCAGGCAGATCTTCCAGCGTGTTGAACACCCAGTCCCCTTTTAGTTCATCGTGCGTTGTCAACACGCCCACGGATTTCATTCCGGCTCGCCGAGCTGCTTCGATTCCAGCGGGAGCGTCTTCGACAACGACGCAATATTCTGGCGCGATGTTCATCCGTTCCGCTGCTGCCAGAAAGACATCCGGCGAAGGTTTTCCGGCTTTAACCTGTTCGGACGACATCACGACGTCGAAAAAATCCGCGATTCCCAACACGTCAAACGCGGCGTCAATGTTTCCTTGCGGAGCCGAAGTGCCCAGCGCTTGCCGCCATCCATCGGCTTTCAATTGTCGCAGCCAGGTTTCTGCGCCTGGCAACAAGACCAGTCCTTTGGTTCGAACGAAGCGGCGATAAGCGTCTTCTTTCGATAGCGCGATGCGGATAACTTCGGCGTCGGACATGTTTGGATCAATTCGTCCGCGCAAAATTTCGTCGTTACGTTTTCCAAAATCAGCGACAAAATCGTCAAACGTCAGCGTGATATTTTCGGCGGCCATGACTTCGCGCCAGGCTTCCCAGTGATGGTCAACGGAATTGATCAGCGTTCCGTCTAAGTCCCAAATTACGGCTTTGGTCATTGATAAAGTGCCTTTGATAGTAAGTTTGAATGAGCAGGCATTCTGCCTTCAACGTCGCGAATCGCGCAAATTGACAGTTTTTCGCAGCGCGTGTTAGCTTCGGCGTGCTTGTATCAAGTGGCATTGGAAAACAATCAAGACAATCCAGAAGCAGCAAAGGCAGCGATTAAAGCAACGATTCGCCGTCGCGGTTTGGCGCGTAGCTATGTCGAATTCGCCATTGCCTGGGCAATCCTGCACGGCGTCCGATTGCTTCCACGTTGGATGGCGCTAAAAGGCGGTCAAATTGTCGGTGCAATCGCGAATGTCGTGTTGCCACATTTGCGCCGTCACGCCGAAGCCAATTTGCGGTTGGCATTTCCCGAACTTGATGAAGCTGAACGCCAGCGAATCAAACGCGGCACATTCCGCAATCTTGGCCGCCTGCTGGGCGAAGTCAGCCAGTTCCCAAAACTCAATCGTCAAAATATCGAATCTGTCGTCAGTTACGTCGGCCTGGAACATTATCTGAAAGCCGAGGCTTCAGGCCGTGGCGTGATTTTGCTGACCGGCCACATCGGAGCGTGGGAATTATCGGTTTTCGCGCATTCGGTTTACGGCCATCCGATGTCATTTTTGGCCAGGCGAGTGGACAATCCGCTGGTCGAACAACTGGCCGAATCCAATCGAACCCGATTCGGCAACCGCAGCATTGATAAAAAGAATTCCGTCCGCGAAGTGTTGAAAACTCTGAAATCCGGCGGCGTCGTAGGCATTTTGGCCGACCTGAACGCTTCGCGCGAAGAAGGCGTTTTTTGTGATTTCTTCGGCGTTCCGGCTTGCACAACTGCCGGAGTCGCCACGCTGGCCCTGCGAACCGGCGCGGTCGTGTTGCCCGGCTACATCGTCTGGGACGAAGCCGCGAAAATTCATCGGCTGCATTTTGAACCGCCGATTGAAACCATCTCCACCGGCAACCGCGACGAAGACGTGCAAACCAACACCGCCAACTACACCAAAGCCATTGAGTCCATCGTACGCCGTTACCCGGATCAATGGCTGTGGATTCATCGCCGCTGGCGCACTCGGCCGGAAGGTGAGAGCGAAATTTATTAACCACGATTGGAAATCAAGGGCGGCAAATTATGACTGCATTTTGGATTGGATTATTTTTTGTCTTCATCGCTGAGATGGGCGACAAAACTCAGTTGGTGGCGTTGGCTTTCGCAACGCGATATTCGGCCAAGATTGTGCTGGCAGGCGTCTTCGTTGCAACATTGTTAATTCATTTGTTGTCTGTGTTTATCGGCGAAGCAGCCAGTTTGGCCTTGCCTGTCTTTTGGATCAAATTGCTGGCAGGCGCATCGTTTATCATTTTTGGTCTGTGGACGCTGCGCGGAGATGAATTGGGCGATGAAGAAAAGCTCAAAGAAAATCGCTTCGGCCCTTTTGTGACCGTCGGAGTAACCTTTTTTCTGGCCGAACTGGGCGACAAAACGATGTTGGCGACAATTACCATCGCCAGCCAGCAACACAGTTTTGTCGGCGTCTGGCTGGGAAGCACGGTTGGAATGGTCTTGGCGGATGGATTGGCTATCATCGTTGGAAAAGTGTTGGGCAAAAAGCTGCCGGAAAAACTGATCAAATATGGAGCTGCCATCGTCTTTTTGGCGTCCGGCGTGTTCACCATTATCGAAGCCTTCGCGAATCGCTCCTGACTTTATTTCCGCTCCTAACCTCAGTGCTTTTTTTGTAGTTAGATAAAAATGAATGAAAGCCTTTCGTTAATGATTGTGGCAGGCGAAGCGTCCGGCGATAAGCACGGCGCGAAGCTGGCGGCTGCGTTGCGCGCGTTGAGGCCGGATGTTCGGTTTGAGTTTTTCGGCGCTGGCGGAGATGAAATGCGTTCGGCTGGAGTTGAAACTCTGGTGGACGCCCGCGAAGTGGCAATTATGGGCGCGCTGGAAGTGGCAAAGGCTTTGCCGAAATTCCTGCGCGTTTTTCGCCGGTTGCGCGAAGCAGCCAATGATCGTCAGCCTCAGCTTGTTGTCTTGCTTGACTGGCCGGAGTTCAATTTGCGTCTGGCCAAGCGGTTGCGGCAAGACGGTCATCGCGTCGCGTATTACATCAGCCCGCAGATTTGGGCCTGGCGAAGTTATCGCATTCGCGGCATTCGGCGCGACGTCGAAAAGATGCTGGTCATCCTGCCGTTTGAGAAAGATTATTACCGGCAACGCGGAGTTGAAGTCGAATACGTAGGTCATCCGCTGCTGGACAGCGTTCGTGTCACCGCCCCCCGCGAAGAGTTTTGTTCAAAATACAAACTTGATCCGGCCAAACCGATTGTCGCTTTGCTGCCCGGCAGTCGCCATTCGGAATTGAAGTACATCCTGCCGCCGTTGCTGGAAACTGCGACTCGGCTTGGTCAAACGCATCCGCACTTTCAATTGATCCTGCCGTTGGCGCGAACCTTCAACCGCGCAGAAATCGCTGCTGAAATCCAATCGCTCAACAACCTGACGCTGGTCGAACACGATACGTATAACGCTGTCGCCGCAGCCGATTTGGCCGTTGTCGCCAGCGGAACAGCAACACTGGAAACTGCGATTATCGGAACTCCGCTGATTGTCGTGTATCGAGCCTCATCGCTGAACTGGCGAATTTTCTGGCCGCTGATCAACACAGAATTTGTCGGTATGCCGAACCTGATCGCTGGCAGAGAAATCGCGCCGGAATTGTTACAGGATGATTTGAATGCCGAGCGGCTGTCGAAAGAAATTGTGGATTATTTGAATAACCCGACTCGGCTGGCTCAGGCGCGAAGCGATTTAGCCGAAGTCCGCGATAAACTCGGCGAAGCGAACGCTTCCGAACGCGCAGCAAAACAGATTTTGAGCCTGCTTGAGAAACAGACAGGAAAGATTACGGAACAAACGGAATAAACGGAGCATACAGAAATCCAATCTGCTTTCCGTCGTTTCTGTTATTTCCGTTTGTTCCGTAATCTCTTTTCCATTCGCACTTCTTCATTCAATGGCGATCGTTACGCGGTTGGCCGTCTTTCCTCCAAAAGCAACAATCACTTCAACGCTTGCTCCGCTCGGAGCGTCAGCCGGAACTTGAACGTTCAATTGCCACAGTCCCACAAATCCCGGAGCCAATCCGCTGAAATAAACCGTCGCCGGTTTTCCGCCAACCGTAGCTGTCGGCAAATTGGCTGTTGCGGCCAGCGGACTGCTCGAAGCGGCTTCGCCGTCTTTGATGGTCAGCGGCTGGTTGTTGCTGGCGTTGACGAATAAAGCTCCAGCGCCTGTGCCGTACAGCACCACGAAATCGCCTTTGCGAGCGCGCTTGGTTTGCGGCGAAGTCGCTGGGTCGCCGTTGCGCGAAAAGTCGGAGTTTTGCGCGGCGGCTTGCCCCTTGCCCGAAGCGTCGGCGGAAAACAGCGCGGGCGCGGCTGCGACAACAGTTACCAAACCGTAAGAGGCTATGCCGTCATCGCGTAACACTACGACCGAAGCTACGCCCGCCGCAGTCGAATACGGAATCTGAAAATTGATCTGAGTTTTCGCGGTGAAATACAGCGGCGAGGCGACGCCGTTGACGTAAACCGACGCGGCTTGCAACGAACGCGGCAATGGCAACAAATTCGCCACGGCAATGCCGCTGCCTGCGATTAACTCGTTGCCGAACAGTGCGACAATTTCACCAGGCGCAACTGTCGCGGAATAACTGGCGGCTTCCACTGTCGTCGCCGTCATCGGAGCAACCACTGAAGTCAGCGCTAAAGCTCGAGCGTTAGTCACCGTGTTATTGGACAATCGAACACGAACGACAAATGCTCCCGCGTTGTTTAACTCGCTGCCGGGAATCATTGCCAATAGCCCGTTGGCGACAGACTGTGAACTCAGCGGCAAGCCGTTAAATAAAATTGTCGCCGAACTTCCGAACGAACCAAGCGCGGTTAATTCAATCGTGGAAGCTCCGCTGAAATCCAGAAATGGTGACGGGCCACTGGTTTTCGCCAAGCCGGTCAACGATTGAGTCGTTTCACTCACCACCTGAAACTTGACCGTTTGCTGTGTTTGCAACTGGCCATCGCTGGCTGTGAAGGTCACTTGTTGATTGCCAAGTTGATTGGCGGCAGGCGTAAATGTGAATCGCTTATTGGTGGGATCGAAGCTGGCATTTGCCAAATTCCCAGCGGTGATTACCAGCGGATTGTTATCGGGATCAGTCGCGGCAACAGTGAAACTGATTCGGTCGCCGACAGCCAAAACTCGGTCGGGGGTGGCGGCAAAAGTCGGCGGGCGATTTGTACCTGCGGGCGAAAGAACCTTGACCGACGTGGTGTAAATGTAATCGTCTTCAGGTGAAATCTGATTGTTGGCGGCGTTGCCGACGGCGTAAAACGTGACGTCTCCAATCGAACTCGCCGGAGCCGTCCACATAAACGCCCAACTGTTCGACCCGGTTTTGCCTTGAGCGACGCCGGTTTCCCCGTTGTGCGAAAGATAGGTTCGTTGCTGTCCAGAATCGCTGGAATCGCGTTTGAGCGTTGTTGATGAGTTTGTTGGAGTCAATGTGCCGACGGTAGATGATGTGCCGTTCGGGTCCAGTGCCGTCAATTCAAATCCCCATGCTCGCGCGGTTGGATGCGAAACCGTCACTGTCACGGTGTAGCTTTGACCAACAACATAGCTGGCGGGCAAACCTGTGATTTGGACTTTGCCCGCACCGGAATTGAGCGCAAAGGTGTAATGACATCCGGTGCAATTTCCTTCGCCGGGCGCATTGGTAAACCCCAGCGGCGGGCCAGGGCTGATTTTGGCTTGGACGAAATTGCCGTTGCCGAGCACATATAAGCCGAATGCTGTCAGCACGATGGCAACCGCGAACCATTTTTTGAATCCTTGCTTGAATGTCTGCCGAACTGTCTGCATTCTTCCTCCGAATCTGTGAACGAGGGTTTGATCAAATCAACGGTTGACCGGTCTGGTTTTTTGTCAGGCGGGCAAGAATTTGCCGCTCGGCAAATGATGAATTATGCTCCGGCGCGATTCTTCCTAACATTATGAGCACAACAGTTCTGAGAAATTTCCCTTCGATTGACCACCTGCTGCGGCGGGAAACGCTGCAACCGCTGATTGCTTCCGCCGGACGCGACACTGTGCGCGACCGCCTGCGCGAAGTTCTGGAAGAATTTCGACAGGAATTGGTTGGCTCCAATGGCAAAGCCGCTTCGTTTATTGAAGCCGCAAATCTGATTGAAGAAATCGAACGGCGACTGGCGGCGCGCTTTGCCAGCCGACAGAAAATCCAGACGCAGCGAGTCATCAACGCCACGGGCGTCGTACTACACACCAATCTTGGCCGAGCGCCACTCAGTGAAGCTGCGCTGGCGGCCATCCACGAAGTCGCGCGCGATTACAGCAACCTGGAATACGACCTGGTTTCGGGCACGCGTGGCAAACGCGGCACCGGTTTGGAAGCCAGCTTGCGCGAATTGTTGAATTGCGAAGCCGCAGCAGTCGTCAACAATTGTGCGGCGGCGGTGCTGATTACGCTGAACACTTTGGCCGAAGGCGGCGAAGTCATTGTTTCGCGCGGTGAACTGATTGAAATCGGTGGCAGTTTCCGCATCCCGGACGTGATTGCCAAATCCGGCGCTCGCATTCACGAAGTCGGCACGACGAATCGAACTCGGCTGAGCGATTACGAAAAAGCCATCAACGAAAACACCAAAGTGATTTTGCGCGCACATCCGTCAAATTACCGCGTCATTGGCTTCACGGAAAAACCTGCGCTCGAAGATTTGGCGTCGCTGGCGCGCGAACGCGGCGTGCCGCTGTTTGAAGATTTGGGAAGCGGTTGCCTGATTGACCTGAACCCATTGGGAATTCACGACGAACCCACCGTTGCCCAAGCTGTCAAAGCTGGGGCTTCAGTCGTAGCCTTCAGTGGAGACAAACTCCTGGGCGGGCCACAAGCCGGAATCATTCTCGGCCAAGCCGAGTTGATCAAACGCATCAAATCGAATCCGTTGATGCGCGCTCTGCGAGTGGACAAGCTGACCTTTGCTGCCCTGGAAGCCACGGTTGCCGCGTACCTGGCCGGACGCGCACTGGAAGAAATCCCCGTTCAGGCTGCGCTCCACGCGTCGAAAGAAGCCATCACAGACCGCGCTCGCACTTTCGTTCAGCGCGCTGAACATCTTGGCAAAGACTTGAATCTGGAATTAGTGGACGGCTATTCCGTCATCGGCGGAGGCTCTGCCCCGGAAACCCAAATGCCCACAACGCTGATCAGCCTGACCGCGTTGCATATGACCGCCAACCAAATTGAAGAAAAACTTCGGCTGAATGCGCCGCCGATTATCGCCAGAATTGTTGACGACAAAGCCGTTATTGATTTGCGCACAGTCAACCCACAGGCCGAAGAAGACATTTTGTCTGCGCTCGCTCGACTCAGCTCTCCCAAGTAATCGTTGTCAGCAATCCGCTCGCAGCAAATCACGTAAAACTACGTATAGTTCAACCCGTTTTGTTATGAGAAATTGCTCGCGTCAAAGACAGGCAAAGGTGTTGAGGGTGCGGCAAACAATTATTGAGTCATAACGTTGCCACACAAAGTGAGTTCAGGGCTTGCCCAACGCCACCAGCAGCATTGCAATGATAAGGCGATCATTTATAGGGGGATGACGGCATCATAAAATCGCCTTTGGCCTCCCCCAATCATTGCGTAAAGATGCAATTCGGGTGGCCATTGCGGGAGAGAGGTTGTGGGGCCTCTCTCTCGCATACTACTTTTTAGGGCGCAAAATTACTTTCAGCGAATCTCAGGGCATTTGTAGGGACGCGGTATTTTCCCAAATCGTAAATTCCATTTCTCAGGTTGCGGAGTACTTACGACGCGAGGTGGCACTTAGTCGTGAGATACCCCACCCCACAGAACGCGAAAAGACGTCAGCAGGGTTGAATACTTCAACTCTTACCGACGTCTTTCGCGTTCTGCCTTGGGTTTCAGTCTATGGGTGTTCGGGGCTGTGGTAATTCATCAATCGCCTCTGTTCAAACTGTTCCTTCAATTCTTCAATGGTATAAAGCCCCGGCTCCACTGCTTCGACAGCCATCGTTTCAACAATTTTCAGCAGCATGGAATTGTAAGGTGTAGGAATGTCGTGCTTTTCGCCCAGCAAAATAATCTCGCCGTTGAAGTAACCAGCTTCCGTCTCGCCGCGTTTCAGCTTCAAATCTGTCCAGGTGGAAGGATACGTCCTCAATTCGAAAGGAATGTTTTCAGCTTCATAAATTCTTTCCGGATCTTCAACTACGCTGCGAAGTTCATGGAGCCGTTTATTGAAATCAATCGGGTTGTTGGGATCGGCAATCGAAATCTTCGCCCGCTCCAAAACGTGCAACGCTTCTTCTTCGACATCTGCCATAAATCGGCTGATGGCTGGTGTCACCACTCCAAGCTGGTAATGTCGATCAATGATGGAAAAGGTCGCGTTATGCAGATTCAAAATCAACTTGCTCCACTTAATCGGCATGATTGATTCGTGAGTGGTGACCTTAAACCCGGCTTTGGCCAGATGTTCGGCGACTTCCAGACCGAGATCATCGCAATCGAAGGGGTAATTTCCCAGGGAAAGTGTGTTGTACAACGTGTGAGCGATGACGCCGGGAGAAAGATACGTCACGCACATGGCAGCCATTACGCCGTACACGGTCAGAAATCTGCGAGCGGCAAGCTCTTCGTTCCTCACACCATTCTGCAAACAGAAAATCGGCGTATCTTCCGGAAAAACTTCGCGCAAAACCTGAACCGAAGCGGCTGTTTGGCCACATTTGACCGTCAGAAAAATGACGTCTTCGGTTCCGGGAACGATGTCATGAGGCGAAGTCACAGCGGTCAGCGGAACTATGCGATCACCGCTGGGCGATTTGATTCGCAAACCGTGTTGCTTGATGGCTTCGACATGAGCTTGCCTGCCAATCAACACGACGTCAGCGCCACTTTCAGCCAACATCGCGCCGACCAGACTGCCAATGGCTCCCGCTCCGTGGATGATGAATCTCATCGCGCACCTTCAGAAGAAGTAAGTAGGTAAATTCCTATTTGCCCGCTTGGAAAAATGAAATGCTGACAAAGCACAACGGGCATCTGCTGATGCCCGTTACCACTTTCTGTACGACAACGCCCCCGGCTGGACTCGAACCAGCGACCCTTAGCTTAGAAGGCTAATGCTCTATCCAACTGAGCTACGGGAGCAATGCGCAGTAATTTAAGCGATAGATGCGGGGCAAGGCAAGCACGAGAATTTTCAGCTTCTCACATCCAATTGCCGATCATCATAAAATCGAATTCGCTCGCCCGCCAGCCACTTGGCAATGAAAACGATCTGGCCAGTGTGATAGCTGAAATGCTCCACAACGTGAAAAACAGCGTCAAAGACTGACTGCGCAAACCCTTGCGGCACGCATTCTCGTTGCAAAGGCGCGTCGGTTTGTAAATCCGAAACCTGGCGCTCCAACCCGGCCAGCACCGCATCAACTTCGCGAAGGATCGAAAGCAACAAATCCATTAACGTTTCTCTGTCCATGTGGCGACGTTCCGTGAATTCGCGATCGCGATCGCGGGCATCAATCGCGCCACCGACTCCGGCGATCATCCATTGCCGGACGTTACCGCAAAGATGCAGAATCAAATTGCCAATGCTGTTGGAACTTTCGTTTGGTCGCCACCAAAGCTGGTCGTCCGTTAACTCTGCCAGCGCAACAGAGATTTTGACGGCATAATCGTCGTTTAACCGAAACCGCGCGTGGCGCAGAAAGGCTTGTGCCGCGGACAATGGTTCGCCAGATGTTTCCAGTAAAAATGATCTTCGTGCTTCTTTCATCGAATCTCCTGAAAATTCCAAATTACTTTCATCGCTTTGCCCAGTTCCTGCCAGTAGAGCTGCTAGCCAAACCAGAACGTGATGGGCATAATACCGTCGTTTTCAGTTTGGGGTTGTTTTTACAATCACGGGAAAGAAACGACGCGAGAGGGAGTCAATGAGTCAGATTCTGGTAGTTGACGATGATCCAGCCTTGCACCAGCTAATTGAGGGCGCGCTTGAAAGCGATGGCCATACCTTGCAGCACGCCTTCAATGGTCAGGAAGGGCTGGACAAAATGGCTCGCTCGAAATTCGACTTAGTGCTGATTGATTACGTCATGCCCGGAATGGACGGCGGCGAATTCCTGGAACAATTACGCGCCAATCATCCGGATTTGCGAGCGATGATGATTACAGGCTTCAGCACTCCTGAAGCCGTGCTGATTGCTATGCGCAAACGCGTCTGTGATTTCATTGTCAAACCCTTCAGCATCGTCGAGCTAAAAGCTGCTGTCAGTTCAGCCCTGGGCAGCGCAGAGCCTATCGAAATCGAAGTCATTTCCGCTGACCCGCATTGGGTTCAATTGCGTGTGCCTTGTGATTTGGGCGCGGTGCCCATTTTGCAAAAACTGCTGATGCAGTTGAAAGCCGATCTGCCTGAAGAAACGCGCGAAGCCATGGCCTATGCCTTTCGCGAAATGCTGAACAACGCCATCGAACATGGCGGAAAACTTGATCCGACACAGTTTGTCGAAGTTGCCTGCGTGCGAACCAAACGCGCCATCATTTACTGGATCAAAGATCCCGGCGAAGGTTTCAACCCCGAACAACTGGAACACGCCGCCGTCAACAATCCTGCCGGAGACCCGTTCCGCCACGTCACCATTCGCGACGAAAAAGGGTTACGAGCAGGCGGGTTTGGCATCCTGATGGTCAACCAACTGGTAGACGAACTGGTATACAACGAGCGACGCAATGAACTGATGTTCGTCAAATATCTGTAGGTAGGGAAATGAGCTTAGCCAGCAAAGACATTTTTGACATTCTTGAACAAAACCGCGAACGGCTTCGAAGTTTCGGCGTCCGCCAGCTTGGACTTTTCGGTTCGTTTGCTCGCGGAGAAAACACCGAATCCAGCGACCTGGACTTTCTCGTGGAGTTTGAAACGAAATCCTTCGACGCCTACATCGGACTCAAACAATTTCTTGAAGAATTATTCGGACGCCAGGTTGATTTGGTTTTGCCCAACACGATCAAACCCAGGCTCTGCGATAGAATTTTGGCCGAAACTGTTTATGCTCAAGGACTATAAAACCTATCTGGAAGACATTGGCGAAGCAATCGCCAAAACTTGAAATCATTGGCGAAGCCACCAAAAACTTTCCCGATGAAATTCGTCAGCAATATCCCGAAACCGAGTGGAAAAAGATCGCAGGGTTGAGCGACATTCTGATTCATCGTTATTTCGGAGTTGATCTGGAAATCATCTGGGACATCGTTCAAAACAAACTTCCGCCATTGGCTGTTCAGATTCAGAAAATCCTTGCCGACAACCCCGACTAATCAAATGCACCTGGAAACTTTCATCCGCCGAATGCCAAAGGTCGAGCTTCATGTTCATCTGGAAGGTTCGATCCAACCCGAAACGCTGCTCAAACTTGCCGAGCGCAATCAGGTCACTCTGCCCGCCACCACTGTCGAAGGTTTGCGTCATTGGTACACTTTCACCAACTTTGCGCACTTCATTGAGATTTACCTGACCATTTCGTCCTGCATTTGTTCGGCGGAAGACATCGAATTAATCGCCCGCGAATTTCTGCGCGGTCAGGCGGCGCAAAACATTCAGCACAGCGAAGTCACTTTTACGCCGTACACGCATTTCAGCTTAAACCGGAAAATTCCCTTTGAAGATCAGCTTGCTGCGCTTAGTCGCGCACGCGCCTGGGCAGCGGAAGAGTTCGGAATTAGCGTCAGTTGGGTGCTGGATATTTCTCGCAACGTCCGCCCGATTGAACACGGCCTGACCGTCGCCGATTGGGTTATCAGCGGAAAAGATCAGGGCGTTATTGCTTTGGGATTGGGCGGCCCGGAATCCGGGAACCCGCCGGAATTGTTTGCCGAGGCTTTTGATCGTGTACTGGCGGCAGGTTTGGCCAGCGTTCCGCATGCTGGAGAAGTCGCCGGAGCGGAAAGTGTCAGGGGCGCGCTGCGAACTCTGAAAGCCCAGCGTATTGGCCACGGAGTCCGCTGCCTGGAAGATCCGGAACTGGTTGCCGAATTGCGCCAGCGGCAAATCCCTCTGGAAGTTTGTCCCACCAGCAACGTTTGCCTGGGCGTCGCCGCTTCCATCGCTGAACACCCATTGCCGCGATTGCTGGAAGCAGGTTTGTACGTGACGATCAATTCCGACGACCCGCCGATGTTCAACACCACGCTAACCGATGAATACCTGAAAATCGCGGACGCGTTCCACTTCAGCCAGGAAACCATCGAACAGCTTGTCTTTAACGCCGTGCGCGCCAGCCTGTTGCCAGAACTGACGCGCACTACACTGGAAGAAAAATTTCGAAGTGAGTTTTCAGCTTTAAGGGGTGACTGATTCCCTGTTGAACACCAACGTGGTTTCATCCCAACCGGCCAGAAGATTGACTGTGCGTTTGATCTTCAGAACTTTCCCGCCTTCGGCCAGTTCCCAGACCTCTTTGACGTACGAAGTGAATTGATTCCCCTGCACTTCAAAATCACGCTCCAGATAAACTTCCAAAGCCTTATCGCCTTTTCTCCACGAAGCCCGCCGTTTCATTTTGCCCGGAGACAGTCCACCGGCGTCCCGAACAACTTCCTTCCCATCCAGATCACAGGTGAAACGTCTGAATACCGTTGCCAAAGCACGCCCAGGAGCGAACACAATCTTGTTGCCGCCGGAAGTGGCATCGCCCGCTCCACCGCCAACGGAGCCTGTGCTGCTGCCTCCACCGGCAACTGCAGTATTGATTGCATGTTGCGCGCTGGATTGAGGTGATTTGTTGGGATCAGCCACCGGCGCGGGGCTGAGATTCCCTTCGACTTTGGATTCGACAGAAATCTGCTTTTCGTCCTGTTTAACTGTCAGGTGATAACTTTTCAGATCGGCGGGAACGTCACGAGTCTTCTTTGCATCCAGCACCCACGAGCCTGAAAAATCCGATCGAGTCTGAGCCGCAGCGGTCAGACTCCAACCAATCAGCAGCGAGCTGCAAAGCGTGATCGTGGCAATGTGCCTGTTCATAGCTTGCCTCCTGTTTTGTTCGTCAGTTAATAGAAATCGCGGATTGTTCGTGTTGGCTGACATTGTACTGCAAGACGAATTGCTCGTCATTGTGCCGGGCAGGGCTTGGCAGAAAGAATTGAGCGCCTAAAAATCGGGATAACAACGCACCCTCGAAACGATGCGAAGTGCGCGAGCTCAAATATCGTTGAAGGTAACGGATTTCAGACGCGCGAAGGAGCGGCCCAACGACCGCTCCTTCGCGCTTTACGAACTGACATTCAACTGTTTCGATCACTGATCATTTTGTTCGCCATTTTGCCCGGCTTGAGACTGGCCGCCTCTACGAGCAACCTGACGGCCAACATTCAGATGGTCGTAATTCAGCGCCGCGTTGAACAGCAACGAAAAACTGCCATGCGTTTCGTGCCGCCACATAGGGTTGTTGGCAAACATGACGACATGCCCTTTGCCGACAGGGACATCCACGACGGCGGGTTTGCCTGCGAGCTCGGAACCGCCCGCAAGCATGCCGCTGACCAGCAAGTCTTTTTCATCCACAAAGCGCAGCACTATGCGTGGACGCATTTCGGGCGGAGCTTGTTGCGCAGCCAATTGTTCGGCAAATGGATTGTCATCCGCTGAAGGCGGCGGCAAGTTCAATGGTTTACGACCTTGGATCACGTCAGGATCGGTCAAGCTGCCACGTCCGCTTGCCCTGCCTTGAGGTGGACCTCCACCAAAGCCACCACCACGTCCACCACCGCCTCCGCCTGGACCTCCGGCTGCAACCTGAAACAGCGGCGACTGGCTGAAGTACACGGCCAGGCGTTCATCGTATCCATAGGCAATCGGGCTTTTACGATCAGCAAAACTTGCATTCATGATTGAGCCACGCGCGTTCAACGTGCGTGCATCCTGAATCGAAACGCCTTCGGTGATGCCAAAATCAATCGGTATGGCGGCGTTGTTGCCAATGGTGACAAACAGCCCGCCCCCTTCGATAAATTTTTGCAGGTTGGCAACGCCAACGATTCCCATGCCTCCACGCATATCCGCTGTGGTGTCTGGCGATTGCCCCATATTCGGCGTCAGGTCGGATTTCTGCCACGGAATCGGCGAATCGTTTGCGCCTCGATTAGGAATGCCCCGCACCAGCGATTGAGCAGTGCCTCCGACCGGCCCCCAAATAATCACATCCCACTTGCTGCGAAGGTCGGCAGTTTTACCAATGACCTGATCCGAAATGTAATCGTAAGGAATTCCCAGCCGATCAAATTCGACGCGATACCAGCCTTCGTTTTGCGTGTTTGTCCACGTATGCACCAGCGCGATGCGCGGCACGGCCAGCGCGTGTTGCGCGACTTTCGGCAATTCATCCACAGCGTTGGCGGTCAAACCGAGTTCCGTCACTTCTTTACGCAAGCGCGAATCAAGATCGCCGCCTTCGGCCTTGATGATGTATGAGCCTGCATTGAACGAACGCTCGCCGATTTTGAAAGTATCTTCGGCGGCGTTCATCTTCACGTCTTTCAGTCGAAAGCGCAGTTGCGCGAACGCGCTTTCCGCCGTGTGATTGATGACGTAACCGGCTTTGCCAGCGCCGACCACATTGCCTGTGACCTTAGCCATTCCGTTGATCAGTGTCATTGGCGCGTCCAGAACTTTTTCATCCTTGACGCGAACGGTCTTCACGTTACGCAACGGCCCAAGCGTCCAGCCCGTGTCGTCATACGGACGCGGATCGTTGACGTTGTAATACTGCGTGTCGAGCAGCATATCTGCCATGCGTGAATACGGTTGATCCATACGAACGACATAACTGCCCGCAGGGAATTTGCCGTCTTTGGTTTCGATGGCTTGGTCGGCTTTGTGAACTTCGCATCCTTGCATCTTCAGCAGGTTGACCAAATCGGCTGCTTCGGTTGGTCGCGTGTCATCGCCGGGCAAAACCCAGGCGGCAGGGCCTTCAGTACGGGCTTTCGCCACGGAGCGCTTGCTCTTCAGGTAAAAGTTGCTCAGATATTTTTCTTTGTCGTGCGAAACCTTGTTCATCGCAAACAGTATCGCGCTCTGTTGCAAATTGATGTTGTTGCGGATTGACCAATTCACACGCGGCAGCGGCGGATTCGGGCGATACCATTCGCGCGTGGATTGTCCTGTCGTCGTAATCATTCGCGTGTCGGCTCCGCCATTGCCTTGAGTTTCGTAAAAGCGGCCGATCGAGTTGTGGCCGTTGGCGACGTAAAACATGTAATTCGGCGCCCAGCCATCATAAAAACCGTGCGTCCAAACGCCAGGAACTCCGCGTTTGGTCATCTCTTCGATCTCGTGATAAGCCAGCGATTGCCATTCATCAATCACCAGCGGATCAAGCCAGGCGTTGTAAGGCCCAGTGCCGGTTGAGGTGTAAAGGAACGATTGCGATTCGTGCAGGTCGTGCAAAATCGTCGGATGGAAATCCAGAAAGTGCGCCATCTGATTCCGCGTCAACGCCAGAGCCATGCCCAGCGAGTCGCGGTTATTGTCGTGCGCAACGTACTTGCCCCAATA
>DAOMFR010000001.1:21044-37670 GCA_035429885.1 Blastocatellia bacterium
GTCAATTTGTTCGGCGTGCCAATGGGATAGCCCAACACTTTGGCCGGAGTCGGAACTTTGTCCGACGCGGGCATATGATCCACCAACTCTGTCAGGAAAAATTTTTCCGTTGTATTTTTTAGGATGGATTCGGTGTATTCCTTATCAACAGGCTGCGGCTGATCAGATTGAGAAACTTTCGCAGCTTGTGCCTGCGACACAGGCTTCTTGGCTCCCTGGGCAAATGCCGAGTTCGCCAACAAGGAAACAAATAATCCGACACTGACGAAATGCGCGACAGCGCTTCGCAGCTTGAATGGCAAGCGAGTCATAACTGGCCTCCGATGAAGTGTGGTTCCGAATTCGCACTCAGAATTGCGCGTTTGATGAGTTCGATGATTTAGACGAACCGCAGTATCCTGCGGTTACGATCTTTAGGCAAGATGTGGTAAAGCAGGATTACCTTTTACCCTGCAAACTTAAGAGGAATAGATAATGAAAGAAACAAATTTCCAACCATTGATCTTATCCGATTTGCATCTGTCGCGTCGCTTGGAACGAACAGAAGCTAGCGCCAATGCCGAGTTCGTTGAAGCTAGGGCAAAGTTCTTTCCTGACAGCGGAGCTTGCTGGATGGAAGCTGCCGGAGCTTATGCGATGTTTGACGGTGTTGGCTCACCGCTCACGCAAACCTTCGGCTTAGGGGTATTTGAACCTGTCACCGACGAAGTGCTTGACCGCCTTGAAGCTTTTTTCCGAGAACGCGGCTCCGCAATATTTCACGAAATTAGCCCTATGGCCGATCCTTCTTTATTGCTCTTGCTATGCGAGCGCGGCTATCGCCCGATTGAATTGACCAGCGTGATGTTTCGCTCAATCAAAGACGTTGGAAGCCTACCATCTCAGCTAAACGATCAACTTAAGGTTCGATTGGTTGGGAAAGAAGATGAAGACGATCATGAACTCTGGGCGCGTACGGCTGCGAAAGGATGGAGTACTGAAGGTGACTTCGGCGACATGATTCTGGAACTATCTCGGCTGACGGTGAAGAAAGGGACTGTGCCGGCATTCCTGGCAGAATTGCAAGGTCAAGCGATTGCGACAGGCGCACTGAGCATCTGTAACGGTGTCGCACTACTTGCCGGAGCCAGCACCGTTCCTGAAGGTCGTAAACAAGGAGCACAATTGGCGCTACTAGCCGCCCGATTGCGACATGCAAAAGAGCAAGGATGCGATTTGGCAATGATGTGCGCACTCCCCGGCAGCGCGTCCCAACGCAATGCAGAACGCCAAGGCTTCCGCATCGCTTATACACGAATCAAATGGCAACTTTCTAACTTCACCTAATTCACTGTTGCAATTTCTCATCGGCCTCAGCTTCAGCCAACAATTAGCCAATGCATAGCAAAATAGGGGTGGTTGCCCACCCCTATGTTAATCAAATCTCGACAATAAATTTTAGATGTGTGAACTACACACGCTAAAGAAGAGGTTATTTCTTCTTCGCGGCCTTTTTCGCCGGTTTAGCGGCTTTCTTTGCCGGAGCCTTTTTCGCTGCTTTCTTGGCTGCCATAAACTTATTCTCCTTTCTCTCGTTGATAGCTTAACCACAAGATGAAGTATTAAATTATCTCTTGTAGTCTATAGCAATTAACATACTAGATATAGCTTATAAACTCCTTGTGAAGGGGTGTCAAGAAAAAACTTGATTCTTGATGTATCGAACTGCAGTATCTCTCGCATAGTGAGGTTGGAGGTATTCGCAATCTGATTTTAGACTGGAATCACTACTATCTAATAAGCAAGAATCAGATCATTCACGAAAAAGATTTATGCACATCTCTGCAACCACAAAAAGCTCCAGACACATTCAACCGGCCTGTCAACCAAAGCAGTCTCATCCTTTGCGGTTAATCAGCGGCGTCGAGGTCATATCAGTAATTGCGTCAGTATTCATTACGACCTGGGTAATTATCCCTTTACAACCAGAACCTCGTTGGATAACCGCGATTCCTGGGCTGTTAGCTGCTGCGTTGATGTTGAATTCACATAGGGTGCGTGGAGAAAGCTTTAGAGGCATTGGACTTTCGATATGCAATTTAGCAAAAGCATCGCGTTTACTGGCAGCACCAACGCTAGCCATTTGTCTGTTGATTGCGGTGACTGGCTTCATCACTGATTCATTCCATCGGACATCACATTTCCAAATCAATCTTGTGGTTTTGCCGATCTGGGCGATGATCCAGCAGTATGTGCTGCAGGCGTTTATTTTTCGTCGCCTGCGCTGGCTGTTGGTGAAACAATCTGCTTCGACGAAGGAGCGGACACAACAAACTCAATGGGCGATTCTGGCAACGGCTGTGATCTTTTCACTCACGCATCTACCTAATTTAATGCTAATGGCTCTGACATTTCTTG
Organism: Blastocatellia bacterium; assembly: GCA_035429885.1. Classification (GTDB taxonomy): domain Bacteria; phylum Acidobacteriota; class Blastocatellia; order RBC074; family RBC074; genus RBC074. The sequence goes on from DAOMFR010000001.1 coordinate 23,442, forward strand.
GAGCTATATTGTGGGCTTGGGTTTATGAACGGGCACCGAATCTGTTCGCCCTTGGGTTGTCCCATGCGATCATCAGCTTAATGCTGATGACATCCATGCCGCCCTGGTTCTTACCAAGCATGAGTGTGGGGTATAAACATTTTTTGTATCAGAAATTCTGATCCTTGAGTTGGCAATGAAAGATTGATAGCGCAGATAACAGAAAACTGGCGATCAAGGCAACGCTCTCGACCGCCAGTTTTTATGAATGTGACAGCTGCCGCACGATAAATTACCGCCTGCTTTACCTACAAACTAAGTTCACAAGTGTCCGCACGCAAATACCGGTAGGGCCAACTGCCAAATGAGATTTATTGCTTTCATTCCAGGCAGTTCCAGCAATATCCAGATGCACCCACGGAGTGTCTTCAACAAATTCGCGGATGAAATATGCGCCGGTAATGGTTCCAGCTTTGCGACCGCCAATGTTTTTTATGTCTGCGATCTCGCTCTTGATCTGTTCGCGATATTCTTTGTCTAGCGGCAGTTGCCAGAATTTTTCGCCCGACCGTTTAGCCGAGGCCATTACGGTGTCAATCCATTCCTGGTTATTGCCCAGAATCGCCACGTAAACATCTCCAAGCGCAATCGAAACCGCTCCGGTCAGAGTCGCCAGGTCAACGATCTTCGTTGCGCCAAGCTTGCGCGCATAAGCAACCGCGTCAGCCAGAATCAATCGGCCTTCGGCATCGGTGTTGATGACTTCAATAGTTTTGCCAGTCATTGCACGGACCACGTCGCCAGGGCGTTGAGCGCGTCCTCCTGGCATGTTCTCAGTCGCTGGAACGATGCCAAGCACGTTGATTGAAGGCTTAAGCTGAGCGATCGCCCTCATTGCGGCAATCGTCGTCGCTCCGCCAGCCATATCGTATTTCATCTTCTCCATGCCATCAGCAGGTTTGATTGAGATGCCTCCGGTGTCGAAGGTGACACCTTTGCCAACGATGGCTACAGTTTCATCCGAAGCGTTTTTTGGCGTGTAGCGTAACACGATCAACTTGGCGGGTTCGGCAGAACCTTGAGCGACTCCAAGCAACGATCCCATGCCCAAATCTTTCATTTGGCTTTCTTCCAACACGTCCAGCTCCAGGCCATAAGTTTTGGCGACTTCTTCTGCCTGGCGCGCCAGTTCGGTCGGCGTCATAACGTTGCTGGGTTCGTTGATGACATCGCGGCCAAAGTTGGTCGCTTCAGCGATGATGCGGCCACGTTCAACTCCGGCTTTGACCTCATCAAGCCCCACTCCGTTGGTGGCCAAGATCATTTGATCCAAATGGTTCTCGGTTTTGTCACTGGTGTGGTACTTGTCGGGTTCAAACAACGACAGCAAAGCGCCTTCGGTTGCTGCTTGTGCGCTTTCGGAAATGGCCAGATCAGAGCGGCGCAAAAAGGCAAACGTTCGAGCTTTCTTTCCTCGCAAAGTTCGCGCTGCGGTGCCAGCCATTCGCCGCACGTTGTCAGTGGTGAACTCCGCCTGCTTGCCAGCGCCGAGCAGCAACAACCGACGCGCTTTCATATCCCCGGGACTGTGAACATAAGCGGTTTCACCCGACTTGCCGGTGAATTCGCCAGTTTCAATCAGTGAAGTCAGCACGCCGCCAGTTCGCTTATCAATTTCTGCCAAATCACCAGCTTCTGGCGTTTCGCCTTCAAAAACGCCGACGGCCAGCGCGTCGCATTCGATTTCGTAAAACTTCCTTGTATCAGCCTTAACTTCCATTCAATTTCTCCATTTTTAGTTTTGAGTTGGAACCTCGGCAACGGCAACAGACTATTGGCTCTGTCTCCAAGTCCCTCGGCCTCTGTGTCTTGATTTCACTCTTCACGCGTTCTGTTTTTCATTGCGGCGCGAGCTTCGCGCTCTTGAGTCTTTTTGGCCTCGGTTGCGCGCTTGTCGTAAAGCTTTTTGCCTTTGGCCAATCCGATTTCGCATTTGATCAGATTGCCTTTGAAATAAAACTTGGTTGGCACCAGCGTCAAACCTTTTTCCTGAATCTTCGATTGCATTTTGATGATTTCCCGTTTGTGCATCAGCAAGCGACGCTCGCGGTCAGGATCATGATTTTGCCGATTTCCATGCGTGTACGGACTGATGTGAACGTTCAGCAGCCACGCTTCGCCATCACGGACAGTGACGTAACCGTCTTTCAAGTTCGCCCGGCCACCACGCGCAGATTTGACTTCGGTGCCGGTTAGTTGAACCCCAGCTTCGTAAGTTTCCAGTATGAAGTAGTTATGGTATGCCTCGCGATTGGTGGCGAGTGTTTTAGGTTGTTCTGTTTGTGTCTTTGCCATCAATAACTTTCTGCTACGGCTTTGAATTTTTCAGTACTCGACGCGCGCCCTTTTCACCAGTTTGCACGTCGCTCTCGCTGCCGGGGCGATAACCCGCCCTTGTGCGGGACGTGACTTCGGGATTCCTGACAATCACTTGAATTTTACGATAACGGCCATCACGTGTCGTATTCGCAGGGTAATATCCAAGCCAATAATACTTGCGCAATTCGTCGGCGATATTGGCAAATGCATGTTTGGTGTCATTTATCGAGGAAACTTCGTGATACCGCCCACCGCTATGAATCGCCAGGTCCTTCAAGTTTTGAGCTGCGCGTTCGTATTCTTTTTTGTTGCCGCCACCAAGCGTGACGAATCTGACATTGTTAATTCCGTTTGGCGGAGTCGTCATTTCGGGCAACGTGTCGTAGCGCACCGGATAGACAATCACGTCCGACTCTTCCAGGCGAGCGGTCAGCCCTTCCCAGTCTGTCAGCCAACTGGAATTATCCACGCCATCCGTAAAAACAACGATAGCTTTTCGGCCCCGAATCTTGTTCAACCGTTCGGTCAGGACCAAATCCATGGCGTCTACCAGCCGCGTGCCTCCGCCGGGGCGTGTGCGCCGGATGGAACTCGTCAATTTCTCACGATCGTTGGTGAACTCGGAATCCACTCGCACCTGTTCGTCGAACGAGACCACCATCACGCGATCTTGCGAGCGCAGTTGAGTGACGAAATTCAATGCAGCGTCCTGAATGTCTTCCAGCTTAAAGCGCGTGCTGCCGGAAACGTCCAGCATCAACACGACGTGAATCGGCAATTCAGTATCGCCGAAAACCGCGACTTCTTGCTGCACACCGTCTTCGTATATTTCAAAGTCTGAGGCTTTCAATCCAGACCAATACTTGCCATCACGATCCGTCGCCATCACCGGTAAAAGAATAAACCAAGTTTCAATCTGCAGCGATTCCGAACCTGCCGACGCGGCAGGTGTTCGGGCCGAAAATTCTTTGGCGGCGCCAGAATCAGATTGCAGCCCGGGCAAAGCCTTTTCGCTCACATCCATAACAGGAACGGTTTGAGCTTTTGATTGGGCGGCAAGCTTTTCGGCCAACTCCGGCCAGCGTTTGATGAAGCGACGAGCAAGATCATAAGGCAAGATTTCAGGTCGAAATTCCACCGACTGACCATTGATCATCGCGACCGAAACGGACGTTTTGTCTTTACGGTTTTTCTTTTCCTTTTCGCCCTGCGGGCTCGCTTGCTCGTCGGCCTGTTCGGGCGTCAGGTGGTCGCTTTTCCAAAAAGCCACCTCGGCTTGCGCAATCGCATCATTCGGAGCTTTCAAATAGCTTGCCACAAAAACAGCGCTGGCTTGTGTTCCAATTCGCAAGGTCGGCGGCATTTTCATCTTGTTCAAGACTTCCGGCGGAAGCTTCAAATCCCGGTATTGGCTGCAAACACAAAAGACGAAATCAGCCTGATCCGGTGAATCAACCACACGGAACGTTTTGTTCTTCCTGAATTCCTCTTCGGCCAAATGCTTTGAGATCGGGTCTTCCAGAAATCGCGTCAAGATTGTCTGCGGATTGTTGCCTTGGGCAGGTGACGGAATTGCGCCAGGAGTCATCACCACAGAACGGCCATTCACCATCATACCAGGACGCTGTTGCCAACCGGGCTGACACTCACCTTTAAGCGCGATGACATACACTGAAACAGCTTGGCCGGGCTTTTGCGCAAAGCCAGAGGAAACCAAGCAGGCAGTCAGCACCGCCACAGATACCAAAATCCACATCGAGCGTTGTCGCATCATCAGTGACCTCCCGTCATTCAGGTTTGAGAGGGCGTTCCATCAGCTCAAGTTCTAGCTCGCGTGGAGTTTTGCCTTCATAAAGCATTTGAAACACACCGGCAGTGATCGGCATTTCAACACCAAGCTTGCTAGCCAGATCATTGGCTGCTTGGGCAGTTTTGACGCCTTCGGCAACTGCGCGCATTTCGTTGACGATGTCTTCCAACTTGCGACCGCGACCAAGCTCAAATCCGACACGACGATTGCGAGACAAACTGCCGAAACAGGTCAAAACCAAATCACCCATTCCGGCCAGCCCGGCCAGGGTTTCAGATCGCCCGCCGAGTCTGACTGCCAACCGAGTCATTTCCGCCAAACCGCGTGTAATAAGCGCAGCCTGACTATTGTAGCCCAAGCCCAATCCATTGACGGCTCCTGTGGCGATCGCCATCACATTTTTGATGGCTCCAGCGATTTCAACGCCAACAACATCGTTGTTCGTGTAAATCCGAAAGCGGCTGGATGACAACGCTTTCTGCACTTCCGCGGCCCAGTTCATCGAATGTGACGCCGCAACAATGGCGCATGGTTCGTCTTTGGCGACTTCCAACGCGAAGCTTGGACCGGACAGAACGACATAGCGCGGCTCGAATTGATCCTTCAACACATCGCAAACGACTTCTTCGATCCGCATCTGCGTTTCGTTTTCAATGCCTTTGGTCGCGCTGACGAAAATCATCTCCCGTCGCAAATACGGCAACATCTGGCCGTAAACTTCGCGACAAACATGCGAAGGAACAACGGTCAAAACGATCTCGGCTTCGGCCAGAACTTCGACCAGATTGTTCGTCGCCAAAATCGAATCAGGCAGCGCGAAGCCCGGCAGATAGATTTTGTTTTCCCGCTCGAGCTGCAAACCTTCGGCGACTTCCCGGCTGTGCGCCCACAGACGAACTTCATTTCCTGCACGCGCAGCAACCAACGCCAGCGCCGTGCCCCAACTTCCCGCTCCAATAATGGCGATTCGTCTCATTTCAAACTGCTGATCCAGTCGGTTCAGGATTTTGTGGCGTGCGCGCTTGTAGCCGGAAAAAGCCAAATGCCGCGATCACTGCCAGCATCACGGCGCTGACGTAAAACAGATTAACGATCCCCAACCGGGCCGCCAGCGAACCGGAAAAGATCAAACCGACGACCTGAGCAATGGATAACAGCGACCAAACGCTGCTGCTGACGCGGCCAACCATTTCCATCGGCGTTTCGCTTTGAATCAGTGTCATCGAAGGAATCATAATCAATCCCGACCCAACGCCGATGCCAAACATTCCAACCGATGCCATTGGGATGTTGCCAAACGCCGCCAACAGAGCCACGGAAATACCAATGACCAGCAAACCTTCAATCACCATTTTCGACTTGGAGCGAGCCTGGGCAAATTTGCCGATGGCAATAGTGCAGATAATCATGCCAATGCCGATCAACGAATTGACCGCGCCAAACACGAATGAAGTCGCCTTCAAATTGTCACGAACAAAAACTGCCACTAGCGGGCCAAAACAACTAATGGCAAACATGCCAGCCGTCAGCGCCAAAATCACAAACGAAATGTTGACGTGCGTCAGGATGAATTTCATACCTGCACCAAATTCGGAAACAATCGACCCTACCGAAGTTTTCTTTTCCGCCGCAGCGGGAGTTTGCACACGATGAATCACCAGCGGCGCAATCATCAACGCGGAAAACAGGAAGCTGCCGCCATCAATCAAATAACAAACGTAAGCCCCAAACCATCCGACCAGCGCTCCCGCCAAAGCCGGAGTGATGATGCGTATGACTTGCATGGCTTGTTGCATCATCGCATTCGCCGACATCAATCCGTGTGGCGGAACCAGTGTTCTCAGCGTCACTGATTGAGCCGGAATGAAAAACGTAGAGACAAAACTCAACGTCATCAACACGGCGTAAATGCTGTACAGGTTCGGTGCTAGAATCAACGCCCCAATCAGTCCGGCGCGAATCAAATCGCTGGCGATCATCGTTCGCTTCAAACTCCAACGATCAACAAACACTCCGGCTATCGGTCCGAAGAAAGCGAAGGGAATCAGGAAGGACACGCTAATGAACGTGACTTGCGCCGCTGTTGCGTGCAGCTTGAAAGTTGCGTAGCTGAGCACGGCAAAGATCGCCAGAAAATCGCCAAGCAGGCTGACCAACTGCCCCAGCCACAATCGGCGAAAGCCTGGGATTTCCATGACTTCTTTGATGGAAAGCTGTTGCTGTGTTGCGTCCATGTTGAATCCCTCTCCTGATCGGCGATTTTACTTTGCAGCGCCGAATTTGTTTTCGGTTCCTGCCATCAACCGCTGAATGTTTTCGTGATGTTTGGCGATGATGATTGCCGACGAAGCACAAAGCGCTGCCATAATCGGCATAAGATTACTGATCGGTTCGAGCCAGGTGTGCATTCCCCACACCCATAGCGGAACGAACGCCGCCGCCAGAATCGAACCTAGCGAAATAAACCGAGTTCGCCAGACAACCACAAGGAACACGATACAAGCTGCCATTACCGCCCACGGAACAACCGCCAGAAACACGCCCAAGCCGGTGGCCACGCCTTTGCCCGCTTTGAATTTCAACCAAACCGGAAAGCAATGTCCGACCACCGCCAACACTCCTGCGCCCGCCACCACCCACGAAGTCCCGTCTTCGTCGGTCAACATTCTGGCCACCATTACCGCCGCCACACCTTTCAGGGCGTCAAATATCAAAGTGACGATGCCCGCGCCTTTTCCCGCTTTGCGCGTGACGTTCGTTGCGCCGGTTCCGCCGCTGCCGGTTTCGCGAATGTCGGCTCCGCTGGCGATTTTGACGATCAGGAATCCAAACGGGATTGAGCCAAGCAGGTAACCAAGAATAAGAGCAACTGCGTTCATTTGATTCTTCTCCGCAGCAGATCAAGCGCCGAATTGACTGTCAGCGTGCGAATGAATTGGCGGTCGCCGGGGAAAAGCAGCTTGCGCGCAGTGACCGTGTCTTCGTCGGCCAAAGCGATGTAAACCAATCCAACGGGTTTTTCTTCAGTGCCTCCGCCGGGACCGGCTACGCCAGTGATGCCGATGCCGAAGGTCGAACCGGCAAGCTTGCGAACTCCAGCGGCCATCTCGCAGGCGACGGGTTCGCTAACCGCTCCGTGCTCTTCCAGTATTTCGGCAGGCACACCCAACATTCGCATCTTGGCTTCGTTGGAATAAGTGACGACGCCTTCCAGAAAGTAATCCGAACTGCCGGGGACTTCGGTGACGCGTCCGGCCAACAAACCGCCAGTGCAGCTTTCCGCCGTCGCCAGCGAATAACCGCGCCAGCGCAACAAATCGCCGACGACTTGTTCCAGCGTTTCGTCCCGCCGAGAAAAAATGTAATCGCCCAGCACTTCGTCCAACTGTCCGGCGAGTTCATCCAGCAAACGATTGGCCTCGGTGTCGTTTTTCGCCTGAGCCGTCAGGTGCAATTCGATCTGGCCGTCTTTGAACAGGATCGTTGTCACGGGGTTTTGAAACTTCGTGTAAACCGGAGCGGCTTTCTCGTCTACAGCCGATTCTCCCAGACCGTAAATGCTCAGCTTGCGGCGACAAATCACTACGTCGCCGACTTGCTGTTTCAACACCGGAGCGACAACAGCGTCAAACATCGGCTTCATTTCGCGCGGAGGGCCGGGCAGCATGACAATCGTGCACTTGCCTTCTTCAATCAACATGCCCGGAGCCGTGCCATTCGGGTTTGGCAGAACTTCAGCGCGTTCCATCACCAGCGCCTGCCGTGCATTGATTTCCGGCATCGGCATGTTGCGCTTGGCAAACCGAGCTTTCAGTTTTTCCAGAATGTCATCATCCAGAATCAGACGCCGTTTCAACACGCGCGCGAAAATTTTGCGCGTGATGTCGTCTTCGGTGGGGCCAAGCCCGCCGGTAGAAATGACGATTTCGGATCGTTTGATCGCATCGCGGATGGTTTCTTCCAAGCGCGATTCGTCGTCGCCGACAACAGTTTTAAGCTTCACATCAATGCCCATCGAATTCAGGCGTTCGGTCAGCCACAACGAATTCGTGTCCACACGGAATGGGGTCAACATCTCAGAGCCGATGGCGATAATTTCAGCGTTTAGCATAAGGTTTCAGGTGATAGGTGACAGGTTGCAGTCGGATTCTTTACTCAAACAATGAACAGCGCCAGCGACATCAGCGCGGCGGCGTAAATTCCGGCGATCACGTCGTCCATCATCACCCCCACGCCTCCGGTCAGACTTTGCAGCCCGTTGATCGGGAATGGCTTGAAAATGTCAAAGGCGCGAAACAACAAAAAGCCGGGAATCATCCACCAGCGCCAGCGCTCACCCAATCCAGCCAAAAATGGCGCGATGAATACAAAACTAATGACCTGACCGCAAACTTCGTCAATGACAATTTGGCCGGAGTCTTTTTTGCCGAACACCGTTTCAGCTCGCGTGCCTGCCCAGATTCCGACCCAGGCCAAGACTACGCTGACGACAATCAGAAGGTTTTGCAGCAACACCACATTCTGCTTGAAGGCCGCGATCAATCCATACGCGATCAGCAATCCCACTAACGATCCCCACGTGCCGGGGGCGATGGGAACAAAGCCTGCGCCTCCGCCAGTGGCAATGATGACTGCCAGCCAGTCGGCGGGGCCGTTTGCGTTGAAAGATTTGCCGCGTTTGTCAGCGAATGGTTGGGGATTCGTCATAGCTTTATTCAATTACCCTCGCTACCAGATCGTATTCGTGAGCTTCGGTAATTTCGATGTTTAGAAAATCGCCGGGCTTGGCGGCAAAGCCTTCCGGGATGTCATTGATCAACACATGGCCGTCCACTTCAGGGGCTTGCGATTCCAGACGGGCCTGCAACAGCAGATCGGTTTCCTGCGAAACACCTTCCAGCATGGCGCGGAACTGTTTGCCAACGATCGCTTTGTTTTTCTTTTTGGAAATTTTCGCCTGCTCGCGCATCAGTTTGGCTCGGCGAGTCCGCATGGTGCGAGCCGGAACTTTGCCGTCCAGGTCATAACCGTGCGTGCCTTCTTCGTCGGAGTAGGTGAACACGCCTACGCGGTCGAATTCGACATCGCGGACGAAGTGCATTAACTCGTCAAAGTCGTCGTCGGTTTCACCAGGAAAGCCTACGATCAAGGTTGTGCGCAGCGTGATGTTCGGCACGAACTGTTTAGCGCGGTTCATCAGTTTTTCCAGTAACTGGCGATTGCCACCGCGCCGCATGCGTTTGAGCATATTGGCGCTGGCGTGCTGCAACGGCATATCCAGGTAATTGCACACCTTCGGCTCTTCAGCCATTGCGGCCAGCGTCGCGTCGCTCAACGAATTTGGATAGGTGTACATCACGCGAATCCATTCGATGCCGTCCACTTTGGCCAACGAACGCAACAAATCAGCCAAACCGTCTTTGATTCCCAAATCCAAGCCGTACTGAGTGGAATCCTGGGAAATCAGCACCAATTCCTTGACGCCTTGTTCGGCCAAGCTTTCCGCTTCGCGCAGAATCGAACCGGCGCGGCGGCTGCGGTAATTGCCACGCATTTGCGGAATCGCGCAAAACGCGCAGGTGTGATCGCAGCCTTCGGCAATTTTGACGTACGCAAAATGCTTGGGCGTCGCCAGCACACGCGGCGAATTTTCATCATAAAGGTAAGTCGGCAGGCCGCGAGTCATCCAGGCGTTGGAGGCAACAAAGGCAGCGTCCTGAGCCGCGACCGCCGCCGGATCAACCGCCGCAACAATCTTTTCCAGTTCGCTGGTTCCCAGCACGGCGTCCACTTCGGGCAATTGATTCAGCAAATCCTGCCGATACCGTTCGACCAGACATCCGGCAACAACCAACCGTTTCAAATTGCCCGTCTCTTTCAATTCGGACATTTCCAGAATGGTGTTGATGGATTCTTCTTTGGCCGTTTGGATGAAGCCGCAGGTATTAATGACCATCACGTCGGCGGCTTCGCGGTCAGTGGTCAGTTCGTAGCCATGTTTTTGTAACTGCCCCATCATTACTTCGCTATCCACCAGATTTTTGGGACAGCCAAGACTGACGAAGCCGATCTTTTGAATTTCAGAACTCATTATAATTTTGATTCTTTCTACAACTATTACTTTGGATTACTCAGAGCTAAACTCGTTTTGTATTCTTCCCTGTGACGAATGGAAATGGTTTTGCTCATTGGCGCAAGGGCGGCTTCTTTCGCTAGTCGCACTTTCACTTGATGGGGCTTGTTAGTTTTGTGATTGCAATTCGGCTTGAAGCCGATAACGTATTGATTGCGAAGTTCCTTAGCGACGTTGTCCAGACAAGCAGATAGCTCTTTCTCATTTAAGGGAAAGAAGCTTATGCCCCCTGTCATTACGGCAAGGTCAGTAAAAAATTCTTCTGCGGCCTTTTTTTGAAGGTCTGTGCTCGAAAAGTGATTCTTCAAAGAGAACAACTCATGGTTTAGAGAGATTGAATAAACCGGCACATTATTTTCCTGCAACACCTTGTTTAACTTCGACCGTTCTGTTTTCGACGTGCTATCAACTCCGTCGGTCAGCAAAATGATCGCCTTCTTGGAATATGAACTCCCTTTTGCCTGCTCAATCGCCGTAACCAGAGAGTCGTAAAGCGATGTTTGCCCAATAGGTTGTGTCGCAGAAACCATGCTCAAACTTTTTTCAATTTCCTGCCGATCACGAGTCCAACCCAATACTAACCATGATTGTTGATTAAACAGAATCATTGAATACTCATTCATTCGATGGCTGTTTTCCATAAACGCTGGAATCGAAGCAATAAGCTTTTGATAGGTCCCCTTCCAGCCACTCTCAAACCCTACTGGTCGAAAAGAACTAGGCAAACTCAGCATGTTCCGCATGGAGCCAGACATATCTACCAAAAAGACAATTCCAACAGGTTCATCCTTTTTGGCAAAGTAGCTGACTGATTGAGGAACGTTGTCGCAGAAAACCTCGAAGTCGTAATAATTCAACTTCGAAATGAAGTCGCCACTCTTGTCAGATACTGAAACATACAATTTCACCAATTCCACGGTTGAATCAGGTTTCGGTTGATTACTCGCCTGATCTTGAGAGGCAAGCTTTGCCGGAGCCGATAAGAACACCAAAACAACACACAATAACAAACTAAACAAACGCCGCTGACCCAACTGGCTGTAACTTTTTTTCATGGCTTAACCTCCAAAATCAGAACACAGCAAATTTCGTTTAGGATTTTTGTCTGGGAAACGATTGACTCATAGTCTGCCACCGACGCGAGTTCATGCAGTTTACCTTTCGACTGACAAGGCTGCAAAGCCTTTATTGGGCCATCGCGGAACAGTTTTTCATTTTGAAACCGCGTTGTTTCAAACCGGAACCTGCCGCAGCGATTGACTGCTCAAACAGGCCAATAAAGATGAAACTCTCTGCCCTAAACTCTGGCCCGGCGTTTGCCCTAGCTCAAGTCAAGCTGAACAACACAGCGATGCAAATTCGATTTTTTCCTAAACAGAATGGAGCAAACACAGATGAATATCTTGGTTACAGGTGCAGGTGGACCAGCGGCAGTAAGCTTTATGAACGCGTTGTCAGAAACCGGAGCAACATTTTTTATGGCGGACATGGACTATCACGCGGCGGGGCTGTACCTGGTTCCGGCGGCACAACGAACATTGGTCCTGCCGGGTCGGCATCCCGAATTCGTCGCAGATTTGCTGCATCAATGCTTGAGTTTGAAGATTGACGTGCTAGTGCCGACCGTGGATGTCGAGTTGATTGGGGTAGCCAAAGCGCGAAAGCAATTTGAACTGGCCGGAGTGAAGATTTTATTGGCCGAGCCGCAAACCTTGGAACTGTGTTTGGACAAGCTGAAACTATTGATCGCGTGTGACGGGGTGGTTCCGGTGCCGCAATTCGCCATTTTCAACGAAACGTTTAATGACAGTGACTGGCAGTATCCGTTAATCGTCAAACCTCGATCAGGCAGCGGTTCGCGCGGCATTGTCAAAGTAGACACTCCAGCCGAACTGGCCAAATTGGAACGCAGCTCGGAATTGCTGGTGCAGGAATATCTCCCCGGAGAAGAATTTTCCGTGGATGTAATGGCCAACGCGCAAGGCGAAGTGCTGGCCAGTGTTCCGCGCGCCAGAATGAAAGTGGATTCCGGCATCGCTGTTGTCAGCCGCACGGTCAAAGATCCGGAATTGGAAGCCTGCGCCCGCCGAGTCGCCGAACGCATCGGACTGACTTATGTCGCCAACATTCAATTTCGCCGTGACGCTGCCGGTCGTCCCTGCTTACTGGAAGTCAACCCGCGCTTCCCCGGAACCATGCCGCTCACCGTGGCCAGCGGAGTCAACATTCCGCTGCTGTGTTTGAAAGAATTGCAGGGAGCGCCGATCTCATCCGATGAATTGCAGTGGCAGGAATTAGCGATGGTGCGCACCTGGCACGAAACCTATCTTGCGGCTTCGGAAATCTCTGCGCTGGCGGATTCTGCCGACAATATTGGCGACACGGCCTGTCTGGCCAAAGCCGCGTAATCCAATTGCCCCCGACATTGAGCGGGGCGGTGATGACGACTGCAACGACCAAACTAACGCAGGCTGGCTATTTGTCCTGGCGCCGACTCGCTTGTCTTGGCAACGACTACTGTCCTGGCAGCGTTTAGTTTGGCGCAATCGTCATCATCGCCCCGCTTGGTGATTTTTCCCACCAAGCTCCCCCTCGAACATCGCCTTGATTGCGCTTGCCCAACTCCTGTAGTAAATCATACACATCCTCAGGTGAAAGGAGTTGGCGAATGACCGGATCAACTTTGCCCCCAAATTCTCTTGGAACAGTGCTGGTGGTAGACGACGACCACAGTTTTCGAGTGTTGTTGCAACGCTGGCTGTCTAATGCTGGGTATGCGACCGAGTTGTTTGCGGATGGCGAAAGCTGCTTGGCGGCGCTGGGACAATTGATTCCTTCGGCAGTGTGCCTGGATTTGAGCTTGCCCGGTTCCGGCGGATTGGCCGTGCTGGAAACCTTGCGTGCGCATCAACCGTTATTGCCCGTCATCATTCTAACCGCCGATTCCACCGTCAATTCCGCCGTCGCCGCCATGCAACTGGGCGCATACGATTACCTGGTCAAACCCATTGATCGCACCAAACTGCTGACCACGATGAAAAATGCTGTTGAGCGTTATCAAATGGCGTTGCGTGTGGCGCAGTTGGAACGCGAAATCAGCGTGCAACCCTTTCCCGGCTTGATCGGCAATTCATCGGCGGTGCGCGAAATGTTGCGCCAAGTGACGCGCGTTGCCGCCAGCGACATCACGGTTTTGGTTCACGGCGAAAGCGGCACCGGCAAAGAACTGGTCGCCAAAGCCATTCACAGTTTCAGCGGACGCAGTAAAGGCCCGTTCGTGCCGCTGAATTGCGCGGCCATTCCCGAATCGTTGCAGGAATCAGAATTGTTCGGCCACGAAAAAGGCGCATTCACCGGAGCCATCAATCGCCGCCTGGGCCGATTTGAGCAAGCAGATCAAGGCACGTTGTTTTTGGATGAAGTCGCAGAATTGAGCCTGGCTTTGCAAGCCAAGCTGTTGCGCGTGTTGCAGGAACGGTCATTCAACCGGTTGGGCAGTTCCCTGGAAATCCGTTCGGATTTTCGATTGGTGGCGGCGTCGCACAAAGATTTGTCTGAGGAAGTAAAAGCGGGTCGCTTCCGCGAAGACCTGTTTTTCCGGCTGGCGGTATTTGAATTGGATGTGCCGCCGCTTCGCCATCGCAGCGGAGACATTCCGTTGCTGGCTCAACACTTTTTGCAGGAATTTAGTGACGCATCCGCCCCCAAGCAGCTGTCGCCTGCCGCAGCGCAATTGCTGGAACGGTATGAATGGCCGGGAAACATCCGCGAACTGCAAAATTACATGCAGCGCGCCGCTGTGACCGCCAATGGCAAAACGGTCGAAATCAACGATTTGCCTGCCAGAGTTCGCGATGTTCAAACAACTGCGGAATCCAATCGCACGGAACCGGCAGAATTGATCGAACCGGTGGCTGTGACCTCAGTC
>DAOMFR010000001.1:37770-80662 GCA_035429885.1 Blastocatellia bacterium
ACGGAAACGGCTCCACCGACGCTGAACCTGGCGGCCCTGGAACGCTGGGCGATTGAAGAATCCATTCGCCGCAATCGTGGCCGCTTGTCCAAAGTCGTCGAAGAACTTGGCATTGGCCGCACAACTCTGTATCGCCGGATGAAGGAATACAATCTGGATGCGAACCTGGAGTAAGCCGCGTTTTAGTTCAACATCAAACTCACGCCGAAAACGTTTTGCCGAACGCCATTGCCGCTGCGCCAAAATCCGTAACGACCTTGCGCCGTCAAATTCGAACTCAGTCGGTAACTTGCCGCAAATGACAGTCCATTTTGGTGTAACACTTGAGCGGAGCACTGAATTCCACAGACGGAAACCTGTCTCACCTGAGTCCACGCCGCGCTTGTTTTCAGCGATTTGGTCAGTTGCCGGTCATATTTCAGTAGTAACGAAAGTCCGTTGGCGGAACTGGCAATGTTTGCAGTCGCAGGTTGCCAGCTGCGAAAGACGGTCGCCTGCCAATGAGATTTGTCGCTCGCCAGATACTCCACCGTCGGACTCAACACATGCGCGGTAGATTGAGCCAACTGCACGCGCCGATAATCGCTACTGAGAATGAACCGTTGCGCCAGTTCTCCTTTCAGCCGTAACGCTGCCCCGGCGTTCAGTTCACCTTGCGGCAACGATTGGGAGCCAGAGCCAACCATTGCTCCACCGCGCAACCACAATCGTTCGCCGATTCGATGGCTGAAATTCCATCCAACGCGCACAGTTTGCGCGTTGCCCAAAAAAGCTTTTTCCACATGTGTTCCCCAGGTGTCACGCTCACGTCGCCAAACAACATCCAGCGAAACCGTGTTGAATGCCGGAATATCCGGCGATAGATATTGCAATCGTTGCGTTTCAAATCCGACCTGCACGGTCAGCGGCGACCGCCCAACCAATTGTTTTTCCAGTTCAGGAAGCTCGGCGTTTTGCGGGTCGAGCCTGCGAACCTGATCCAAATGCTGGCGCGCGAGTTTCAATTTCCCCTGCATGCTGTAGAGGCTGAATTTGGCAATGTGCCAGGCGAGTTGTTGATCCGCATGCTGCGCCGCTTGGTGCAGCAACACTTCGGCGTCGTCAAATTGCCGTTGCCACATGCGCACGTAAGCTTTGCCCAGAATCGCTTCAAAATTTTCCGGCTGGCGCGCCAAGGTCACATCGTAAGCCACCAACGCGCGATCGTATTCCTTCAACCAGGCGGAAAGGCGCGCCACCCAGTTTTGATAACCCAGATTATCCGGCTCCTTGCGCAATAATTGCTGATACATCTCGCGCGCTTCGCCAAAGTGTTTTGCCGCGACAGCTTGTTGCGCAGCGGTTTCGGTAACGTCAGCAGCCTGAATTATCACTCCGCAACTCAGCGCCAGCACAATCAGCCAGATCATTCGTTTCATAATTTCGAGCTTGAAAGAACCAGTCGCAGTTACTGGTTTTGTTTGATGACTTCCATCGGTTCAACCAGTTTGTTGCCGGCAAACCGTCCCCAATACCGCGCCGTGGAACGAATCAAATCCGGGTCCAGATATGCGCATTTGCTGGTTTGCGATTCGTAGACCGAAATCAATTGCAGCTTGTCGGACAACTGTTCGTTGATTTCGACAAAACGATTCGGCTTGAAGTTGATGGTGGTCGAAGGGCTTTGGTAACAAAACAGATTTGCGATTCGACGCGCGGCCACGGTCGTCGCCAAAAACGTATTGCGATGATCCTGATGCGAATCGTTTTGCGTGTGCGTGTAAATGATGTCGGGTTGTACCTGTGCGATAACGTCTTCGATGGCTTTGATCGTGGGTTGTCCATCCGTCACTTGTGTGTCGCGCAATCCGCCCCAATACAGCCGCGCTCCCAACAATGCCGCCGCCGCTTCGGATTCCTTACGCCGGGTCGTTTGCGTGCCGCCTTCCTGGCCGTCCGTCAGCGTCAACAACGCAACGGAATCGCCATGCGCGCGATGTCGCAACAGCGTGCCTCCGCAAGCGATTTCCACATCATCCGGGTGCGCTCCGATAGCCAAGACCGTTTTGCGTTGTTTGCGCTGTTCCAATTGTTGCAACGTAGATTTGGCAATCAGTGCGTCCGTTTTGGCCATCAACGTCTGCCGGTTGAACGGTTTGACGAGAAAATCATCAGCGCGATTTTGCAGTGCGCGAATCACGCAATCCACACTTTCGTGCGCTGTAATCAACAACACAGGCAACTGCGGAGCTTCGGATTTGAACCGCCCCACCAGTTCAATGCCATCCATACCGGGCAAGTTCACATCGCTGATCACCAGATTCCAGCACTCGGATTCGATCATTCGTGAGGCCGACGCGCCGTCGTTTACGACAACGACTTCGTAATTGCGCTCGCTTTGAAACCAGCGCGAAATCAAATTTGCAAACTGCTGATCATCTTCTATTAGCAACACCTTCTGTTTCATTCCTATTCCTCCGTCCTTTTCACCTATGTTGTCGTGGGGTCGCTGAAGCGATTGGCAAGCACGATGCCAAACCTGGTTTGGCAACCTCTGACAAAACAACTCGAATTCCAATCTGCTTTGTTCTCTTAAAGATGAAGGCCGGAACTCCCGCCCTTTCCGCTTAAAACATCCGTTCGCGGACAGCCAGTCTCACCCGCTGTTCACTTTGGCACTGAGCCAATGTTTCAGATTGAAAAGCGAGTCATCCTTTATGTTTCAAACGCGGATACTTTCCGGCTCTTTCTGGCTCAACGAACGGATTTCAGCGCCTGAATCGCTGGCACTGTGCTTGCACTAGACGAGCGCGGGCAATGCCCAACAAACATTTGCAAGAGGCAAAAGGATGAAATCTGTGGAATTGAATTTTTGGCAATCGGCACTGACAGAAGATATGCACGTGCATTCGACATTTTCGGACGGATTGCATTCGCCCGCTGAAAATATCCGGCAAGCGGAGCAATTGGGATTGCAGCGGTTTTGCTGTGTGGATCACGTTCGGCGAGACACCACCTGGCTGGGTGAATTTGTGGCGGAAGTAAATCGGTTGAAAGCCACATCACCACTGCAAATTTTTTCTGGTATCGAAACCAAACTGCTGAATCAGGCAGGTGATTTGGATATGCCTGACAACTTGGCGGGCGTTGATTTCGTGTACGTTGCCGATCATCAGTTTCCGTTGGGCGAAACCACCTTCACACCGTCGCAAATTAAAGAAATGCTGGCAGAGAACAAAATCACTTCGGCGAAATTGTTTACGGCTCTGGTGGAAGCGACGGCCAATTCCCTGGATCGTCATCCGCGAATTGTGATTGCTCATCTGTTCAGCATTTTGCCCAAAATCGGGTTAAGCGAAGAGCAGGTGCCGGAAGAATTGATTGCCGAACTGGCGGCGAAAGCTTCCGCAGCGGGCGCGCAATTGGAAGTGGACGAGCGATGGAAATGCCCTTCGGCTCGAACGGTGGAAATCTTCATGCAGGCAGGCGTGCCGATTCGGTTCAGCACGGACAGTCATCGCAAAGAAAAGATCGGGCTATACAAATACAATCTGGCGCTGTCTGAGCAATTGAGCGTTGGCCTTTTGGCTTATCAGGCAAGTTGCGCGGCCTAAGGCACTAAAGTTTTCAAAATGAAAGGCAAAGTTACAGACGGATTCAACTCTCGATTCACAGACAGACTCAGGCATAATGGCAACTGCGTACACAAAGCGGCGTCAGACTCCAGTCAATCAAAGACTTCGCTCGAACGCGCAAACATTTGCCAATGGTTTTGGGTTTCTTACTGCTAGCCTTAAAAATTTTGCTGACGGCAATGGTGCTGCTCGGGTCAATGCCATTGTTGGTGGCTTGCCTGCAATTCAGCTTGATTGGTCTGCATCGTTTTTTTTCGCACTACGACCGAGTGACGTCTTATCTGCCCCGCGTTTCGATCATTGTGCCAGCGTGGAATGAAGGCTTGGTGATCGGCAACACCGTGGACCGGTTGATGAAATTGGATTACCCGGACGGTTCGCTGCGCGTGTATGTGGTGGATGATGCCAGCACCGATCAAACACCGGACGTGCTGAAAGCGAAAGAGCAGGAATATCCCGGCAAGGTCTTTCACATTCGCCGGCAAAAAGGCGGCGAAGGCAAAGCCCACACGCTGAATTACGGCATCAAGCAACTTCTGGCAGAAGACTGGACCGAAGCGTTAATGATTATTGATGCCGATGTGCTGTTTGAAGCGGATTCATTGCGCAAGATGGCCCGGCATTTGTCGGATGAAAAGGTCGGCGCGGTCACTGCTTACATCAAGGAAGGCAGCATCCCCGGCAATTACATGACGAAGTTCATCGCATTTGAATACATCACGGCGCAAGCGGCTTCGCGGCGAGCGCAAAACGTGATGGGAGCAATGGCTTGCCTGGCCGGCGGAGCGCAATTGCACAGTCGCGCCAGTTTGGAAGCCATCGGCGGACGGATTGATACGTCCTCGCTGGCGGAAGACACCTTCACGACGTTCAAAACTCAGATTCAAGGTCGCCGCGCCATCTTTGAAGGCAACGCCCGCGTTTGGGCCGAAGAACCGGACAACATTCTGGGATTGTGGAAACAACGATTGCGATGGGCGCGCGGCAATGTGCAAGTGACAATTCAATTCAAACGGCTTTGGTTCAATCGCAAGGAATACGGCCCGCTGGGCAGCCCGCTGTTCGCGCTGAACTGGTTCGCCATTTTTATGATGCCGCTGTTTATGATCGGCGCTTCGATTGGATTGCTGTCACTGTATTTCCTGGACTATCCGTTGGCGTGGCGGCTGTTCAACGCGCTGTGGGTTTTGAACGCGCTGACATTCTTGCTGGTGACGCTCTTTTCGTTTCTGATTGATCCGGAAGTCGCCAAGCGGTGCTGGTTTCAAGGGGTGATGTTTCCCGGCGTCATTTCGTTGCTGATCATTTTGTACACCTGCTTTCCTCCGCTGTACGAAGTGATCCTTTACAACTGGCTGGCTTCGCACGGAATGGTCATTGGCAATGCGGTGATTCAACCGCTGATTCTGTTTCTGTACGCCTGGCTGGCGCTGTGTATGTACTTCGCGTATCTGGCCAAGGTGGTTGAAAAGAAAGGGCGACTGGGAAAATTCCTGGCTCCGTTGTTGATTTACGTCAGCGGATATGGCGCGCTGTTATGCGCGGTCAGTTTCGCGTCTTACATCCTGGAACTGAAAGGCGCGGAATCGAAATGGGATAAAACCGAAAAATCCGGGAAGGTCGGGATACGGTGAGCAATTACGATTTCAAAGCGGAACTTCAAGGCGACGATCAAAACGAACGCTGGCTTTTACTCAAAGAATTGGCAGTGCTGGCGCTTTTGATTCTGTTTTGTTTTGTTCGCGCCTGGTTGTGCAATTGATCCGAAAATAAAAACCACACTACATCCAAGGGAAAAAACATAATGTACGGTCTGGTAAACAAGGCTATCGAAGGTTTGATTTGCTCTCAGGCAGGGGAAGGCGTCTGGGCACAAGTGAAACAAAAAGCGGGAATCGAAGAAAATTATTTCGTCAGCATGAATCCGTATCCTGACGAAGTCAGTTACAAACTGGTTGGCGCTGCCAGCGAAGTGTTGGGGCTTTCAGCGGAAGAAGTGTTGATTCAATTTGGCGAATACTGGGTGCTGTACACCGCTCAAGAAGGGTACGGCAATTTGCTGGCGATGACTGGTCACGACTTTCGCGGATTCCTGTTCAACCTGGACAACATGCATGCTCAGGTCGGACTGGGATTCCCGGAATTGAAACCTCCGTCATTCCGCGTCACGGAAAACAGCCCGGAAGAATTGACCCTGCACTATTATTCCGACCGCGCAGGGCTGTCGCCGATGGTCATCGGTTTATTGCACGGATTGGGCAAATTGATGAATACTTCTGTTCACGTCAAACAAACCGCCCATCACGCTCAGGGTGCAGATCATGACGAATTCCTGGTGCAATACCGCCCGATCTAAATTTGGCGACGAGGGGCAGAAGTCGGAGGGTGCAGGATGTCTGAATTGAGTTATGGGTTATCGCCGCAACATCTGGCTGCGGCGTTTCCTTTTCATCTGGTGCTGAATCGCTCGTTGCAAATTGTGCAAGCCGGGCATGCGTTGCAGCGCATCGCCGCATTTCAGCCGGGGGCATCTTTTGAAAGCGTCTTTTCTCTGACCCGTCCCAGAATCCCGCTTAGCTTCGACGCGCTGTGCCACGAACAACATTCGTTTTTCCTGCTCCAAACTCACCAAGGCCAAATTCAACTTAAAGGCCAGATGCTGTTTGATCCCGGAACGGACGCACTGATCTTTTTGGGAGCGCCCTGGTTGACCGAATTTCATCAGGTCGCACAACTCGGCCTGAAGCTCACGGATTTCGCGCCGCACGATTCGCTGGTGCATTACCTGTCGTTGCTGCAAACCAAAAATACCGCGCTCAATGAAGCGAACCGCCTGGCGGAAAAATTACGTCAGCAAGGCGCGGAACTCAGCCTTGTAAACCGCGAACTCGCCATTCAGCAGGATGTCACGCGGGTGTTAGCAGAAGCCGGTTCTTTGCACGAAGCCGCGCCAAAAATCCTGCAAGCCATTGGCGAAGGGATTGATTGGCAATTCGGAGCCATCTGGCTGGTTGATACAGACAAGGAACTGTTGCGCTGCATCGAAACCTGGAGCGCAACCCCTGAACAATTCGAGAACTTCACCCAGCTTTCGCTTCAGCTTTTCTACCAGCACGACCACGGATTACCTGGGCGTGTATGGGCCGACGCAGCTCCGCTGTGGATCAATGACGAAGTCGCCGATTCAAGCCTGCCGCGTCTGGCCGCTGCCAGGCAGTCCGGCTTGGGCGGGGCTTTTGGCTTCCCATTCTTTTTTAACAACACGGTCCTTGGAGTCGTCGAATTCTTTAGCCGAAAAAGCTACCAACCAGACCCACAATTGTTACAACTAGCGGCAAATATCGGCAGCCAATTAGGCCAATTCATAGAGCGCCAACATGCTGAAAATGCATTGCTGGAAAGCGAAGCTCGCAAAGGCGCGATTCTGGAATCGGCGATGGATTGCATTGTGACAATGGATCATTACGGACGTGTCACAGAATTCAATCCGGCTGCCGAACGAGTGTTTGGGTTTAGCCGCGCCGAAGCCGTAGGCCAATTGATGAGTGACCTGATTATTCCCCAACAGTTTCGACAGGCTCACCGAGAAGGTTTGGCTCGTTATCTGGCGACCGGCGAACATAAAGTATTGGGCCAGCGCATTGAAATCACCGCATTGCGGAAAGACGGCACCGAGTTCCCTGTGGATTTGGCCATCACTCCGTTTGAACATAACGGGCAGCCCATGTTCACTGGCTATTTGCGTGACATCACCGAAGCTCGAAAAGCCCGCGAAGAATTGCGCCAAGCCAAAGAAGCCGCTGAAGCCGCCAGTCTGGCCAAAGGCCAATTTTTGGCGACGATGAGTCATGAAATCCGCACTCCGCTCAACGCGATCATCGGCATGACCGAATTGGCGATAGAAACTTCACAGCAGGCCGAGCGCACGGAATTTTTACAGACGATTCAAACCAGTTCCGAACTGTTGTTGTATTTGATCAACGACATTCTGGATTTTTCCAAGATCGAGGCCGGGCAAATGGACATCGAAGCCATCGCCTTTGATCCCGTCGAATTGGTGGAAAGCGTCATCGGTCTGATGACTGTGCGGGCGCAAAGTAAAGGATTGATTTTGCGCAGCGAACTGGGCAAAGACTTGCCAGCCAGTTTGTTGGGCGATCCGAATCGGTTGCGTCAAATACTGCTGAATCTGGTCAGCAACGCCATCAAATTCACGGAAACTGGCGAAGTCGTCGTGAGCGTCGAGGTTGTCATCTGCTATGGCCAGCCCAACCGGGGCGTGGAACTGCACTTTGCAGTGCGAGACACAGGCATTGGCATTGCGCCGGAACATCACGAACGCATCTTTGATAAGTTTTGCCAGGCTGATCTTTCGACTACGCGACGGTATGGCGGCACCGGTTTGGGGCTGAGCATCTCCAAGCTGCTGGTGGAATTGATGCGCGGGCGAATCTGGCTGGAAAGTGCGCCGGGCAACGGCAGCACATTTCATCTTTCAATTCCCTTTCCGCTGGTTCAGCAATCGCGGACGCTGGCTGCGGCAAAGCCGTTCTCGGATTTAAGTCACTCGCTGGCGGTTGAAGCGGCTCCTCAACCGCCAACTCCCAAACGCATCTTGCTGGTCGAAGACAGTGAGGCCAATCAACAATTGGTGCTGAGAATTCTGCAAAAAGCCGGGTACGTTGTGGGTGTCGCCGAAAACGGCCAACAAGCGGTTGAACAGATACAGGCTCACCGGTACGACCTGATTTTGATGGATATTCAAATGCCCGTGATGGACGGTTTCGAGGCCACAACGTTAATCCGCCAACACGAACAGCAAACCAGTCAGGAATCAGTTCCAATTATCGCGCTGACGGCTCATGCCATCGAAGGTTATCGTGAACGCTGCCTGGAAAGCGGAATGGACGATTATCTGACCAAACCAATCAAAAGCGACCGCCTGTTGAAAGCCATCGAGGAATGTTTGGCGAATCGTCATGTTGTGCTGGTGGTCGAAGACACCACCGAAAATCAGAAATTGATCAAAAACTATTTGAAAGATGAACCTTTGCGTGTGCTGTTCGCTCACAACGGTCAGCAAGCGTTGGACATTTTGGATCGAAGGCGAGTGTCGTTGGTATTATTGGATATGGAAATGCCAATCCTGAATGGATACGAAACCGTTCGGCAATTGCGGACCCGCCATTATGCAACCACTCTGCCGGTTATCGCGTTAACCGCCCACGAGGGAGAAGAGGCTCGATCTCGCTGTTTGGCTCATGGCTGCAATGATTTTCTGTCCAAACCATTTAAGAAAACCCGCCTGATCGAACTGATTCGCCAAACGCTTTATCACCAGGTTCCGCCAGACAGCCAGGCAACGACACTTTCCTCAACTGCCACATTTCAGCCGGACGAAGAATTTACTGCGTTGGTTGACGAAGACATTCTGGATTTGATTCCCGACTATCTGGGCGACCGTCGCCAGGACGTGCAATCCATTTTGGATTCGATTCAGACGAAAAATCACGCGAAAGCACAAACTCTCGGTCATAACATGAAAGGCAGCGGCTCGGCGTATGGCTTCAGCGCAATCTCAGCCCTAGGAAAAGGCGTCGAAGATGCTGCCAAACAGAACGACAGCGAAAAGCTCACTCAACTATGCAGGCAACTGGAAGAGTATCTTCAAAAAGTTCAGGTCAAAACACGGCAGGTTTAACTGGTTTCTGATCGGCAATTGCTCCCTGGAACAACGGCTGATTCACAATGTAAAACGTTGTAAACACGACTTTGACACGGTTGCCGGGCTGAAATAGACTGCTTGCCAGTTCGTGGGAGAAGAGGATTTGAACAACGCAGCCGCTGTTTTTCAGGCTGGGCGGCAATCAAGGTAGTAACAAGCCTGTATTGAAGGAGTGAGGAAGTCATGCATACATTGACACATATAATTATCCCATTTGCCGTCCTGCTGTGCGTATTGGTCGTGATTCATGAATTCGGCCATTTCATCGTCGCCAAAATGCTGGGCATTGGCGTGGAAGTCTTTTCCGTTGGTTTTGGCAAACGGCTGTGGGGATTCAAACTCGGCGACACGGATTATCGGTTGAGCCTGATTCCGTTAGGCGGTTACGTGCGGTTTCGTGGCGAAAACCTGGAAATGCTGCAGGGAAAAAGCGATGCCCCGGCAGATGAATTCAACTCACAGCCAAAATGGAAACGATTTTTGGTCGCCTTGGCTGGTCCGGCGTTTAATATCGCCTTCGCGCTGGCCATTCCAACCATCGCCATTCTGGTTGGGTTCAAAGTCGGCGCGGACCAGATGCAACAACCGGTCATAGGCTTTGTTGGCAAAAACTCTCCCGCCGAAAAAGCTGGTTTGTTGCCCGGCGATAAGATTCTATCCTTCGACGATCTGAAAAAACCGACGTGGGAAGATTTGCGTCTGGAAATTCAGGTCAAACCGGATGAAGCCATCCCTGTCACCGTTGACCGCAACGGACAGATTCTGAACCTTACACTGACACCCGCAGCAAGGCAGATTGAGCGAAACAAGATCGGCGATGCCGGCTTTCAATCGCTGATTCCCATCAAAGAAATTCTGGTCAATAGCGCCGAAGCTGGTAAACCTGCTGCGCTGGCGGGCATTCAAGCCGGCGACAAGATCGTGGGCATTAATGGCCAACCGATGTCGTCCTGGCATCAATTCAAAAACGCGTTAAACGAAAGCAATGGCCAGCCGGTCGCATTGAAAATCGTGCGCGGCCAGCAGAATCTGGATGTGCAAGCTTCGCCGGTTCAGATTGATGGCGAATACAGACTGGGAGTCGCCACCAGCGTCCGAACGGAAATGGTCACGCAGAAAACGACTTCACTGGCAGAAGCGCTGCAATACGGATGGGCATATAACTGGAGAATTTTGCGCGTGACGGGCATTGCGTTTCGCCAGATTTTTGCCGGTGACCGGTCGGTTCGCGAATCCGTTTCTGGCCCGATTGGCATGGCGCGCGAAACTGGTCGCGTTGTCGAAAGCGAAGGATGGACCGGATTGATTCCCTGGGCGGCAATGATCAGCTTGAACCTGGGCGTGTTTAACTTGTTGCCGATTCCGGTGCTGGACGGCGGGATGATCGTCACCATTTTCTTGGAATGGTTGATGGGGTTGATCGGATTGACCATGTCACTGCGATTGCGCGAACGGATTCAAAGCGTCGGGATGGTCATTATTTTGGCTCTGATGGCGTTCGTGTTCGGCAATGACGGCTGGCGCTGGTTCGAAGACAGATTCGGAAAGAAAGACACCCCTGTTCAAATTCAGCAACAGGCTCCTCCGCAACAACAGGCTTCGCCGCAACCGGCAAGCAAATAACTGGCAAACAATTTGGCTCAACAAAGGGCGGTTCGGAAACGGATCGCCCTTTTTGCTTGTGCGCTAACACACGACACCACTCAGTTATGGCTCAAGAAGAAAAATTTGTTCGTGGGTTGGGGTTGCTGGATTCGACGATGATCGTCGCCGGTTCGATGATCGGCTCCGGCATCTTCATCGTTTCGGCGGATATGGCTCGGCAAGTCGGCTCGCCCGGATGGTTATTGGTGGCGTGGCTGATCACTGGATTCCTGACTGTGGTTGGCGCGCTGAGTTACGGCGAACTGGCCGCAATGATGCCCAAAGCCGGTGGCCAATACATTTATTTGCGCGAAGCCTTTTCTCCGCTGTGGGGATTCCTGTATGGCTGGACACTGTTTCTGGTTATTCAAACCGGAACGATTGCAGCAGTTGCAGTAGGCTTTGCGCGCTTTTTTGGTGTGCTGTGGCCAACAATTTCGGAATCGAACTACCTGATCAAGCCGATCAATCTGGGTTCAAATTACGCCTTCTCGCTTTCGACAGCGCAGCTTCTGGGCGTGGCCATGATCGCATTGCTAACCTGGATGAACACACGCGGTTTGAAGTTGGGCAAACTGATCCAGAACGTGTTCACCTTCGCCAAAACAGGCGGACTGATCGCCTTGATCGCCCTGGGAATTTTGGTCGGCTGGAATTCCGGCGCGGTCAGCGCAAATTTCCATGATTGGTGGACGGCGCGTGGCACATTGCAGGATGTTGGTCACGGACTGACCGCCGCGACGGCGTTTGGGTTGTTCGTTGGTCTGTGCGTATCACAAACCAATTCTCTGTTTTCCGCCGACGCCTGGAACAACATCACATTCACCGCCGGAGAAGTGAAAGATCCGAAACGCAACATTCCCTGGTCACTGGCGTTCGGCACGGGCTTAGTGATCGCGCTTTACCTGTTGGCGAATGTTGCATATCTGGTTTCGCTCCCCCTGGAAACCATTCAGCAGGTTCCCAGCGACCGCGTGGCGGCGGCAACGGCCAACGTCATCTTCCCCGGCCTGGGTTCGACACTGATGGCGGTGGTGATGCTGGTTTCGACGTTCGGCTGCAACAACGGTTTGATTCTGGCCGGAGCGCGCGCGTATTACGCAATGGCTCGCGATGGATTGTTTTTCAAATCTGCTGGCGAATTGAATCGCGAAGCCGTTCCAGCCTGGGGGCTGGCAATTCAGGGATTGCTGGCTGCATTTTTGGTATTGCCGCGAACAATTAAACCCGATGGCAGTTATGGCAATTTGTATGGCGATTTGCTGACGTATGTAATTTCCGCGGCGCTGCTTTTCTACATTTTGACGATTGCCGGAATCTTTGTGCTGCGCAGCAAACAACCGGACGCTGTTCGTCCATACAAAGCATTCGGCTATCCGTTCGTGCCCGGACTTTATATTGTCGGCGCGGCAACGATTCTGGTCGTGCTGTTGGTTTACCAGACGAAAACGACCTGGCCGGGATTGGTGATCGTGCTGTCGGGTGTTCCAGTGTACTTTTGGTGGCGCACGCAATCGCGAAATCGCGGAATCGCTCCACCCAAAGCAATCCAGGATTAACAATCTCAGGCATTGACGCTTTCCGAACCTTGCGTTTAGAGTATGCGCCACTTCGGGATCGTCAGTTAAGGATTCAATCATTCCGCGATTCCACACGCAGTCAAACTTCTAAAAATTTCTGCTGAAACAGCATTACTTGGTAAAAACTCGAATCGCGGCCTGCATCACGTCAGGCCAAGGAGGATAGGATGTCATTGTTTGCGACGAAGCCAATTGATCAGATTATCGCCGAGGCGCAGGAAACCGGCACACACACACTGAAAAAGACGCTCAGTTCGCTGGATCTAACAATGCTCGGCATTGGCGCGATCATCGGAACCGGCATTTTCGTGTTGACCGGACAAGCTGCCGGAAAACACGCCGGACCTGCGGTGGTGATTTCGATGATCCTTGCGGGTGTTGTCAGCGCGTTTGCGGCGCTTTGTTATTCGGAATTTGCCGCCAGCGTCCCGATTTCAGGTTCGGCGTATGCTTACGGATACGGCACGCTCGGCGAATTTGTCGCGTGGATTATCGGTTGGGATTTGATTCTGGAATACGCATTTGGCGCGGCAACCGTGGCGGTTGGCTGGTCGGGGTATTTAGTCAGTCTGTTGAAAGACTTTGGCATCATCTTTCCGGCGCAATTAACTGCCGGCCCGTGGACTGTGATGACGCTGGCGGATGGCAGTCATGTCAGAGGCATCGTAAACCTTCCCGGTTTGCTCATCGCCGTTGGAGTGACATTACTGTTGATCAAGGGCATCAAAGAATCAGCGTCCTTCAACTCTGTCATCGTTTTGGTCAAGCTGCTGGTTGTCATTCTGTTCATCATCGCTGGTATCGGTTACGTCAACAAAGCCAATATGGGCATCGGCTGCACGCCGGGTACGCCGGGTTGCGCTGAGTTTATGCCCTTCGGTTTCGGCGGCGTCATCACCGGAGCAGCAGTGATCTTCTTCGCGTACATCGGCTTTGACGCGGTTTCGACTGCCGCCCAGGAAGCCAAGAATCCCCAGAAAGACAT
Organism: Blastocatellia bacterium; assembly: GCA_035429885.1. GTDB lineage: Bacteria > Acidobacteriota > Blastocatellia > RBC074 > RBC074 > RBC074. Next base: position 51,319 of record DAOMFR010000001.1, read on the forward strand.
GCCCATCGGCATCATCGGTTCACTGGCGATTTGCACAGTGCTTTATGTGCTGGTCGCAGGAATCATGGTCGGGCTGGTGGATTACAAGATGTTGACCAACGCGGCAGCTCCGATTGCCGTGGCGGTGGATGCGGCGCTCCAACTGGCTCAAGGCACGACGATGGGAACAGTGCTGAAAGTTTTCCCCACAATTATCAAAGTCGGAGCCGTGCTCGGCTTGAGTTCGACGATGGTCGTCATGGTTATGGGGCAACCGCGCGTTTTCTATTCGATGTCCAAAGATGGTTTGCTGCCGTCCTGGGCAGCGAAAGTCCATCCGAAATATCAAACTCCACACATTACGACGGCAATCACTGGAACAATCGTCGCGATCCTGGCAGGGCTGGTTCCCATTAGCTTGCTCGGAGAACTGGTCAGCATCGGAACCTTGTTCGCGTTCGTGATCGTTGGCACGGGCATCATCATTTTGCGGGAAACCAACCCGAACATGCATCGCCCGTTCAAAGTGCCGCTGTCTCCGTTTATTCCTATCGGCACGGTTTTGTCGGCAGCGTACCTGATGAATAGCTTGCCGCTGGATACCTGGATTCGACTGATTGACTGGATGTCCATCGGCTTGGTGATTTACTTCGCCTACAGTTATTCACACAGCAATCTCAATTCGGCTACTGCCGCGACGGCCAGCGTGGATGCGAACTACAAACCGCCTGTCGCTGCGCTGGTGGGAATCGTGCTCACACTGATCCTGACAACGTGGCAGGTGAAAACGTATATCGCTGGCGCTGGCGCGCTGGATTACGGAATCCGGCTCTTTTTCTGGATTGTCGTCGGCGCATTGTTTGTTCTGTTGATGTACGGCAAAAAAGTCGGCAAACGAACCGCTCAAGTCCAAACAGTCGGCTTGATAGGGTCGTTGATTAACCTGGCGGCATGGGTGGGAATCACCTACTGGTTCTTTGTCCATTACTCTCAGTTACACGTCAAATAATTGATCAGATTGATTCAGAAAAAAAACGGCGGCTCCAATGGGGCTGCCGTTTTTTCTATTCCGGAACACTCGTTTGACTTTGTAAAACGGACAACGCTTAATACTTGTCTGTTACGCTTTTGATTACTGTCAACTGATAACACCGGACATCTTATGAATTACAATTTTGAGCTCATCAAACGATACGGCAAGGTTCTCACTGGCGGAGTCACATCTCCTGTTATCCTGAATATCTTGATTACGTCGGTTTGCGACATGCGTTGCGTCCATTGTTTTTTCACCGAAGAACTGGACGACAAACCGCGCAAGAAGCTGCAAATGACGACGGATAACCTTGTCCGCATCAGCGAAACGCTTGGCGGCCAATTGCCGATTTTGATTATCGCGGGCGGCGAACCTTTCACTCGCAAAGACCTGCCCGAAGTCGTTCGAGCATTTTACGAAAACAACAAGCTTGAATCGGTTTATCTGATGTCGAACGGCGGCATCCAGCAGCGCATCATGCCCGATGTTCAGCGCATTCTGGACGAGTGCCCGAACCTGAACGTGACAGTCGCGCTGGGCATTGACGGCCTGAAAGAAGACCACGAAAAAATTCGCGGCAAGGAAGGAAGCTGGGACAAAGCCATCGGAACTGCCCGCCAGCTTCAGGAAATTCAAAAACAGGTTCCACGGTTGGACGTGCAAACCTGCACCTGTTTTATGAACTCGAACCAGGATCGCATTTTCGAATGGTACGACTTCCTCCGTTACGATTTGAAACCCGATAAGATCAACGTCAATTACATCCGCCCGCCTTCCGCCAAAGCGGAAGAGCTGAACATTGACTTAAGCCGTTACCGAAAACTGTCGCAACTGATTGATTCCGATTCGCAGCGCGGCGTCATCAAAAATCATTACAAAGGCAAAGGCGGTTATTTCAAAGCGGCTGTGGACATTTACATGCACGAGTTGATCGCTCGCACGGAAGAACAGCAGAAAGCTCAGTTGCGTTGCCATGCAGGAACAACCGGTGGAGTGATTTACGATGAGGGAACGGTGTCGAGTTGTGAAAACCTTGACCCGATTGGCAACCTGCGCGATTACAACTGGGATTTCAATGCCCTGTGGCATTCGCCGGAAATGAAAGTGCGCCGCGAACATGTCAAGAATGGCTGTTTCTGCACGCATGAGTCGAATTGTTACTACCCGTCGTTGGCCTTCAATCCGAAACATCTGATCCAAATCAAAAAGCTGGAACGGCAATTGAAAAAATCGCACGTTCCTGATGCTTCAGGCCTACTGGAACCTAGCACTGCTTGATTGTGATCGGTTATTGGTGTCAGGCGTTGGCAGTTTTGCGTCAGACACTCCGCCCAAAACTGCTTTCAACTGGCACCACAAAATGTCTGAAGAGACTTCCAAAAAATTCCTGATCATCACATCCGAAACCGGAGGCGGCCACACCAGCGCGGCTGCCGCAATTGCTGATGGGTTGAAACGATTCGGCGCAGCCGATTGTTTGGTCAACATTGCGCGTGCGATTGAAGAATCGCATTACCTCGCCCAAAAGTGCGCGGAGTTTTACAACTATATGCTTCGCCATCATCAGCATCTGATGAAGTATTACTACTGGGCAATTGAACGGTTCCGGCCAAACGAATCCAATCTGTTTTATCGAATGACTTCACGATATGTGCGGCATCTGTTTGAAAAGTTTTGCCCACAGGTGGTTGTGTCTGTCCATCCGATGACTCAGCATTTTTTCGGCAGAATGTTGCGCGAACTCGGGTTGCAGGATCGTGTTCCGCTGGTGACTGTTGTTACTGACCCGTGTTACGGATTTTGGCGAGGTTGGGCTTGTGACGAAGTCAGTCTGTATCTGGTCGCAACCGAAGAAGCCAGGCAGCAGTTGCTGGATTACGGCGTTTCGGCAGAAAAAATCAAAATCTGCGGCATTCCGATTCATCCCAAGTTTCAGTACCAGGATGAAGATCAAAAGCTGGCGGCTCGTGCGGAGTTGGGACTGGACCCTGAACGCTTCACAATGTTCATTAATGCCGGATGGGTTGGCGGTGGAAATATTCCGCGCATCTTCCAACAGATGGTTGACAGCGGAGACCAGCTAAAAAACTCTCAGGCAATTTTTCTGGCCGGCCGCAATGACAAACTCCGCGAACAGGTCACGGAAATGGCTAAACGCGCGTCCTTCCCGACAAAAGTCATTGGCTACACCGGGGCAATGGAAAAGCTGATGAGTTCGGCTGACATCATGATTTCAAAACTTGGCGGATTGACGACTTTTGAAGCGTTGGCGTCACGATTGCCGATCATTGCCGACACAACAACACCACCAATGCCGCAGGAATCCCAAACGGCCAATCTGTTATCGCGCTACAACGCAGGCGTTCTGCTGGAACGGGCGGCGGATATCGTGCCGACAATGCGACAATTGATTCATGAACCTGCTCGACTGGATTCGATGCGAGCGGCGGCATCGCGAATTGCAATTCCCGATGCGACCAAACGGATCGTTGGCGAGTTAATGCGCAAAATCGAAGAACGAGTCAGCGTAAATAGGCAAACAGTGGAACCTGACTCTCCAATCAACCAGCCGGTTGCCTGACTTATTCACACCGAAATTTTTCAACCAAACTATGGGACTGTTAGACGGAAAGAAAGCGATCATTACTGGAGGTTCGCGCGGCATCGGTCGCGCGATGTGCGAAGTATTCGCCCGCGAAGGCGCAGACATTGCATTCAATTACCACTCACGCGACGAAGCGGCGCAGGAAGTTCTGGAGAAAATACGCTCCTTTGGCCGAAAAGGGCTGGCTTACAAGGTTTCCATTACTGACCGCCCTGCCATTAACAAAATGGTGCGCGAAATTCATCACGAATTTGGACGCATAGACATTCTGGTCAATAACGCTGCCATCAATCGAGCCGACAACTTTGCGACAATGACCGAAAACGCCTGGCATCACGTGATTGACACAAATGTTCACGGGCTGTTCAACGTCACCAAACCAATTTACAAACACATGCTGCGGCAACGTTCGGGCAACATTCTGAATATCACCAGCATTGGCGCAATTCGATCAATGCCAACCGCTGTGCATTACGCGACGTCAAAAGCCGCTGTTATTGGGTTCACCAAATGCCTGGCCCGTGAAGCCGCCCAGTTCAACGTCGTGGTGAATGCCATTGCCGCTGGAATCTTCGAAACGGAATTGGCAGAGATGCTGCCTGACCGTTTGCTGGAGATGCACAATTTTTGGGTAGCCAAAGCTCGCAGCGGCAAACCCGAAGAATTGGCCGAGTACGCTGCCTTTATGGTTTCAGAAAGGAATAGTTACATGATTGGTGAGGTCGTAACGGTTGATGGCGGAAGCATCACTTAAACACTGTCCTGCAAACTAAGGAAAAGTAAAAAGGCTGGCCGACAACGAAATATTGTCGGCCAGCCTTTTTAAAATCCAGTTTCTGATTTGGAAACTAGAAATCGTAGCGCAAGGCAAACTGCATAATGCGGGGAGTGCCCTGAATGCTGGTCAAGTTGCCGAAGGAAGGCAGCGGCAAGCCGCCTTTGTTCGGATCTAGACCGACGCTAAAGCTGGCACCATCAACCGCTGTCAACCGTTGAGTGTTGGTCGCGTTGAAGACTTCCCAGCGGAATTGCAGCTTGTGCCCTTCGTTGTACGGCATCTTGAAAACTTTGTAGAGGCCGAAATCGAGGGAAACAAAGCCGGGGTAGCGCAACTGGTTACGATCACCGGTTTCGCCAGCGTATGGGCTGCGATAACTTTGATATGCCGCAGTCGGATCGCTGAACAGGTTGGGTGATTTGGTGCCACCGCGAGTCGGGGTAGTTTGCAAACCACTCAGATTGACGCCGTAGCTGCGGACGTTCCAGTTAGTTGCCCAGCCGACGTTGTCGAACGGAGCGCCCAAAACCGGCAAACCGCTGTTCCAGCGGAAGATTGTGCTCAACTGCCATCCACCAAAAACAGCATCGGCAGCTTTGTTGGCTTTGCCCAACAGCATTCTTCCTTTGCCAACGGGCAGTTCCCACACCGAGTTGAAGTTGATGATGTGGCGCACGTCAAAGTCCGAAACCGAGTAGTTATCTTGCTGACGAAGAGGATTCAAGATGAACGCCGTTCCGTACACACCGCTGGTCTGCAAACCGGAAGCATCGTCAAAGGATTTCGAGAGGGTGTAGTTGAAATCCCACAACAGACCTCTGTAGCGTTGACGAATGCTGAGCGATCCACCGTGATAATTCGAACGACCAATCGTTCCGTAGGCTGAAAGAGCGCCATACTGACGATTGAAGAACAACGGATTGCCTGATCCCAGATCAAGCGCGTCTTGAAGCGAAGTCCAGTCGGTTCCGAATTCACCGCAACCACCCAGCGCATCGCAACCACCAACGCCGCCTGCCATAAAGGCATACGCCGCCTGCGTATTTGACAAGCCAGCGCCCGCGAAATCGGTGCCGATGTAATCATCAACAGCGGCCGCAACCTTTCCTTTTCCGTACAGATTGTCGAAGAAGGCCAGGTTGGGAATTTGCGAAATCGGAGTGTTCTTCAGACGCAAGTCTTGCAGAATTCTCGCTGCCGTATACCAGTCCTGGCCGGATTTCGGATCAACGATGTTGTTGAGCGCCATCACGTCGCGCGAAGCCAGCAGATTGCGGGCAATGCGGCCAATGTACGAAGCTTCAACAACAACTCCACCTGGGATCAGGCGGCTGTAGGTGAAGTTCCAAACATAGTTGATGGGCGAACGCAGATTGCTGTCGAGTGAACCTTCAATTCGGCGTGCATCATTCACAGGAGCTTGCAGCGGGAATTTCAGGTCAGAAGGAACCGTAATGCGCGGCAAGCCACGAATATCCATTCCCAGTCCGGTAAACAACGGAGCCGGGTTGGTCGTCACGTTGTACGTGTTAGCCGAAATCGTCTGGTTGGATGAAAAACCCAGACGGTTGTTGCCATCGAAGTTGACAGCTAATGCCTGGCCAAAATAGTCGTTGGTAATGGAGAAACCACCTCGGAAAGTGGAAGCGCCATCTTTCCCAAACATTCTGCCCAACAAAGAAGATTCTTTGAACTTCGGATTCCAGGCAAGAGCGACGCGCGGTTGGAAGTTGTTCTTGTCCAGACTATAAAAACCAGGAGCACTGTTTGCCGGCCCCGCGAGAACGACTTTCAACGGGTCGGTAAAGTTCTGACCGAGTTTGGCCGCAGCAATGCGCTTATTCAGATAATCTTCCAAACCAACATCCGGTTTGGCCTGGAAACCTGAGGTTTCATAGACCGGACGGCTTAAACCGTAGCGCAAGCCAAGCGTCATCGTCAGGCTGGGTTTCAACTTCCAGACATCCTGTCCATAAGCATCGTATTCTTCCGTGCCGAACTCACGAACGATGGGGCTTCCCGCAGGCAGCGGTTTGCCGTCGCGGCCAAAATTGAAATTCGCTCCGTATTGAGACAAACGTCCAATCACAGCCGCCATCGCTGTTCTGGCAAGGCGCGTCCAGTCTGAACGAATCGCGGTTCCAGCCGGAAGCGTCGGGAAGAGAGTCGTCAATGAAGAATTGATCGGCGTGCTTAACACTGCGCCAGCGCCGGAATAGAAAGACTGGTTGGTAATTCCATTGTCGAACGCGGGGCCATAGTTGGTCCGTTGATTTCGAATGATGCGAATGTTCGTTCCGAAATCCCAGCTATGTGCTCCCGACGGACGCCAGTTCACATTATCCGTAAAGTTTTTGGTAGGCGTCACACGGTTGAATGTGCGGGCATAAGCCTTATCAGAAAACGTATCGCGGAAGGTAATGGCGTTGACCGCGGAATCTCCCTGATTGCTGAACGCATCGCGGGTGAGTCCAAAGCGGAAATCGTTGATCAAAGTCGGTTTGGCAGTCCAGACATACCCAACTGCAACCGCTTTCGGGTGGCTCCAGGTTGACAAGGGAGCGGTGTCAGGAAATTGGGCGCCAGTAACAAGTTTGTCGTTCTGGTAGTTGCCACGCACAAAAAATGTGTGGGATTCCGTCGGTTTGAAGTCCAATCGTGTAGTGTGCGCACCGAGTTTGACTGGAAGCGGAGCGTTAAAGCGAAAACCGCCGGTGTTCAAACCATCGCCCGTGGTGGTGTCGTTGGCCGGATAGCGTTGCGCACCAGCAGCCAAAATGGCCAGAGCAACCGGATTCACATCCACCAAAGCAGCTCCGGTCGCCGTTCCGTTGCTTGTCAAACCATTGATCTGCGCAGCGGTCAGCGTGATTTGCTGATTGTTTGTTCCGAAAAACTTCACTTCGCCACGGCCAAGACTGGCCAGCGGAACTGTTTGAACAACACTGGTTTGTTTCGCATCGCGACGGCCTTCGTAATTGTAAAAGAAGAAGAGCTTGTCTTTGATGATCCTGCCGCCCAAGCTTCCGCCAAACAAGTTGCGGATCAGTTTCGGGCGCGGAATTGATTTTCCGGTTTTCGGGTCGATCGACCGATTATTGAAAAAATCGTTGGCGGTGGTCACCGTATTGCGGTGATATTCATACAAATTGCCATGAAACGCATTTGAACCGCTCTTGGTGATGAAACCAACCTGAGCGCCTGATGAGCGCCCTTGCGTGGAGTTGGCATTGACAGTCGTCACGCGGAACTCTTCAACCGTATCAGGACTGACACGAATGACGGGCGTGAAAGCGGTGCCGTCCTGCTGGTCGTTGGCGTCAACACCATCAATAGTCAGGTTTGCTTGGTCGCTACGCCCACCAGCCACATAACCACTGGCAGTAACGCCGGGTTGAAGGCTCAACAAATTGCCCACGTTACGAGCATTCAGTGGAAGCTGGATGATCTGCTGCGCAACAAAGTTATTGCCGAGACTGGCATCCTGGGTGTTGACGATGTTTTCGGCAGCTGAAGCAGAGACATTGACTACTTCGGAAACTTGCCCAATTTCGAGCGAAATGGTGACGCTCACGCGGTTGTCAACCAGCGCTTTGACGTCGCTGAGCACATTCTTTTTGAAGCCGTTGGCTTCAACTTCAATGACATACGTGTCTGGGGGCACGATGTTGAAGCTAAACCCGCCAGCGGCATCGCTCGTGACAACGCGGCTAAAATTCTTGCCCGAATTTTTCAGCGTGACTTTAGCGCCGGAAATTGCGGCGCCTTGGGCATCCTGGACAGTGCCACCTACTGTTGATGATCCGGTTTGAGCAGCAGCAAAGCCAAAAGATGCCACCATGAGAAACAATAGACTTGCAACCTGCAAAGTGAGGCTTTTTAGGAAAGTCTTGCGTTTAGGCATTTTATCCTCCTGATGGTTATATTGCCCGATGCTCACTGCCACCTAGCTCAATCCCAAAATTGAGGTCAAGCTAACACATCTTCATTTACAGAAAACATGAACTGAAGAGAGCAGTTTTATCTGGCAATTGATGATTGTAATTACAGCCCGTACTAGAAATGACTTACAAAAGATTGTTGGAATCTTTTCAAAAGGCAAACCTTGTTCCGTTTTTCCCATCTGCTTTTTTAGAAAGCTAAGCGGTTTGATTAGCAACCCCAAGCTTATGACTGTGCTTTAGTTAGACTGAGTGGCGCAAAATTTTGATATGGGGAATTTGGCAGGCTAATATAAAAAGTGAGTATGAGTTTTCGGATGAAATACGGATTTTTGAACTGATTGTATGGAATAGTAAAAATCAAAACGCCGCACAAGCAAACGCTGAAAGACTATCCTTTCAGCCCCCTTTACATCTGCTCGTGCGGCGTTATTTCCCACTTCAACCTGCGAGTTGGTTGCCGGGAAAATCACGGACGCGCTTACGGAAAATTTCAAAGTCACGCAGACAGCCTGCGGCCCCGAAATACCCCCTTGCTCTCCATCAGCGCGCCGAACTTGTAAAGAACTGTTGACCTCATTGGGCCTGAATTGAGTCTGACGTTGAATCAATCTCCGCTTCTTATTTTGGCGGTATCTACTGTTCTCCCTCTTTGCTTCTCCCACCGCCCCCCTCACCTTCGATGCTGCTAGCTTAAACAAGGCTCGTGCCACGAGAACTCCAAACATCCGCCAACCCAGTTAATCTATTGAAAATTATAGAGTTTCGGCTACTAAAGCGCTGAGACAACCTCTCAAAGGTTTGGTCGGGCGTGCAAAGATGGCGTTGTACTCATACCAATCGGTAGAAGAAGATTAACGATTTGGTGCGCTTGGAGAGAATTGAGGTGGGAGAACGCCTGAAAGGCGCTTGGACGCTATGTCGTCAAAACAATAAACGTCGCCAAGGTTTTGGCTATCAGTCGGCCTTTGGGAGTTTTGAGGTTGGTTTCGATCACAATGCTGGTGCGTCCGCGGTGAATGACAACAGCTTCGGCCAGACAATCTTCGTCATGAAGAGCCCCGATGTAATTGATTTTCATCTCAAGCGTGGCGCAACGCTCGTTTTCGTTTAGAGTCGAATAAGCAGCCCAGCCGGAAGCATGATCGGCCAAACTGAAGATCGCGCCTCCGTGAACTCGACCGAGCGACTGCAATAATTTGTCCGAATAGGGCAACCTCAGCAATACGCGCCCTGGTTCTTGTTCGACTGGCTCAAATCCCAGCAATTCAGCGAATGGAGAACCGATCCCGCGTTCCAGCAAGCTTTCATATTTTGGCTCGATCGACTGTTCGCTCATCAATCAAAAACCTCTTTAAGCTTGTTCACGCGATCCACCAACTGAGCGCGCCACTCGGCTTTGAGCGCGGCCCAAGTCGTCACATGTTCAGGTTGGCCTTCATAATGAAAAGGGCAAGGAGCTGGCGCGACTTCGCGCTGCACCTCCGCCAGGTCCGAAGGATCAAACGGAAATGCCACACAGGCAGCCGGAAAATGCTTCTCTGAGGTGTAAATCAAACAAGCAGTCGTCTCTCCGTTTTCATAAAAGAAAGGGCATCGAAAAACAATCTTGCAACACAACCCACAACGGTTGCAGCCGCCTCGTTGATGCGGTTTCCAGCGATGAAGCACTTTGTCCGGCAAAATGTTAGACAGCAACCAGCGGCGCGTCGCTCCCCAGGAATGTTTGGTATAAGCAAGACCGACGATTTTTCGAAAGGCAATCTGAGTTTTCTTGCGAAAAATCTGAGCTTCAGTGAGCTTGGGTAAGTTCAATTCCGGCGTTGGATTCGAGGGCTTCCGTGGTTCAATCTGTACTAGCTTGAGTGGTGAAACACCTTCTTGCTGCATCCTTTTTTCTCCCGTTCGTATAATTGCGCCGCCGCTCTTCAAGTCGTAAAAATCCCGATGTTACAGAAAAACCAAAAACGTCAGTTAGGTTTGGAAATGAAGAACATCAGGGAGGAAGATTGCGTGATCCTAGCATCAGGTTGTGACACAAACAAACGCATGATTTTCATTCAATAAAGCCAGTTTGCGAGTGGCCAGCACGTTGTAAATCCGTTTGATTCGGGCTTCAGTATTCAGCTCAACAAACGTCACAATTCGTCGAGCATAATTGGACGGAGCTTGCGGATACTCCGTCACAAGAGCGGGCAACCCGTTCAGCATCTGCCAGTGAACACGAATCTCGCTTAGCTTGGCCAATTGCGTCACGCGCAAATTGAACAGCGCGACCTTCTCTCGCCCAATAACCGGCTTTCGCGCGGCCAAAAACTCTCCGCCGCCATCGCTGAGCTGCCGAACATCGCCCGCTAACAAATTTTCGACTCCTGCAACATCGTGATTGGCCAAGAAAAGCAGGAATTTTTCCATCGTCTGGCGAGTCTGAGCTTGCAGTTCGCGTGTTGGAATCACACGCGTGTGGTCGTAATCGCTCATGGCTTTCCGTGCACGATGATGAGTCGTTTTGACGTTTGGCTCCGATATGTTCAGAGCTTCGGCGGTTTCGTTAACCGAATAATCAAACACATCACGCAACAACAACACGGCTCTCTGAGAAGGCGTCAAAGCTTCCAAGGCGAGCAGAAACGCGAATGAAACGCTTTCGAGCAAGTCATAGCGCGCAGATGCGTCGTGTTGGTCAGCAAACTGGCCCGGAGTTGATGAAAACTCTTCAGCGGTTTCAATGGGCGAAGGCAACCAAATGCCTTCATACGCTTGTCGCTTTCTTCGGCGCAGCAAATCCCGACTCAAATTCATGGTCACCTGCACCAGCCAGGGTCGCAATGGTTCATCGAGCTTTGCCGGAGGATGGTTCATCGCCCGCACAAACGTTTCCTGAACCAGATCGTCCGCGTCTGCGGCGTTGCCGGTCATTCGATATCCGATTCCCCACAAAAACCGCTCGTGTTCTGCGAACAGGTGTTCAATCAAACTTGTCGAAGTTTTTGCCATCACAACTTCTCCGCTGAACCTGCTTCAAACTTTTCGTAAACCGGAGTTCGTGAGACGATGCCACTGGCCGAGCGAACATCGCCGCCAAATCCAAGTTCTGCTTAGAAAAGGAAATGATCGAATCGCCACTGGCTCGCGCGTTGCTTTTCGCTCCAGCGAAACTTTATGAACTTGCCGTCAGAGCGCGCATCGTAGCGTACGAACGCGGGCTGCTCAAAACTCATCGGCTGAACGCTCCGGTCATCAGTGTGGGCAATCTGACTGTTGGCGGCACGGGCAAAACTCCGTGCGTCGCGTTTCTCGCCTCCACCTTGCGCGACGCCGGCCATCACGTCGCGATTCTCAGTCGTGGCTATAAACGTCAAACCACTGGCCGGGTTGAAGTGTCCGATGAAACACAGGTTCTTTGCTCGGCGGCCGAATCCGGCGACGAACCATTCTTGTTGGCGCAAACTTGTCCCGGCATCCGTGTCATCGTTGACCACGATCGTTATGCCGCAGGACATTGGCTGGAAAGCCGAGCGAAGGTTTCCGCGTTTATTCTCGACGATGCGTACCAACATTTGCGATTGGCGCGGGATTTGAATTTGCTGTTGATTGATGCGACGGAACCGCTGGCGCAGACAGCAATGATTCCATTTGGGCGATTGCGTGAGCCGTTGGCGCAGTTGCGCAGGGCAGATGCCGTCATCGTCACGCGCAGTAATCAAAACTTTGACCGCGCCGAACTGATCAAAACCATTCGAACGCATTCCAACGCCGACCTGCCAGTCTTCTTTGCTCATCACGAAATGACTCGGTTCCGGCAATTGGGAAACACCGAATCAATTCCTGTTGCAGGGTTGCGAGGAAAGAGCGTCGCGGCGGTTTCCGGCATCGCCAAGCCGGACAGGTTCAATGACGATCTGCGAAAGGCGGACATTCACATCGTCATGAGACGGGATTTCCCGGATCATCACCGTTATTCTTCAGTCGAAATCACCGAAATCATCAACGCGGCTCAGACAGCCAAAGCCGAGGCAATTGTGGTAACCGAAAAAGATGCAGCCAATTTACCCGTTGAATTGGTGCAGCAATTTCCGCTTCCTGTGTTTGCGGCGCAGATTGAATTTCGATGCTCCGAAACCGATGGTTTAAAACAGATGCTCCTTGATCTGGTTGCGCGCAAGCACAATAGCTAACTGGTTTAACCGCTTGTAAAAAGCCCTGAAAACCGAATTGGCCGTGCTTTGCAGTCATTGGCCTATCGTCTATAATCCGCGCCTGTTTCACCAGCAGTTAAACTCAATAAGATCAAGAGGAATCACCAGCTATGCTCCTTATATTCAGCATTGGCATCTTTGCCTCGCTTTGTTTGGCAAAATGCGCACCGCGACTGGGTCGCGTTGCTTTACGTTTGGCGTCTGGCGCGGCCTTCGTTGGGATCAGCGCCATGTCTGTTTTCGCTCAAGAACCTGCTCATCGCCCTGGCGGTGAAGCGAACTTGAAATTGCCCGACCTGTCACAAGTCGCCTTTTTAGGCGGCACAAATGGACGAACACTCCTGATGGTGGGCATCGGCATTTCATTGCTCGGCATGGTTTTCGGCTTGTTGATTTACACACAGCTCAAAAAGATGGCTGTGCATCGGTCAATGCTCGAAATCTCCGAACTGATTTACGAAACCTGCAAAACCTACCTGATTACTCAGGGTAAATTCATTCTGATTCTGGAAGCCTTCATCGCGGTCATCATCATTCTTTACTTTGGCTTCCTGGTCGGCTTCCCCATTTATAAAGTTGCCATCATTTTGATTTTCAGCTTGATTGGCATTGGCGGCAGTTACGGCGTCGCGTGGTTCGGCATTCGCATTAACACCTTTGCCAATTCGCGCACGGCCTTTGCCAGCTTGCAAGGCAAACCTTATCCGATCTATGCCATTCCGCTGAAAGCCGGTATGAGCATCGGCATGATGCTGATTTCAGTCGAATTGCTGATCATGCTCTGCATCTTATTGTTCATTCCGGGTGATTATGCCGGCCCGTGTTTCATCGGCTTTGCGATTGGCGAATCGCTGGGCGCGGCGGCATTGCGTATCGCAGGCGGAATTTTCACCAAGATTGCCGACATCGGTTCTGACCTGATGAAGATCGTCTTCAAAATTAAAGAAGACGATGCGCGCAACCCGGGCGTGATCGCCGATTGCACGGGCGACAACGCGGGCGATTCCGTCGGTCCATCGGCTGACGGCTTTGAAACGTACGGCGTGACCGGCGTAGCGTTGATTTCGTTCATCTTGCTGGCGGTGAATGCCAAGACCGCAGGCGCGGGTTTTGAAGCGATTCAGGTTCAATTGCTGGTCTGGATTTTTGTCATGCGCGTGATGATGGTCATTGCGTCTGCCGGTTCGTACTTTATCAACGAAACGATTACCAAGGCGCGTTACGCAAATGCCGACCAGATGAATTTTGAAAAACCGCTGACCAATCTGGTCATCATTACCTCCGTCGTTTCAATTATCCTGACATTCGTTGCTTCGAAGTTGATGATTCCGACGCTTGGCGATGGCACGCTGTGGTGGAAATTGTCAGCGATCATCTCTTGCGGAACGGCCGCGGGCGCAATCATTCCCGAACTGGTCAAGGTCTTCACTTCGACCGAATCGCGTCACGTTAGTGAAGTCGTGACTTCGTCCAAAGAAGGCGGCGCATCACTCAACATCTTATCGGGCTTGGTCGCGGGCAACTTTTCCGCTTACTGGCTGGGCATCAGCATCGTCGCGTTGATGGCAATTGCCTACGCATTCGGTTTGCAAGGCCTGGGCTCATTGATGGCAGCTCCGGCAGTTTTCGCCTTTGGACTGGTTGCGTTCGGCTTTCTGGGAATGGGGCCTGTCACTATCGCGGTGGATTCCTACGGGCCGGTAACGGACAACGCGCAATCGGTTTACGAACTTTCGCTGATTGAGCAAATCCCGAACATCGAATCCGAAGTCAAAAAGGATTTCGGAGTGACCGTCAATTTCGATCGCGCCAAACACTTGCTGGAAGAAAACGACGGCGCTGGCAACACGTTCAAAGCCACGGCCAAACCGGTGCTGATCGGCACGGCGGTAGTCGGCGCAACGACGATGATCTTTTCGATCATTATGTCGCTGACCGAAGGACTGACGACCAACGTGGACAAGCTAGGCTTGCTTCATGCTCCTTTCGTGCTGGGGCTGATTACTGGCGGCGCGGTAATTTACTGGTTCACCGGTGCATCCACGCAAGCCGTGACTACTGGCGCATACCGCGCAGTCGAATTCATTAAGGCCAATATCAAACTGGATGACACGGTAGTGAAAGCTTCCGTCGAAGACAGCAAGAAAGTTGTGCAAATCTGCACCCAGTATGCACAGAAAGGTATGTTCAATATCTTCCTGACGGTCTTCTTTTCCAGCCTGGCCTTTGCCTTTGTCGAAGAATATTTCTTCATTGGCTACCTGTTCTCGATTGCGATCTTCGGCTTGTACCAAGCGATCTTCATGGCCAACGCGGGCGGCGCCTGGGATAACGCCAAGAAGATTGTCGAAGTCGAATTGAAAGCCAAAGGCACGCCGCTGCACGACGCCTGCGTCGTTGGCGACACCGTTGGCGATCCGTTCAAAGACACTTCGTCGGTGGCGCTGAACCCGGTCATCAAATTCACGACCTTGTTCGGATTGCTGGCCGTGGAACTGGCTGTATCGCTGCGCCATTCCAGCGACTCCAGCGCGACGCTCAGCCACGTGCTGGCTGTTGTTTTCTTCCTCATTTCGGCCTTCTTCGTCTACCGGTCGTTTTACGGAATGCGAATTGGGTCAGACAAATAACAATCCAGGCGTTACTGAATACAACAAAGGCAGCGATCTTTCACAAGTCGCTGCCTTTGTTATTTCCTGCACTAGAGCTTGGTTTGCTACTGATTTCCCTGATACCAATCTACCGTGTGTTTCAATCCTTCGGCCAAACCAACCAGCGGGCGATAGCCGAGCAACATTTCTGCTTGTGCAATGTCGGCCAGCGAATGGCGAACGTCTCCGGCGCGAGCTTCCTTGTATTCGGGCTGAAGGTTCGTGCCAATGATCTTTTGCAATTCTTCGAATAATTGATTGAGCGTGATGCGCTGGCCAATGCCCAGGTTCATCACCTGGCCAGCAGCTTCAGGAGCTTCGGCAGCTTTCAGATTGGCGTCAACGACATTGGCAATGTAGGTGAAATCGCGTGATTGTTCGCCGTCGCCGAAAATGGTCGGCGCCTGATTGTTCAGCAGCGACGTGACGAATTTGGAAATCACGCCCGAATAGGGTGAGGTTGGGTCTTGGCGCGGGCCGAAAACGTTGAAATAGCGAAGCGCCACGGTTTCCAGGTTGTACACGCGCGTGAAGGTTTGGCAGTACAGTTCGCCCACCAGTTTTGCCGCCGCGTATGGCGATAACGGGTTGGGCATCATGGTTTCCGTCTTCGGCAACACTTCAGTATCGCCATAAGCGGAACTGGACGCGGCGAACACCAATCGTTTAACTCCGGCGTCACGCGCAGCCATCAGCACGTTGAACGTGCCATTGACGTTAACATCGTGGCTGAGTTGCGGATCGGCGACCGAACGCGGCACTGACGGAATTGCCGCTTCATGGAAAACGACCTGAACGCCTTCCATCGCTTGCCGAGTGGCAGCGTAATCTCGAATATCGGCTTCGATAAATTCGATCTTTCCCGTCAGGGGTGCCAGGTTTTCGCGTTTGCCGGTCATCAAATTGTCCAGCACGCGCACGCGATCACCACGTTTGACTAATGCTTCAGCAATGTGCGAACCGATGAACCCCGCACCGCCAGTAACCAGATATAATTTTTGATCTCCCACTGTCTTGAACTCCCTTTATTGACTTTAAGCGCGTCGGGGACATCCGCACTCTGGCTTAACTTTCAATTGCTTCAGCCGAGGTATCTGAAACAAAACTGTCTTTGGCACGTTGCACCGCGGCTTCGTACCAATACACGTACGCTGTAAATCCTGCCATTATCACT
Source organism: Blastocatellia bacterium (assembly GCA_035429885.1). Taxonomy (GTDB): domain Bacteria; phylum Acidobacteriota; class Blastocatellia; order RBC074; family RBC074; genus RBC074. Next base: position 67,679 of record DAOMFR010000001.1, read on the forward strand.
GCGCAGGCAATCAAAATCATCACACGCATCCAATCGACCGCCGTTTCGGCAACCAGTTTTCCAATGAAGGTGTACAGCACACCTCCGGCGCCCAACAAAATGCTCAATCCAAAATAGGTCAGCGTGACCCGGCGATGACTTTGGCCGGCAATCACCAGCCGCTGGTACAAATGCGAACGATGTGCTTCCCAAAGCTTTTCGCCTCGGCGGGCGCGGCGAATCAACGTGAATGTTGCGTCATAAATGAACGAACCGAAAATCAGCAGCACGGCAAAAAAAGGAACAGGATGTTCGCCGCTGTTGGAAGTAACCGTCGCAAACGCCGCCAGCACATACCCGATAAACAGGCTGCCAACATCGCCCATAAAGATTTTCGCCGGCGGAAAGTTGTGCGCGACAAACCCTAAACAAGCCGCCGCCAGCATCAAACACCCTGCGCCAATCAACCGGTGGCCAGTTCCAAAACTGACCGCTGCCAGCGCCAGGCTGTAAATGATGCCTGCGCCGCCCGCCAAGCCGTCAATTCCATCCATGAAGTTGAAAAAGTTGCTGAAGCCCGTCAGCCAGAGAATCGTCAACACCGCTCCGACAATTGTGCCGAACATCCACACTCCGGCAAATGGGATATTGAGATGCAGAAAGATCACGCCGCTCCACAATGCGATCAGCGCCGCGACAAGCTGCCCCAGATATTTTGACAACGGGCCAATGCGGCGCAGATCGTCCACCAACCCGACACCGGCAATAATGACGTAACTGACCAGAGCAAATCCGAATTTGGTCGCCAGCAACCAATTGCCTGATGCTCCGATCAGCATGACCCACAACATCGGCAAAATGATGACGAACGCAGCAACAATCCCCAGTCCGCCCATTCGCGGCGTGGGTTGCGTATGTGAACTGCGGGCATTGGGAACATCCAGCGAACGGAACCACGCAGGAGCGGTCGCCAGCCAACCTGTGACCAGATAAGAAATGACTCCTGCCAGGAAAAAGATAATTGCTCGAAACATAAGTCTATGGGGATCGGAAGAACCGTTTTTCAGTCGCTTCTGGTTTTGACCTCAAATCCGAAAATAGTTTGAGGCGGGGATTACTTCTTTCTCTCAAATTTCAGATTTGAGATTGGATTGATTACGTCAGCCAAACCTTCGTGCAAAGCCACTTGAGGTTTAAATCCAAGCACACTTTCGATTTTCGCCGAACTGTAAATCGTGTTCGACGACAGTTTTCGAATGCGATCGGACGAAAACGGCAAGTTAATGCCAGTCAGCCTTTCAACCAGATCGCCCGCTTGCCCAGCCAACAACAACAACCAGCGCGGCAATTTCGCCGGCTGTTTTCGGCCCAACAATTTGGCAATCGTTGCGGCAATTTCTTCCTGGGAATAAGGCCGCTCATCGGTGACGAGAAATGTTTCTCCAATTGCGCGTTCGTCATTGGCGACAAGCAAGGCTGCGCTGACCACGTTTTCAACGGCAACCATGCTTTTCAAATTCTGGCCTGCGCCAACAATGAAGTACCGGTTTCGCCGAATAGCCTCAATTAGCTTGGCCACGTTGCCACGATCCCGCGCGCCATACACCACAGGCAATCGCAATACAGTAGTTTTCAGCTCGCTTGCCGCCAGAACAAGCCGTTCGGCATCCAGCTTGCTGGACCCGTAAGCAGTGGCCGGTTTCGGAAACACACTTTCATCCAGCATTTTGTTGCTTTCGCCATAAACCGCGACCGTGCTGAAAAAGACGAAGCGCTCCACGTTGTTTTCAATGGCCGCCGCAATGACGTTGCGCGTGCCGATAACGTTATCCCGTTCAAACTCTTCCAACGAAGCACTCGGCGAGGCATGAACTTTCGCAGCCAGATGAAACACCGTGTCACAACCACGCATCGCGGCGGCGATTCGCTCTTGATCGGCAAGCCCGCCTTCAATCAATTTGACGCTTTCCGGCAGATGATTGGCACGTTTTCGATCACGAACAAGCGCGATGACTTGCCAGCCATCGCAGGCCAGTCGGCTGACAAGGGCGCTGCCTATGCAGCCAGTCGCTCCAGTGACGAAAGCTGACCGTTGTTTTACGACTTCGTTCATTCACTCGACAGCGATGCCTGTCCGGTCATCGGCAAGCCGCGTTTTGCTATCAGGTTTTCCAAGCCGACGCGATATCGATCCGTGATGATTTCGCGTGCAAAGTTGCATTTAACAAATTGCCGGCCATTGTGTCCCATCGAGATTCTTCCCTGTTGGTCATTTTGTAACTGCAGCACAGCTTCGGCCAATGCGCGCCCATTTTCCGGTTCGACGCAAATGCCACAACCGACATGATCAGTCAGCTTCCAAACTGTGCTGCCCTTATCAACTCCCGCAATGTATGGTTTGGCGGCGGCCATAATGCTATAGGTTTTGCAGGGAACCGAATTTTCCGTAATGCCATGCCGAAGCGGAATCAGCGCCACGTCACAAGCAGCGTAAATCATCGGCACGTCGCTTTCGGGCTGAAAAGCCAACAGTCTTACGTTTTGCAAACCTCGTCTTTCAGCATCGGCAATCAGTTCATCGCGGCAGCTTCCTTCGCCAACAATGGTGAACACAATGTCATGGCGATGTTTCAATAGTTCAGCAGCATCCAGAATGACTTCTAAGCCTTGCGACAAACCAACATTGCCGGCATATAGCACCGTGAACTTATCGGCCAAACCTTGGGCAAGCGAAAACGTGTTCGCCTTTTCCATTGGTTTGATGAAATCAGTGTCAGTGAAATTCGGAATGACTTCGATCTTGTCGGCGGCGACGCCTTTGGCAATCAGGTTCGATTTGAATTCGTCGGAAATAGCAAAAATTTGGCGACTGTGCTGGTAAATGAATTTTTCCATCCATTCGAAAAAGGCGATCAAGCGACGTCCGCGCAACATTCCCAGTTTAACAGCGACTTCCGGCCAAATGTCTTGCAGGTTGTAGCAATATGGAATTCGTTTCAGCAGGCCGAGCACATAAGCCGTCAATCCAATGGTCAGCGGCGGTGACATGACGAAAATCACGTCTTGCTTGCCCGAAAACAGTCCAGCAAGCGTCGAAGAAATATTGAAGGACAAATAATTCAGGATTCGCTGCCAGCCAGACCGTTTGTGAGGAACGAAAATATACGACCGAATCACGTTTACGCGACCGACACGATCACGCTGAAACAAACGGCCGCGATATTCCGGCCAGACTTCGTCGCAATTGTAATGCGGGAACGAGGTCAACACTGTGACTTCATGCCCGGCTTCCGCCCAGTCTTCGCACAATGCGCGAATGATTGGCCCGTTTGATTGGCAACGGTCGGGTTCGTAATACAAGCTAACGACTAAAATCTTCATTGCGCGGTTGGCGCTCTCTTTTTGGGATTTTTCAGGCGCGCTCATGGGGTTGGGTGATGGGGCTGACCGGTTCATCAATTCCGTCAATCAGTAGTCAGTGAGTGACCGGTCAACGCGCGAGGCCGGAAGCCTACCGTATGCCGCCGCTATAGGCAAGAACTGTTTCCACTTAGCCCACAGATTGCTGGTTGTCACCTTAACCAGCGGTTGATACCATCCGGCTTCGACTGCAAATCATTCCAATACTGATCTTTCATCTTTCATACGGAGCAACACATGGCTTACGCCGACCTGCGCGAATTCATCAAGGCTTTAGAAAAACACAAAGAACTCAAACGGATTTCCGTGCCGGTTTCCAGCGATCAGGAAATCACCGAAATCACCGACCGCATTTCCAAATCCAAAGACAACAACAAAGCTCTGCTCTTTGAAAACGTGGACGGCGGCAACATTCCCGTGCTGATCAATGCGCTGGGCAGCGACAAACGAATGGCGTTGGCAATGGGCGTCAACAACGTGGACGATGTCGCCGACCGATTGACTGACTGGCTGGATTTCAAATCGCCCGAAGGTTTGCTGGAAAAGGTAAAAATGCTGCCGAAACTCGCTGAGTTGGGAAAATACTTTCCGCGCGATGTGAAATCCGGCCCGTGCCAGGAAGTCATCAAACGCGAAGGCGAATTTTCGCTGCTGGATTTCCCCATCCTGAAATGCTGGGAGCTGGACGGTGGACGTTACATCACCTTTCCGATGGTATTCACCAAAAATCCTCGGTCAGGCAAACGCAATTGCGGGATGTACCGCATGCAGGTGTATGACGAAACGACGACCGGCATGCACTGGCAATTGCACAAACACGGCGCGGCGCATCATCGCGATTTGGAAAAGCGCGGCGCAAACCGCATGGAAGTCGCCGTCGCCATCGGAGCCGAACCGGTGACGAACTTTGCCGCGACCTTGCCGTTGCCGGACGATCTGGACGAAATGATCTTCGCCAGCTTTTTGCGTGAAAAACCGGTCGAGATGGTCAAATGTGTTTCGGTGGATTTGGAAGTTCCGGCAACCGCCGAAATCGTGCTGGAAGGGTACGTTGACCCAGCCGAACGCCGCGTCGAAGGCCCCTTCGGTGACCACACGGGGTTTTACACGTTGGAAGAACCGTACCCCGTGTTCCACGTCACCACCGTCACGCACCGCAAACATCCGATTTACCAAACGACGATTGTCGGACGTCCGCCGATGGAAGATTGCTGGATGGGCCGGGCGATTATTCGCGTGACCATGCCGGTACTGAAGCGCCAAATGCCGGAAATCGTGGACATGAATTTGCCGTTCGAAGGCGTTTTCCACAACTTGATGCTGGTTTCGATTCGTAAACAATATCCTGGCCACGCTCGAAAAATCATGAACGCCATTTGGGGAATGGGGCAGGCGATGTTCACCAAATGCATCATCGTGGTGGACGAAGACGTCAATGTTCAAGATCCGTCCGAAGTCGCGTGGAAAGTTTTGAATAATATCGACCCCGAACGCGATATACAGTTCACGATGGGGCCAATTGACGTGCTCGATCATGCTTCGCGGTTTCAGGGATACGGGTCGAAGATGGGAATTGATGGGACCCGCAAATGGAAAAACGAAGGCTTCGACCGTCTATGGCCCAAAGAAAATAACACCAGCGAAGAAGTAAAACGGTTGGTGGATGCGAAATGGAAAAAACTTGGACTGTAATTAACCAATGGAGGGAATGAATGAAATCGTTTTTGATGACCGTGTTGGCAATAGTTTTGATGCTGGCGGCTTCGACTTCAGCAACTGCACAGAAAACCAAACAAACGACCAGCCCGAAAGAAGTGGCGACTTTGGCCGGAGGCTGTTTCTGGTGCCTGGAAGCCGTTTACGTGGAACTGAAAGGCGTTGAAAAAGTCGTTTCCGGATATTCCGGCGGCAAGGTCGCCAAGCCGACGTATGAACAAGTCAGTTCTGGCAGCACCGGCCACGCCGAAGTCGTGCAAATCACCTTTGATCCGCAGGTCATCACCTACAAAGACTTGCTGGAAGTCTTTTTCACGATTCACGATCCGACATCGCTCAATCGCCAGGGAGCCGATGTCGGCACGCAGTATCGTTCCGCCATCTTTTACAATTCGCCGGAGCAAAAATCCGTTGCCGAAAAAGTCATTGCCGACATCAACGCCGCCAAAATCTGGAAGGCTCCGATTGTCACCGAAGTGACGAAACTCGACGCGTTTTATAAGGCGGAGGATTATCACCAAAACTATTACGCGCTGAATCCCAATCAGGCTTATTGTCGAATGGTAATCGAACCCAAAGTGCTCAAATTCCGCAAACAGTTTTTGCCGAAACTGAAAAAGCAGTAGGCGAGATTTTCTCCCACGAAGCAACACGAAGATTTCCGGCGTTCTTTGTGCTTCTTCGTGTATCTTCTCGGGAAAACAGATTTGAAAGACTGCGAGGCTGACATGCAAAATAAATTCTTTTTGGTTTGTGTAGTGATTGCAGCTTCTGTGATAGCGGCGTCATCAGCCAAGACTGCCAATTCTGAACCTCAAAAACCTACATTGGCCTGGTCGGATGAATTTGACGGCCCCGCCGGAAGCGCACCGAATTCCGCCAATTGGGCGTACGATCTGGGCATTGGTCCCGGTAGAGATGGCTGGGGCAACAACGAACTTCAGACATACACCAACCGAACAGCGAATGCCTTTTTGGACGGCGAAGGTCATCTGATCATCAAAGCGATCAAGGAAAACTTTACGGGCACGGACGGCGCAACGCGTGGTTACACTTCAGCCCGATTGGTGACCCGAGGCAAATTCGAGCCGACTTACGGACGCATCGAAGCGCGGATTAAAGTTCCGTTTGGACAAGGTATATGGCCTGCGTTTTGGCTGCTGGGAAACAACATTTCTTCCGTCGGCTGGCCAGCCTGCGGTGAAATTGACGTGATGGAAATCATCGGGCGCGAACCGTCAACAGTTTATGGAACCATACACGGGCCGGGTTTTTCTGGCGCGGGTGGTTTATCCAACTCGTTCACATTGCTTGAAGGCAAAAAGTTTACTGATGAGTTTCACACCTTCGAGGTGGAATGGAATCCGCGCGACATCAGTTTTTACGTGGACGGATTGCATTATCACACGCGGAAATCTCCGGAATTCACTGGCAACCAGCAATGGGTGTTCGACCACCCGTTTTACCTGTTGCTGAACGTCGCAGTCGGCGGCAGTTGGCCAGGCAATCCCGATCAAACGACAGTGTTTCCTCAAACGATGATGGTGGATTATGTGCGAGTGTATTCGGATGTGAGAACGCCGATTCGGCGCATTCGATAAAGCTTTTGATGAAGGATCAATGATCGCGGCGAAGTTTGGCCCACCAATCGCCGGGAGTTGCTTCGCGGTCAACGCCTTCGTAACGAGCCATCAATTCCCTGTCATTCAGGATGTGACCTTGCAACCAGGTTTCGGCGGAAAGCCATCCGCCGACTTTTAGTTCGCCTTTCAAATCCGCTTTGTTGATGACGACTTCGATTTTGATCTTGTCGGCGTCCACGTCTACCCAAAGCAGGTTTTCCTGCGTGCGCGGATTGTGCATTTCGCGCCAGGAAAGAATCTTGCCGCGAATGATGTAATCGGTTTCGGTCGTTCGGCGCTTTCGGCTGCGGTCGGTAATGGGTTCAAACGCGGGTTTGCCGCTGCGAGCGTTGACTCGCGCACGATAGGCTAATCCGGCCAGGGCGGCCGTGATGGGACGCTCACGAAAATCCAGCGGGTTGATCTCTGTAATGTTTTGCAGAGCGAACATCAATTCCAGCGGTGAATCCAGCACTGCGCCGCGTACAATCGCTTCGCCGTCTTCCTCGTATTCCAGAATTTCCCAAGGGTAAAACCCGAGCTGCCGTTTGCCACGAAAAGCCGGGCGGCAATCGGCATAAAACATTCCCTTGGACGATTCATACAGCACCGTCCAAACTTCCAACCCCGACCCCAGGCTCCAGCAACACCCATGCAAAGTTCCTTGCGGACGATGTGCTTTGCTGAGCGCGCCAAGTTGATGTGCTTGTTCAGCCAGCGCCTTGTAAGAAGCGTCGTCTTTGATTTGAAATCCAATTGCATCGAACGGCTCTGGCATAAATTCAGCAAGTTGAACGCGATTCACCGGACTCATTGCCGGTCTTTTTTCCGATCGCGTGAAGACGGTTTCTGAAAAACCGCAGGATTCGGTGGGGCATATTGACGAATTCCGCGAATGTTGCGTGCGCGTCCATGTGTCGGCAGTTGATTGCTGCGAACCATTTCGGCAAACAAATCCATATCGTAATCGCATTCGCGCGACATTTCTTCGCGGATGGCTTCCAGTTCTTCTAAAAATCGAGGGCGATGGTACATATCAGTAATCGGTAGCCGGTAAGCGTTGATTTCAGCCTAGCCGACAACCGGCCACTGAGCACCAACGACCTACAGGTCGCTCACCAGAAACTCCGGCGTCACGATTTCCGGGACGAAAAAGCCTGCGGCGGTATTGAACAATTTAATTCGCGCTTGGCGGTGGACACTGGCCAAATGACCGAAATTCCAAGTCACCAAGTAATCAATTTTGTGAAACGAAGCCAGCGCCACGTGCAAGGCATCGCCCAGAAACTTCCGCTGAAAAATGCCGCGCCCAATGTAACCGTCGGCCAGAATAGCGGCTTCTTCAGAAACTTCCAGTTGCGGCAGCGGGTGAATCAGTTTCAGATAACTTTTGCGATATGGCTCGCGTGCCCGTTCCAGTTCGCGTTGAACCAGCGGGGAAACATAGGCTTGGTAGTTTTTGAGCTCATGCTCCCACCACCGAATGGTCAGATCACGTCGAAAGGATTCTCCCTTGTCCAGATAAGCGCCAACGACGGACGTTTCCAAATAGATGGTAGGAGTCATCTGTTCAAGCTCACTTCTTTTCCGCAGCGACTTCAATCGCCGGGCTTTGTGGCGTCAAGCCAAAGTAATTGCGTCGCAAATCCAGCATGACGCGAAAATGCCGCAGGTAATCGCCCCCCAAAACTCCGTGCTGTTCAAAGCCGGACGTTTCGTTGACGGCATCCAAGTCCAGAATCAACGCGCGAGCATTGTTCTTACGCAAGTTATTGACCGTCAGCGTTGCCAGTCCCAATGCCTCCGCGCCATCTTCAACGCCCGCAGCGCCAATCACCCGGAAGGTTTCGCCCTTCAGCTTCATTCCTTCCAGTTCAAAGCGTTTGACAGAAGCTTTTGAAATGACGGATATCGTCGCCCCTGTGTCCACAATGAAATTCAGCGGACGATCCATCGTCGGCAAATGAGCTTCGGCACTGGCCAAACCGCCGCTGGTGCTGCGAATCGGAACTTCGACACCCGCCGCCAATGCGCCCAAAGTTTGTGCTTTGGGAGCGGCAGGTTCACCGGCATTTGGTGTGTCCGGTTTGGCAGCCAAGGGATCTTCTCGGACCAGCGGAGTGCGATCCAACATCAGTTGCTGCGACTTGTAATCCAAGGTCACCGCGTATTGCGACAAGACCGAAAGACCAATATAGCCGTCCGAACGTTCGCCTTCCGGCGTGTCTTCTGTGGAATGCACTGTGCGAATGTAAATCGGCACAGTTTCAATTCTCGCTTCGCCGATCTGAATCGAATCCAGCAGACCGTACAAGATCGGGAACGTTCCGCTACCACCAATCGCGCGAGCGCTGCCACCTTTGGCCACCGGTTTGACGCCCAACACCGCAGCGGTTTTATCAGACAGCACAGACATGCTTGCGCCGGTGTCTACCACAAACCGGAACGGCCCTTTGCCGTTGACCATCAGACGAATGAATGGGCGATTGTTGACCAGTTCAAACGAGATAGTGGAAATGTCCTTGCCGCTGACACGATTGATTTTGGTTGTGCCCAGATAGCGATAAAAATCAATCAGCCCTTTGATTCGGGCCCGACGCTCCGCATCGGTTTTCGGCGAAACTTCCAGGAATCGCTGATACGCGTCCGCGGCTTCCGTATAAAACTCCAGCCGAGAGCAGGCACGTGCCAGCGAAACGTAATAATCCGGCTCGTTCGGTTCAAGCGAAATCGCCTTTCTCAAACCGTCATAGGCGGTTTTTGAGCGGTTTTCAAAGTATTCAATCTCCGACAATCCGGCGATTGCCAGCGCCTGTTTCTGGTCGAATTTCACAGCCGTGTAAAGAGCTTCGACCGAGTTACGGAACTCTCCCGAACGCAGCAACGAAGTGCCAAGTAAGGCAAAAGCTCGCGCGTTGAGCGGATCGGCGGCAATCACCTGCGCCGCATGTTCATATGCCTCCTGCAACTTGATCTGCTTGATCAACGCAAAGCTCAACCCCAACCGGGCATCTTTGTCAGTCAGATCTTTTTCTATCAATTGCCGATACACTTTTTCGGCTTCGGCGAAATTGGCAGCGCGCATTTCTTTTTCGGCGCGCTTGAGCGCTTTGCCACGGCTTTCAGCCCGCGTCGGAAAACTCAGCACCACGACAATTGTCATAGCCGCCAGAATACAAGTCAGCATCCGGAGAGCGGATTTCATAACAATACCTCCCAAGAAAGGATGAATGGCGAATTATGGGTGATGAATGTCGCGCCGCCTGAAGCAGACGATTCATCATTCATCCTTCAGAATTCATCACTTCAAAATCTCGCCGGTTTTATTCGACCACAGCAGGAGATCCAGTTCGTCAAAATTGATTCTAATATCAGCAGCAAATTTTCTCATCTGCTCTTCCACGACCAGATACTTTTTTTTCGTACTGGGCGGGTTAGGAGAATCAATCACCTCAAGTTCGTGCAACGTTCGCAGAATATGTTTATCCAAAATTGCATATCCCAAATAACCGATGTTGCGAAGGTAGTGACTGGATTCTTTGTACCCTATGCCTTTTATGCCCGGATTGCGAGCGAAAAAATCCCGGCGCGCATCAGCATCGTCGCCAAATGAATCCAGCTTTTCCGCCAGCCGCAAACCACATTCACGTTTAAGATAATTCCGCGTGTGAACAATATACCCCGATCGAGCACGCGGATACCGGTGCGCGCCGACCAACAGAGTTTCCAGGCGGCGATGGCCACCGTTGAACAGATGGCGGCGAATCCGTTCAATCGAATTTAGCCCCATTCGCGCACTGGCTCCGGCGGTGAAGATGCAATAACACAGTTCTTCTAGCAATCGGGCATCGTCGCGACTGCGATTGATTTCCGCGAATTCGCCAAGCCGAGCGCGAATTGCATTCTGCTTTTCGAGATAGATTTTCTGCATTTCCTCAATCATCAACGTGTTCATCTTCGCTTGGGATCAAATTCTGTGTGTTGGGTTGTGGTTTGCGGTTTCAGAAGGAGGCTTTTTACGTGTTGCCAGTTTCGACGTCAATCGCGTCGAAGATTTTGACGTGACGGTAAGCGTTGCCTAGACTCCGCGCGCGCATGTTTACGACCACCGCAAAAAAATCTTTGCTTCAACTCTTTATTGCTAGCTTGCTGGCAACAATGTTCGGCTGCACATCACTTTCTCGCCTAGAAAATCGTATGGCTAAACTGGTTGCACCCAATCAACTTGCAAGGTCATCAGGCGACAATTACGCAACCACGGACAGTTATCTTTCTGCGCTGGAACTCCCTCATGCATCGAAACAAGTACAACTCTCCGTTTCAAATGTGCCTGCCGACGAAGCGATGGTTTTCATTGCACCCGATTCCACGCCTGAAACCGAGTTGGTCTACCGCACCATTTCGTACTTAAGCTGGCCTCGTCAGGTTGGCGTGCTGCATTGCGCCCAAAATGGCGCAGCACCGGCATTGCTGTTCAAACCACGCGAAGACAAACCCGTCCGCTGGTTGCTGTTTTACCGGCACCAGGTTCCAGCCGAACTGTCGGCCTTGCCTGGAATCAAGGAAATCGGCGTTCACCTCAAACTGGTTCCCGCGCGGGAGTTGAAAGAATGGACTTTTTACTGCTCACAATAGCGTTGCTGCTACTCCTGCTGGCGGGTGTGGGAATAAGCTTGTGGCTGTTACCCAAACGGCCGACCAGCGCGGCGGAACTGTTCGCGCTTTCGTTTCTGTTCGGCTCAGCAACTGTTTCGATGGCGTCTTTTCTTCTTGGCTTTGTGATTTCCGGCAACCGGCTGCGCTGGAGTGTGGCGCTGCTGTGCGTGGCCATCGGCTGGAATGGAATCCGGCAACTTCGTGTAAAGCTTCCGCACGGCAATTTGCACAGTTCAAAATGGCTGTTCGTGCTGGCCGCGACACAGCTAACAGTTGTCGCCTGGTTAAGTTCTGTGCGCGTGTTGGGCTGGGATGGGCTGTTCAATTTTGAAATTAAAGCGCGATTGGCTTTTCTGAACGGCGGAGTGTTGCCGCTGGAATTGCTGTCCGATCCTTCGCGCACCTGGACACTTCAAGGTTATCCGTTGCTGCTGCCGCTGACCGAAAGCTGGTTTTATGGATGGCTGGGACGAGCGGATCAGCATTTCGTCAAGCTTCTCTTCCCTCTTTTTTTCGCGGCGGCGCTTTGTTTGTTCAGCGTCGGCAACCGGCTTTCCGGCACTCGATCCTGGCGACAACTTGTTCCGATGCTGCTGATATTCACCGTGCCATCGTTGCTGATTGGCGACGGCAGCGCCTCGTCGGGCTACGCGGATTTTCCATTGGCCGTCTTTTATCTTGCCTCAATTATTTACCTGGCGGAATTCTGGCAAAGCGATGACCCGACAGCGTTACGCTTGGCCGGAGCAATTGCCGCAGCAGGGTGCTGGCTGAAACAGGAAGGCGCGATTCTGTGGTTTTGCGTGATGGCGCTGACGGCACTTCGGTTTGCTTTGACTCGAACAAGTTGGCGCGATTGGAAGCAATTGGCCAAAGCAGCTTTTCCCGGGTTGTTGATAATCGCAGGCTGGCAAATTTTTGCGCGACTGGTCAGCTTGCCGGACATCAACCAGTTTTCCCCGCTCCGCTTCGCCACTCTGCGCAGCAATTTATGGCGAATTCCGATCATCGCCGAAGCAGTGCTGCGCGAATTAACAAGCTGGCGGCATTGGGGATTGTTGTGGTTGGTCGTGCTGGCAGCAATCGTCTGGCTGTTTTGGCAAAGGAGTCGGTCAGAAACTCTACTGCCGCTGGCCATACTGCTGCCGCTGGCTTTTTATTCCAGCATTTACGTATTCAGCCTCTGGCCTTCATTCCTCACTCACCTGGAATCTTCGTTTCCGCGATTGCTGATTCAAATTTCGCTGGTTGCGGTTTGGACGGCGGCAGTCGCATTTCAACCCAGGCGGTTCGGAACCAATTAGATATAACCATTCGCTTGAAACCAGCGAACGGCTTTTTCAATGGCACCTTGGATGGGGCTTTGCGGCAGGCCAAGTTCGCGAATGGCTTTGGACGAATCGTAGTACATGGCCTTCTGCGACATCTGCACGGAGTAAAACGAGACCTGCGGAGTTTTGCCAAAGTATCTGGCCAGAATCATTTCATCCACAAAGGCCACAGCCAGCGGAATGAAGTGCGGAACCGCGAAACGCGGCGCGGGTTTGCCCGTGATGGCTGCAAGCATTTCCAGCATTTTTTTCAGCGTCAG
>DAOMFR010000001.1:80762-94280 GCA_035429885.1 Blastocatellia bacterium
AGGTTTTTCGTGCCTGTGACGTTGGCGCGATAAATCGCTTCGCGATCTTTGGCCCACAATGAGTAATGGGCTGCGACGTGGAAAACCGCATCGCAGCCCAAAACTTGTTCGGCCAATTTCTGGCTGTCGTCCAAATCGCCTGTCGCGATTTCCATCGGCAACCCGGCGACATTGCGCTGATCGCTGCCTGCGCGAACCAAAGCGCGGACTTCGTGCCCATCCGCCAGCAGCATCCGCGCCAGATTGCCGCCGATAAATCCCGTTGCTCCGGTAATGAAAGCTTTCATTGAAGAAGTCGGGAGTCGGAAGTCGAAAGTTGGGAAACTCATCACCATCCCCCAACTCTCCTCTCCTAACTCTCGATCAGATTCCCATCACTTGAACGTGAACTTTGCGATTATTCGGGCCGTCGAATTCGGTCAGAAGAACTTGTTGCCAGGTTCCCAGTTTCATTTTGCCGTTTTCAATTGGGATGGAAAGGTTGGGGCCGACGATGATGGATCGCAAATGGGCATCGGCATTGTGACGGTCGCAATCAGAAAATAGCGGGTCGTTGTGTTTGTAGTAGATCCCTTGGGGAGCGACTTTCAAAAACATATCTTTGATATCCGACAGCAAAGCATCCTGGATTTCGTTGAGCATAATCCCCGCAGTGGTGTGCAACGACGAAATCTGCACCAAACCATGTTGGACAGGAGCTTGAGCGACAAAACTCGCGATTTGTTCGGTGATTGTCTTCAGCTCAACTCGCTCTTTGGTGGTCACAATCAAAGTCGTGGAAGCGACTTTATAGGTTCCTTCTTTAACTTCAATCTCCGGCTTCACCTCTACCACAGAAACTGCGGTGTTTTTCATTTTTTTCTCCTTGTTGTTCTCTTAAGGGGCTCGGCGGCAGAGACTGAAATTTCAGCGTCGGGGCCGCGCTCGAAACACAGACAAACTCTAGGCGAGCAACATGACCTTGTCAATCCGGCATGGGCAGCAGCGCAGAGCCATTTTTGGCTATACCAAGTTACACTCTTAGAACGACTTGCAAGCTTTCCCGCAGAGAGTTCATAACGAGTTTTAAGCTCGCCAAAAACCGCAAAGACGCCGCGGGCCGTCGAAACATGGCCGCCGCCAGCCGTTGATAATTCATCTTGCCGCCAGCTTCCGCCGCATAGTTGAAATCCGGCAAATCGTGGCTGGCTTCATCCGAAACCACTCGAATTACTGCGGCGGGCAAGTTAAAGTCCGCCGCAACGCGCAACACGTCGTAACTTTCCATATCCACGGCCCAAGCTCCGTGGTCTAGTCCCAAGCGCAACTTATCTTCGGCGTCGGTGATGATCCGGCTGACGGTGATTCCAGTTCCCTGGAAATAGCGAAGCGATGCATCCTGGAAACGTTTGTGCAGAAACTCAGTCAAAGGCTGATTGCAATGAATTTCAGCGCGTTCTTCGGCAACGCCATCGCGCCTGTCCCAGCAAAGATCGTAAACCACGATGTCGCCAGTTTTCAGGATTGGCTTAAGCGCACCCGCCAGGCCTGCGACAACCAAAGTTTCATAGTGATTGTTTTCCAGATGAGCACGAAGCCATTGATCAAATCCGAGTGCGCTCATTCCGCATTGCAAAACTGTCACGCGGCGGTCGCCGAAAAAACCGCAGCAACGTTTGAAGCCGGCTTCATTGGAAAGAGTCGGCTGGCGAAGCAAGGAAATTGCCGTTTTGAATTCCACATCAACGGCTGTGACCAGACACAGGCTGACTGGATTGGGCTGAGCTGTCATTTCAATTGCAAGCCTCGCTGAGAAACCCATTCACGTAATTTTCCGCCAATCACTGCCCGGTCAGGTTTCAGTTCAGAGACTTTTGCACATCCGGCCAGCATCGTTGCGACGCGCAGTTCGTCAAAAAACTGTCGCAAAAACAATTCAGCGCCTTCGATGCCGCCGCTGGTGTATGCGCGCAACACCGGCAAGGCCACACCGACAAGCTTTGCGCCTAACGCCAGAGCTTTTGCCGCCTGCAACCCGGTTCGGATTCCGCCAGAAGCAATTAGCTTCAAATCCAGCCCGCGCAGTTCGCAAACGCTGGCCGCTGTCGGCACGCCCCAATCCCAAAAGGCTTCGCCCAAATGGCGCAACGCGCGGTTGCGAATGGTTTCCACCGCCACCCACGAAGTTCCGCCCGCGCCGGAAACATCCACCCATTCCGCTCCGGCTGCAGCCAGTTTCATGCCGCTTTCGCGCGCAAATCCGCAGCCAGTTTCTTTAACGATGATCGGCAACGGAGATTCCGCGATCAGCCGTTCGATGGTTTCCAGTGAACGACGAAAATCGTGATCGCCGCTTTCCTGAATCACTTCCATTGCCGTGTTCAGATGAACGCACATCGCGTCCGCGCCGATTTCCCTGCCCAACCGAACAACTTCTGACGTTGTCATTTCCCGCGCCTGAGCAATTCCGATGTTCCCCAAGATCAGCAAATCCGGCGCAACATCCCGAACCTGAAAGGTGCTGGCGACTTCGGGGTAACGCAACATCACGCGTTGAGAACCCAGGCCAAAGGCGATTCCCAGCCGGTTCGCCAGCGCTGCAATGTCACGATTGAACACTCCGACTTCTTCCACGCCCCCCGTCATCGCAGTGATGACCAGCGGATAGCGCAACCGTTTCCCCAAAACCTCTACGCTCAGATCAATTTCTTCCAGCAAGGTTTCAGTCAGCGGCTGGTGAACCAGTTCGACATCTTCCAGCAAAGTGGTTTTGTTTTGGAACTCGACATCCTGGTGGGCGCACAGCTCAAAATGGCTGAGCTTGCGGCGAACAAGTGTGGTGATTTCGTTTGAAACAGTCATCAGTTACAACAGATTCTTGACCGCTGGTCATTCCTTGCTTGAAGCGACAACTCCAAGTTAAGTTAGCCTTCGGCAGTAAACGAATCAGGGAAGCATTGAACGCGATTATAGAGGTCAGCCTAGGAAGACGTAAACCATACTTGCATCAGATTCCCTTTGCTTGGCCGACCAGGAAAAAATCTATGCCTGAAAAATCAAAAGCGGAAAAAGAAATTGCCAAACTTCGGCGACAAATCAACGAACACGATTACAGTTATTACGTGCTGAATTCGCCAACCGTCGCGGACGTTGAATACGACGCCCTGATGCGGCAATTGAAAGAGCTGGAAGCTGAACATCCCGAACTGATCACGCCGGACAGCCCTACACAGCGAGTTTCCGGCCAGCCAGCAGAAGGTTTCGAAGAATATTTCCACAAGCGCCCAATGCTTTCGCTGGATAACAGTTACAGCATCGAAGATTTGCGCGATTGGGCGCGACGTTGTGAAAAGCTGGCCGAAGGTCGAAAGTTTGATTTTATCTGCGAACTGAAAATTGACGGGCTGAGTCTTTCGCTGATTTACGAACATGGTTTTTTGGCGCGTGCGGTGACACGCGGCGATGGAACTCGCGGCGAAGTTGTCACTCAAAATGCCAAAACGATTCGTTCCGTGCCGCTTCGGCTGGAAACAGATCGAACCGATGAGGTTGAAGTGCGAGGCGAAGTGTATTTGCCTCACGAGGCGTTTGAACGCGTCAACCGCGAACGTGCCGAACAGGAATTGCCGACCTTTGCCAATCCGCGAAATGCCGCTTCCGGCGCAATGCGCCAGCTTGATCCGCAAGCCGTCGCTGACCGACGCCTGGACATTTTCTGCTATCAACTGCTGTTCAATGGCGAACCGGCCTTCCCAACTCATGCGGAATCCTTGGAGTGGATGGCGAATCACGGATTGAAGGTGAATAAAGAGCTATGCCATTGCCGAACCATTGAAGAGGTCATTGATTATTGCAACAGTTGGGAAACCAAACGCGACGACTTGAAATACGAAACCGATGGAATTGTCGTCAAAGTCAATCAGGTCGCGGTGCAGGAAGAACTTGGCTGGACATCGAAATCACCTCGCTGGGCAATCGCTTATAAATTCCCTGCGCGGCAGGCTTCGACGCAATTGCTGGACATCATTTATCAGGTTGGCCGCACCGGAGCCATCACGCCTGTCGCAGTGCTCGCCCCGGTTCAACTGGCTGGAACCACAGTGGCTCGCGCCAGCCTGCATAATTCCGAAGAAATGATCAGGCTGGGCGTAAAGCGTGGAGATTTCGTCTTCATCGAAAAAAGCGGCGAGATCATTCCTCAAGTCGTAAAGGTCATCGCCGAACGTCGCACCGGCAATGAAACTGATTTCGATTTCCCGACTGAATGCCCCGTCTGCCAAACGTCGCTGGTCAAGCCGGAAGGCGAAGCGGTCACGCGATGTCCCAACCCCAATTGCCCCGCAAAACTCCGAGCCGGTTTACTGCACTTTTCTTCTCGCAGAGCCATGCGAATCGAAGGATTGGGTGAGGCTCTGGTCGAACAACTGACTTCACCCCGTGTGCAGCGCGATAAGAAAGGCAATATTGTTGTAGATGAAACCGGTTCGCCCATTATGCTGCCGCAACTGGTCAGCAGTGCTGCGGATTTGTATTTGCTGGCAGAAAAAAGGGACGAATTGTTGGCGCTTGAGCGCATGGGAAGCAAGTCCGTGGACAACGTCCTTGCTCAGATTGAAGCCAGCAAGTCGGCTGGCTTGGCACGATTGATCTACGGGCTGGGCATTCGCCATGTCGGTGAACGCACTGCAGCAATTCTGGCAAACTGGTGCGGTAACTTGGATAAACTCGCGGCGGCTTCGATAGAAGAACTCGCCAACATTCACGAGGTAGGCGATGTCGTTGCGGCTTCAATTTGTGACTGGTTCAATCAACCACAAAATCAAAAACTGATCGAACAACTGAAATCGGCTGGCGTCACCCTGGAAACAGGCCAGGCAACAACCGAATCCGCACCAAAAGTTTTTGAGGGCAAAACATTTGTCATCACGGGAACATTGCCCACAATGAAACGGGAGGATGCGAAGTCATTTATCGAAGCTCGAGGTGGGCGCGTTTCTGGTTCAGTCAGCAAAAAGACGAATTACGTTTTGGCTGGAACCGATCCCGGCTCAAAACTAGACAAGGCCGAGGAACTGGGAATTTCAATTATTGATGAAGCGGAACTTCACAAACTCGCTCAAGACTCGCAATAAAAGATCGAAATTGATGGCAACTGCAAGACCTTCAAACTTGGACAATTTTTCTACAATTTTCATTAAGAAAGACGATCTGAGTGCCCTGTAAATTGTTATAAACAAAATCAGTTATTGAAAAATCCGAGAATCTGGATTTTTCTTGAAAGGCCTATTGCCAAAATGTCACATGGCTAGTATATTCCTACTCAACTAGCAGCGGTAAATACCCTAATGGCTGAGGACGCTGCTGAATCGGGGCACCGAAAGGGGCCCCATAAATTTTTTAGGGGCCACGTTTTTTCAATACTTGACTCTTACCCGGTAACTCAAAATAGCTTCCCCATCTTTGGCCACTGGCACATTAAATCTTGCAGCAAAAGCTGCTGTTTTTTCGGCTGGAATGCTGGAACTAACCATTTCCCAATCTCCGCCAATGGGTTCATTGACTACGACAGTCACGGCCTCTTCTTTGTGATTCCGGATTCGGATTTCGTAAGCGTACTCAAACACACGACGGGCGATATTTTTGTAATCGGTTTGCTTTCGTTCAGCGACTACGTCAAACGCATCGCCAAGTTTGATTCGAACAGATTCGTCTTTCGGAGTGTGATCAATTCGATCTTCGCCCACGAATTGTTGAGCGCCGGTGGAGTCCGCTTTGTAAACGCGAACGACTCCCGCTGGCAGCGGCTGTCCTAACCCGCTTTCCTTCCCATTCTTGAAGCCGACATATACGCCGACTTTCTCCTTAATAGGTTCGCCAGGATTGTTATAACCTTGGAAGTAATAAGACTGGCCGTTGATGACCAATTCTTTCTTGATTCCGAAATCCGCGGCCGAAAGCAGGCTAATCTGTTTCGTCTCGTTGTTTTTGATCGTGGTTTTTCTTTGCAGTGTGTACAGGTGATATTCAAAAAATGCTTGTTCCTGAAATTGGGGCTGCGGAGCGGCGGCGGCTCCCACCGACATCCTGGATTTTGGGATAGCCATTTCGTCATGAACACGGTTTACATCTCCTGCCACCAGCTTCAAATCCGCATTGCGATAAGCCGTGCCACTGGTGTTGGTCAATGTCACCCATCCATTCAAGTCGGCTTTGGTATCGTTTTGATTAACCACAACCACGTAATCCGAGCGCCAATTCAATCCCTGCGTCAAGTAAGACGCTTCGACTGTATGCGTATCAGCGCCTGTGTTATTCAGCGTCCAAACCAGCGTCGGTTTGGCAATCAAATCCTGTGGCAACCTCTCAAAACGAATTTCAGCAATGTTCGTTGGATTGATGACAATTTGACCGCCAATTTGCCAGACCTGCCCGCTGTTGTTTGACAGCAATGTCGCGCGTGTCGGAGTCAGCTTTTCGGTGTTGCTTTCCATCGTTCGCAGCACCAGGGTCAATTCCTGGCCGACGTACTTGTCTAACAGCTTTTGAGGATTCAACAGGTCGTATTCGTAGCTTTGTTCAACGACGCTCAGCGAGTCCGGCGCGGTTAACGATTTGATGTGAACCGATGTCGCATTGATTTGTTGCGCGACATCCATAAAGCGTAGCTGCGAAGTTCCGCGCGGAAGTTTCAAGGTGCGCGTGTCTTTCACCAAACCAAGGTTGGAGTTGTACACCGTGATCGCTACGCTTTTTTGATCTTCGACGGTGCTGTTGCCATTTTGAGTCGTTTGCCCGCTTTGAGAAGTTTCAGTGGTCTCCGTCATTTTCGCTCCTTCGCGTCGTGGCTGGTCAGACGCGCCTGCCAAAGAAGTTGTTCCCAGTATCAGCACAACCGTCAGTGAATGTGCCGCCATTTTTCTGCCTAAACTTTTCCGTGAAATCATCAATCCTCCATCTCAAATTGGCGTTGTTGCTTTTTGCAAATGCCAGTCGGCATTGCGACCGTTGAACGCCCAGGTAATTTCAGCTTGCAGAAACAGCAAACGCACTGATACCGAGATAGTTGCAGATGATTTCCGATTTGTTGACAGTGTCGAACCAATGCAACTACATTCCGCGCTATGTTTGGACGAATAATTATCAGTTCCGCTTTAAGCATGAGCTTGCTTGTCAGCATCGGTTGCGGCGCGCAGCTTTACAACGTGACGCCATTGCCTGCTAGTTCATCTGCGGATGACATCGCCAGTGGTGAACAAGGATTCATTGCGGCCACCGCGATACTTGATGGTGATCAATCGCTGGAAAGATTCGACGCCAATTTGCCCTTGGCCGGAGTCATTGCGGTTGACGTGCGACTGGTCAACAGAACTCCCTCGCCAGTCAAAGCCGATTCGTTGAAATTCAGCCTGCGCGACTCCAACGGCGGCAATCTTAAACCCATTCCGCCCGATCAAGCGCTGAAACGCGTCATGAAATATTATGGCGACGGCTTTTACCGCAAAGACGCCAAGCTGCGCACTGTCGAAAGTTACGAAAAGATTGGCTTGGCCATGAACTCTGTCATCCCCGCCCAAGGAAATTTGCGTGGCTTCCTGTTTTACGAAAAGCAAAACAATCGAACCTCGCTCGGCGGATTGACGTTCTCTGTTGTCGGCGTGACCAAACAGATCAACATCAACAACAATTGAAGCGGAATGAATCAATCTACGTGACACCAATCGAAACAATCAAAACATACAAAGCCAACTCTGCGAATCCGTTTTATCACTTCGCCTGGGGAATCCGTTTTTTCTTTGCGGGGTTGCGCATGTTGTTTCGTCACCCAGCGCTGCTGGCATTGTCGCTGATTCCAATTGCGCTGACGGTTTTGTTGCTGGTGGGGCTGGCATTTGGCTGCGTCTGGCTGATCGGCCAAGTCTTTTCAGGTCTGATTCCGCAGGATTATCAGTTGCTCGCCAAAGCAATCATTCTTGGACTGGCTTTGCTGCTCAGTTACTTTCTTTATTTGCCGATGGCCAGAGTGTTGCTTGCGCCATTCGCAGAAGCCCTGAGTCGAAAAACGCATAGTATTTCAACCGGTGAAACTTTTCGTTCAGAAGTAAGCTGGACTAGAGCAGTCAAAGAAGGCTTGAAGATCGCCACGCTGCATTTGATTGTTGGCGGATTGGCATTGGCGTTGAACTTCATTCCTCCCATCGGCCCAATTATCGGAGTGGTCATCGCAATTTCGCTTTGCGGGTTGGATTTTCTGGACGTGCCGCTGTCTGCCCGAGGACTGTTGTTCGGCAATAAACTGGGCATTGTCTGGCGAAACAAATCCGCAGCTTTCGGGTTTGGTGCTGCCAGCTATTTGATGTTGCTGATTCCCGGAATCAATTTGTTGTCACTGCCCGTCGGAGTCATCGGAGCAACCCTGTTGACCGATCATCTTGATCTGGAAAATTAGTTCGCAGACCGGTTGCCCAGCACAATCGTTCGAATCAAAACGCTTGCCAGCCACACGCCACCCATTAGCCCCCAAACAATAATTGCCGTCATCACATTGCGCTGTGCCTGCTTCAGTCTGTCATGGTTTAACTGAAGCCGGTGATACACCATCCACCATCGCCCCAGCATGATCGGTGTCAGGATAAAGAGGATCGGAAAAAACATAATGGCGCTGTTACCGATCACCGGCAACCAGGTTGCGAGATAAAACGGAACCAAAACCAAGGCCATGATTTTCAGCGTTCGTGCTTCGATACATGCGTTGTCGAGGGTTTTCTGAAACTCCGCCGTCGCCAATGCCGCGTCCCTGTCCATCGGTTCACCGCAAAAAATACACTTCGTCATCGCGGTGTTGATGATTTCGCCGCAGTTTAGGCATCGAAAAGTTTTGGGCTGATCTTGTGAAAATATTCCAGGCATTGTTTTCACCTATCGCTGAGCAAACAGAAGAGTTTGGATTACGCTGGCAAACAGCCAAACCAGCAAGACTCCGCACCAGACAACAGCCGAAACAATGGTCTCTCGTCTGGCCTGCTGATAAGCCATATCTTCGGTTGGAAGACGTCCGTACTTCATCCACCAACGAACCTGCATCAATGGCACGGCAACCAGCAGAATCAAAAAGCCCGCCAGAGCCAACGTGGTCAGAAATGAAAAGGTTAGCGCGATAAAACACACTGCCAAGGCTCGCGACATGACCATAAGCAAATTTCCGTCACGGCAGGCCTGGGCAAATTTGGACTGGACCTGCTCTTCAACCGGCAAGGGGGTAAAGTCGATGACTGCGCCACAGTAGCGGCAATTGGTCAGCGACGAATCGCTGAATTCAAGGCAGTTTTGACATTGAACGGTTTGCTCAGGAGATGGCGACGAATCTTGGCCCATGCTTGTTATCTGTTGCCGAACATTTCATTGTGACGATCCAGAAACGCTTTGACGATCAAACTGGGATCGCGGCGTTCAACGTCGGCTTCGAAGTTCATCTGCCGCATTTCCTGATCGGTCACTTTGCCTGCCAGCCGTTCGATCAGCCCGCGCAATTCAGGATGACGGTTCAAGGTTTCGGTTCGCACAACCGGCACGGCATGATAAGGCGGGAAGTAGCGGCGGTCGTCTTCAAGTGCGAACAAATCCAGCTTGGCAATCAACCCGTTTGTCGCATCCCCCGCAATCAAATCAACTTGCCTGTCGGCCAAGGCGCGATACGTCAGTGACAGATTCATGGCCAGCGGCGCAGCGGCAAACTGCAACCCATAAGTCTGCTTCAGACCGTTGAAACCGTCTTCGCGGTCCAAAAATGCTGAGCCGAATCCGGCACGCCAATTGGGAGTTTGCTTTGCAACGTCGGAAATCGTCTTCAAGCTCAACCGCCGAGCGTCTTCGCCACGAACCAGTATGACGTAAGTGTTGTTGAACCCCAGTGGTGAAAGCATCGTCCGCCCGGTTGCCGCGTAACTGGCTGCAACGCGCGCGTTGACCTGGTTGCTGTCCAGCAAGACTGGTTGTTTGAACACTGCCGTCAACGCCGTGCCGGTGTATTCGACATAAAGGTCCAGGTCGCCTGCGCGCATCGCTGTTTCGCAAACCAGCGTGTCGCCCAAGTTGAGTTTGCGTTGCACTTTCAGCGAAGTGTTTTGCTCAATCAACTGTGCCATCAGTTCGCCAAGAATGACCTGTTCGGTGAAATCCTTCGACCCGACAACAATCCGGCCTGCCGAACGTTCCGACCACAGCAAGCCACCAATCAACAAAATCAAAACAACTGAGCCAGCCGCAACCGCCCAAACAAGCTTCGACGATTTGCGCGAAGATCGTTCAGGCGAAAACCAATGCTCCGTTTTGCCCAGCAAAAAATCTGCCAACAACGCCAACGCGGCCGCCGGAATTGCTCCGGCCAGAATCACCGTGCTGTCCACACTGGCGACGCCGCGAAAAATGTATTCGCCCAAACCGCCCGCGCCAATCGCCGCCGCAATCGTCGCCGTGCCGACGCCAACGACCGTTGCTACACGGACGCCAGCCAGAATTGCCGGACGTGCCAGGGGCAATTCGACTTGAAACAGCAATTGCCGGTCGGTCATTCCCATCGCCAAGCCTGCTTCGCGCACCGCGGGGTCAACCGATTTCAACCCGCTAACCGTTGTCCGCATGACAGGCAACAACGCGTATAGCGTCAACACGATCAGCGCGGCTTTGGCTCCGATGCCGCCAACCAGAGGCAGCGGAATCAAAAACCCAAACATCGCCAAACTGGGGATTGTCTGCACAATATTCGCCAACCCAATCAGCGGATTTCCCAATCGCGGGCGACGATACGCCAGGACTCCCAGCGGAACTCCGACGGCCACAGCTATCCCTGTTGCCGCCAACACCAGCGCCAGGTGTCGCGCAATGGCACTCAGAAATTCGCTACCGTGATTAAGCCAGAATTCGAAGAGACGCATACACAAAGAATGAAATCTGAATGATGAATGCAGAAGAATGACCGATGAAAGAGTTCAATTCATCATTCATCCTTGCGAATTTACCATTCTGGGAAGCGCATCAAGAAAGATTTTAACTTCGGGATTA
Source organism: Blastocatellia bacterium (assembly GCA_035429885.1). Classification (GTDB taxonomy): domain Bacteria; phylum Acidobacteriota; class Blastocatellia; order RBC074; family RBC074; genus RBC074. Next base: position 91,800 of record DAOMFR010000001.1, read on the forward strand.
TTTGACCGTGCGATTTCGTTTGGCGGAGCCAGCGCCGCCAGTTTGCCTTCAGCTAATACGCCGAGTTTGTCGCCGAGCGCAAAGGCTTCGCCCATGTCGTGCGTGACGCAGACGATAGTTTTGCGAACTTGCGATTGGATACGATGAAATTCGCGGTGCATTTCGGCTCGAGTCAACGGATCGAGCGCGCCGAACGGTTCGTCCATCAGCAGAATCGGAGGATCGGCGGCGAGCGCACGAGCCACACCGACTCGTTGCCGCTGACCGCCTGAAAGTTCGCGCGGAAATCGGTCGCGGAATTTTGCCGGCTCCAATCCAACCAACTCGAGCAATTCCTCCACACGTTGATTGATTTTGGTTTCAGGCCAACTTTCCAGATGAGGAACAACGGCGACATTGCGCCCAATGGTCATGTGCGGAAACAGCCCGACTTCTTGCAACACATATCCAACTCGGCGACGAAGCTTGATCGGGTCCCAATCGGTTGTCGCACGACCTTCGATGCGAACGGTTCCCGCTTGCGGCAACAGCAATCGGTTGATCAGTTTGAGAATGGTTGTTTTTCCCATTCCGCTGCGACCGACCAACGCCAGCGTTTCGCCTCGGCCAATGGTCAGCGAAAAATCGTCAAGAATCGTCGCGCCGCCTGTGTGCCGAAACGTGACCCGGTCAAATTGAATAGCGGAGTCTGTCATCAAGATTCATGCAATCGAATAGTCGTTCAAAACACTTCTTCCCACGAACTCACGAAGTTTCACGAAAAGGCGGCATTTCCTTCCTTTCTCTTCGTGTTCCTTTCGCGCGTCTTCGTGGGAAGAAAAGATTTTGCTACGCGCCAATCGGATGGCCGCATTTGCTGCAAAACTTCGATTGGCGATTAATCGTCGTACCGCAATTCGTGCAAATCAACGTCGTAAAGTCAGGTTGAGCCGGCGCGTCGTATTGCGGCGGAGCCGGTTGCGGAAACGATTGCGGCGCATAATTGCTGGGATAATCCGGTTGGTTGTTGCCAGTGAAACGTCGTGCTCCCTGCAAGCCAAAGACATCGCGATAAGCGACAGCCGCGATGGTGAATTGCAGCGGATACGTCACCAGCAAACCTATGTAACAAGCGAATTGCCCCAGGCTGGCCAGCAGCGAAGCCACAAATGCGAAAAGCGCGAACATCAGCCAGTTTGCCTTTGTCGCTTCGTAACTGGCGCTCAACGCTTTGCCGATACCTAGATCGCGTGCGACGATCAGCGGGACCGTGAAGTAGAGAAGCCCTCCGACAGCAAACGCCGGCAAAATGCAAAGAACGAATCCCAGAATGGTAAAAAACGCGATGGCGATGAACGCGCCGAGGACTCGCAGAAAAACATCGCCGCCGGAAAACAGATCACCAACCGCAATCGGTTCGCCGCGCAATTGTTTGAACGCTGTTTTGTAAAGTCCGCTGAAGAAAAACGCACCGCCGAGAACTGCCAACACACCGATTCCCAATGCCAAGGGCAAAAACAGCACAGGCAATTCAGGAGGCTGATCAGGTGTCGCTGCGAGTTGCATCGGAATCATCATGGCGTAAAACGGCACGGCGGGAACGGCAAAGATCAAGCCAACAATCAACATTTGCAGCACCCAGACTTGCCATTTTTCCGCGAACATTTGCCAACCTTCGCCAATCCATTCCCAGCGCACAGCTGAGGTCGTCATTTCCTGCATAGCGTTTCTCCTTATTTGAGTTGTGTTTTCAGCAAAGCCAGAACTTTGTCCAGAGCTTCTCTGGTTGGATGTCCGGCTTCATTGCGAAAGTGTTCCGTCAGAACAGCGTGAGCGTCTCCCGGAATAATAAAGGCATCAAAATTCTGACCGAATTCGCGTTGCAAAGTGTCAAAGCGCGCCTTTGTGCAAACTCTGTCGCCTTCAAATTTCAATCCCAAGACAGGAATGTTGCGCGCTTTGGCCGCGTCAATATCTGCTTGCGGAACACCGAGCGCCGCTTTCTTTTCTTCGGAAAAGAACGTCAGCGGCAACGAAGGCTGGCTGAGAATCGGAGCCATCAACCGTTCATCCACCATCAACGAAATAACGATGTTTCCGGTCAAACACATCCCGATTGCGCCAATTCCTTTGTCCCCATGTTCTTTGCATTCGTCGTAAATGTGACGGCACAACGCCCGCAGGGAATTGGCAATCGGGCTTGGCGCGTTTGCTGACCAAAGATTGAACTCACGTTGAATACAGACTCTGGCCAAGTTCAACCAAACATTACGCTCGCCGGGTTGGCCGAACATCAACGGCAAATACACCTTGTATCCTTCTTGAGCGATCAGCCGGCCCAGTTGCAAACAGGCTTCGGACATGCCCGGCAGTTCATGCAGGATCAACACGCCTGGCCCTTCGCCGCGATAAAAAACGCGGCGCGGTTTGTGTTCCAAAGGGAATGAAAATTCCTGATACCCGTCGGGAATATTCAATGGATTGCTCCTGATGGTTGGCTGC
>DAOMFR010000001.1:94380-106264 GCA_035429885.1 Blastocatellia bacterium
CGATTCCGAAGTCGTGAATTCGTCGTGCGATTCAATCAACAAGGTAACGCCACTGCCTTTTGCGTGTTCGTGCAACTCCTTGAATCCGGCTACGATGCGTTTGGTCGCGTCTTCCATAGTTTGTCCCGGCAGCAATTTGCCGCCGAACACACGCACATAAGGCGAATTCAGTTTGTGCGCCAGCTCAATGAAGCGTTTGGCTTCATCCATTTGCGCGGGACGTTTGGCCGGATCGGGTTCGCCCAGTCGGGCAGAAGCCCCCAAATCAGAAATTTTCAGCCCCAGCGCGGCCAGGTCTTTCAAACTTTCCGCCAATTTGGCTCCGATGAACTGCGGCGATTTGGGTAAATCCATTTCGTTCCCCACTCCGCGCAGCTCCATTGCCGAATACCCATTCTGGGCGGCACAGTCCAAAACCTGTTTCCAAGTCCATTTTGGACATCCGAGCGTCGAAAAAGCGATTGGCAATCGTTTGCTTTTGTCGGCATTCCAACTGGAAGCGCTGATAATTGCTGGCGCCGCAATGGCGGTTGAAAGCGATAGCGCAAATTGTCGTCTTGAGATGTTAGGCATGTTCAGATTCCTCATTTCTTTCTGTTTTCAATCCATCGGGCCAACGGCTCTGGGGAAATTGTGTTGGTTTTATCGCCAGTTTCAATCACCACCACCAGCCGCAGTTCTTTCGCCTTTTCGGCTAAGCGAATAACCAGTTTGCGAACTCCGCGATTTTGATTTTCCTCGGGTGTAGCAGGCTGGGCGGATACTACTTCAAATTTTGCGCCAGCGGGTTCAATGATTCGGGCGCGAACAGATTCGGCGCCTTGTTTCAAAATCGCTGTTGCTGCGTCCAAATTGATTTCGGCTGGCGTATGCATTCCCCAGACAATGTCAACAGGGTTGGTCGCTTCGATTTCATCTTCGATCATCACTTGTTCGCGATCCAGCATCGCGACACCGCGCCACACTCGTTTGGTCATCGGATACGCGGCGGTCAGGTCGGCAATCGCAAACGCGCGTTCAGGCGTTGAATTGAAGGCGATGATGGGCGCACGAGCAGCGGATTCCTGATTGACACCATTGATGACCAACGTGTTGTGGCCTTCGGTTTTCAGACGGTAATACGTCCAGCGACGGTTTCCGAAATAAGCAGGCAGATTGTAATTGTCGCTTCCCAGGTCAATTGCCCAGCGGTACCCACGGGCATCCATTACGAATGTGCCAAGGTCCAAATGGCTGTGGCTGGCTTTGTTGTTGCCCCCCTTGAAGCCGAGGTAAGCGGCGTTGGAGTCTTCCCACGAACTGCGAAAAAAAGCGACGTCAATTCCTTTGAACACAGCATCGAGCGGCATGTGTTCTGCCTTGGCTCCTGCGCTGCGCGCATCAAACCAGATCAGATCGGTTGCGTGCGGAGAGCCAGAACGTTGGCGTTCGTGCCACGACCAGACTGGCCGGTTGAATTTTTGCGCCAGCCAGAACAATTCAGGCGCGGCTTCCACACGGTCACCTGCGTCCGCGTAATTGAAAGATCGCCCGATCGGTCCGGCTGAATGCATTCGAAAATCGCCCGTAACAGAAACACCGGGCATCTTTAACATTGATTGAATTGGCGCAAAATCGCTGCCCAGAGCCGTTTCGAGGGCTGCCAGAAAATAAACATTGTAGCTCGTCGCATAATGCCAATACCCTGGCCCTTCGTCCCACCCGCCGTCTGGCCCATAAGAGCTCATCGGTAATTTTATGGATTCAATTGCCCTGCTGATGACGCGTTCGGCCAACTCCGGCTCTTCGTCAGCAATTGCCAGCGCGCCCACCGTCAGACCTCCATTGCAGACTTGATTCCAGTTGTTCGTCACTCGCAACCACCAATTGTAAGCGCGCGCGCCATTCGGCAGTTTTTCGGTAAACGACGGTTTCAACCCTTTTTCAACAATCGAATTGCGAAGCGTCGCGCGTTCTTCGGCCGTCAATGAATCGAACAACCAGTCATATCCAATACCGAATGCGTGCGTCATTTCAGCGACATCCAGATAATGCGACGGATTCCAATCCTGAAATGCCGCCGCCGTCATCAATTCTTTCTTGGCGCGGTCTGCAAAACGCCTGTCGCCATCCAGTCTGTAAACCAACCCCAGCGTATACACACGGTCCAGGCAAAGACGGCTTTGCGCCAGCAATCGCGGGCCGATCAGTTTGTACTCAATGGGAGCTTGTCCGAGAATTTTTTCAGCTTGCTGCCGCAATTTGTTATGCCAGGCTTTGGCCAACGGCTCAGTTTTGATGAGTTGTCGCACACGAGCTAAGTCCTGATTTGTGGCGATCAACCTGGGATGTGATTTTTGAAGTGACGAGAATAACGATTTTGAATGCTGCGCTTGAGCTGAGTCTTGGCCACCGGAATAAAGCACTGCAAAACAGGCCAACAGCCCCCAGGCACATGCCTTCCCTAAAGTACCCATAGTATTTTCCCGATAAAAATGAAGAACTTTAATTTGAAGAATCGGAAGACCAATAACAACTGACCGGCGATGGTGACAGAACGGCGGTTCCCAAAGATTTGCAGCGCCAAGTCGCGCTTATGCTAGCCTGCTCGCCAAACCGCTGCAAGCATTTGACCGCGCCAAATTGCGGACTTTGAAATCCTGCGATTGCCGTGATAGTCTGCCGCCCGTTTCGAGGTCAGAGAACCTTGAAAATTTGCCTTCCAATTTACGGAGAGCTGGCAGAATGGCTATTGCACCGGTCTTGAAAACCGGCGTCCGAAAGGGCATGGGGGTTCGAATCCCTCGCTCTCCGTCATTACCTACATCTAAATACTGTAAGTAAAAGCTTTGCTTCTCTAGCCCTTCTGTTCACTATCAAAATAACTATCAAAAAACTAGCTCGATTGGAATGATAAACACTGGCTTTTGAAACCATCAGGGTTTTGTTTTGAGCTATGCAGTTGCTTGCATCCCACTTGGTTTTGAATTCGCGTCCTTATTTCATCAAGTAATATCTCCATACTGGCGGGGCATTTTACCGCGGTTACATAACACGCGGGCGACTTGCAGATTGAGCAGAGGAGGCTTCTGTGCAGGCAAAAAAACCTTCTGCTCAACTATTCCTGGCCAGGCAATGTGCGGGCGTTACGAAATACGTTATTGGGCGCCGCCATCATTGCCACAAAACCACAAATCAGCGAAGATGATGTTCGGATGGCCCTAGCCCCGGCCTTAAGGCAAGCGCAAGACCATATTCTTCACCATCCGCTTAACCAGTAATTCAGTTTGCCGGAATTACTTGCTGAAGTGGCGCGACACTATCTGAAACGTGCCTTGTAGGAAACCAACGGAAATAAATCGGAAGCATCACAATTGGTCAGACTGCCTAGTTACCAAACGCTGACCGATTGGCTGACGAAATATGAGGTTGAGTGATGGCACACAACTTGAGATGTATGCACCGGTATTGGGAGTGTCCCGTCTGTCACATAATCGTTGCCCCGTTGATTTCTCTCAGAGGACAAATACATGTGCAAACTCGAAGACCTCACGCCTTTTGCCACGGTGCGGGGCATCCTGCCTAACGCATTAGTGACGGTCGTCAACGTGCAATGGTTTGGCTCACAGGCGCTCGAACTGACTTACAAAACGCAAACTGGCGCAGTTGCCAATGTGTTGCTTTACCGTGACAACGAAGCCGAATTGGAAGTTGTTGAAGCCGGTCGTCCGTGGAGCTTCGATGGTGATGGCGCGACGTTTCGTTTGGTTTCCGAAGCACACCGCATTCGTCTGGCACATCTCTTTGATCCAGTGTTGGCCGTGCATACTTCACTGGTTGAACCGCTGCCGCAACAGATCACTGCGGTTTATGAACATATGCTGCCGCGCCAGCCGTTGCGTTTTTTGCTGGCCGATGACCCCGGCGCAGGCAAGACGATCATGGCTGGCTTGTTGATCAAAGAATTGATCGCGCGTGGGGATTTGCAACGCTGTTTGATTGTTTGTCCCGGCAGTCTGGCTGAACAGTGGCAAGATGAACTTTACCGACGTTTTCATTTGCCGTTTGAGATTCTGACAAATGACAAGCTCGAAGCCGCGCGTACCGGTAACTGGTTCCTTGAAACCAATCTGGTCATCGCCCGTCTGGACAAGCTTTCCCGCAACGAAGCTTTGCAGGAAAAGCTCAAAACACCTGATTGCCGATGGGATTTAATTGTCTGCGACGAAGCCCACAAACTTTCAGCGACGTTTTTTGGCGGAGAAATCAAGTACACCAAGCGTTATAAACTTGGCCAACTGCTCTCAACTTTGACGCGGCATTTTCTTTTAATGACTGCTACGCCGCACAACGGTAAAGAAGAAGACTTCCAGCTTTTTATGGCCTTGCTGGATGGTGACCGCTTTGAGGGGCGCTTCCGCGACGGCACCCATACCGCCGATATTTCTGATCTGATGAGGCGTATGGTGAAGGAGGATTTGCTTAAATTCGATGCGACGCCGCTCTTTCCCGAACGCATCGCACAAACACTGCCTTATGACCTGTCCAACGATGAGCTCAAGTTATATCAGTCTGTGACCGAGTATGTGCGCGAAGAGTTCAATCGCGCCGAAGCCCTGCAAAATGACAAGCGCGCGGGCACGGTTGGTTTTGCTTTAACGATCTTGCAACGGCGACTGGCCTCTTCACCTGAAGCCATTTACCAGTCCTTGCGCCGCCGACGTGAACGTCTTGAAAGTCGTTTGCGGGAAATGGAACTGTTGCAGCGCGCCAGTTTGATAGCTGACGCCGTGACACTCGATGCCGAAGATGTCGAAGACCTAGAAGATGCTCCTGACAATGAAATCGCAGCGGCGGAAGAAGAGGTTCTTGATCAGGCAACCGCCGCCCGCAGCCTGATCGAACTCAAAGCCGAAATCGCCACGCTCCAACGTTTAGAGAACCTCGCCCTCGCCGTGCGCCGCAGCGGACAGGATCGCAAATGGCGCGAACTGGCAGGGCTGTGCGGCGAAATCTTCACACCTGCCGCGCTGGCGACTAGCGCCAAGCCGGATGATGAAACCTCACTCACTGCGCAACGCATTCCAGACCCATCGCCCCATCAGAAGCTGGTCATTTTTACTGAACACCGCGACACCTTGAATTACCTGCGGCAAAAGATCGGCACGTTGCTCGGACGCGATGAATCCGTTGTAGTGATCCACGGCGGTATGGGGCGCGAAGACCGCATGAAATCGCAGGAAGCTTTTCGTCACGACCCACACGTGCAGGTGCTGATTGCGACCGATGCTGCGGGTGAAGGCATCAACCTGCAACGCGCCCACCTGATGGTGAATTATGATTTGCCGTGGAATCCCAACCGGCTCGAACAGCGTTTTGGGCGCATTCACCGCATCGGCCAGACCGAAATCTGCTATCTCTGGAATTTAGTTGCGCATAAAACGCGAGAAGGCGAGGTTTATCACACGCTGCTCGACAAACTTGATCAGGCACGCAAGGCGCTCGGCGGGCAGGTCTTTGATGTACTCGGCAAGGTGCATTTCGATGGAAAGCCGCTGAAAGAGTTGCTAATTGAAGCCATTCGTTACGGAGAAAAGCAGGACGTGCTTGACCGGCTAACGCAAGTGGTGGCAAATGCTTTCGACAAAGCGCAATTGCAAGATTTGCTGGAAGAGCACGCACTTGCGCACGACACGATGGATGCCTCGCGCGTCTTCCGCATTCGGGAAGACATGGAGCGCGCCGAAGCCCGTCGCTTGCAACCCCATTACATCGAATCGTTTTTTCTCGAAGCCTTCAAACAACTGGGCGGCACAATCAAACAGCGCGAAACGAGACGCTATGAAATCAGCCACGTCCCCACAACCGTACGCAATCGGGATCGCCAAATCGGCATTGGCGAAGCCGTCTTGCCGCGTTATGAACGCATCGCTTTTGAAAAGCCGTTGGTTGCTCCGGCAGGGCAAACCTTGGCGGCATTCGTTTGTCCCGGTCATCCATTGCTTGACGCGACGCTTGACCTCACGCTCGAACGCCATCGCAATCTTCTGCGCCATGGCACCGTGCTGGTTGACAACCGCGATTATGGAGTGACACCCCGTGTGCTGTTTTACCTTGAACACGCCATCCGTGATGCCAGCATTACGCGCGCGGGGGAACATCGCATCATTTCCAAGCAAATGCTTTACGTCGAGCTTGATGCAGACGGACAAGCGCGCCACCTGCATTATGCGCCTTACCTTGATTACCGCCCGCTGACCGCCGATGAACCCGTCATTGAGGCATTACTCTCGCTTCCTGAACTGGCCTGGATCGCCAAGCGGTCAGACGGCGCAGCGGCTATTGAACAACAAGTGTTAGGTTATGCCATCGCGCACGTAGTCCCCGAACATCTTGAAAGCGTGCGTGCGCGCAAGCTGGCTTTGCTTGGAAAAACAGAAGCCGCCGTTAAAGACCGGCTGACCAAAGAAATCATGCATTGGGATCGCCGTGCCGAAGATTTGCATTTGCAGGAACAAGCGGGGCGTCCCAACGCGCGGCTCAATTCTGGCGAAGCCCGCAAGCGAGCCGATCTTTTGCAAGCCCGCTTGCAAAAACGCATGGAAGAGTTGCAGCTCGAACGTCAAATTTCTGCCGCACCACCGGTCGTGATGGGCGGCCTGGTCGTGATCCCTCTTGGATTGATTGCCAGACTTAAAGGCAATCCGTTGATGATTCCTGCGCCCGACACGCAAGCCGTTGCCGCGCGGGCGCGTGAGATTGTGATGGAAATCGAACGACGCCTTGGTTTTATACCTGCTGACCGTGAGACCGAACGACTTGGCTACGACATTGAAAGCATTGTCCCTGGCTCAGGCAAGTTGCGGTTTATCGAAGTCAAAGGCCGTGCTCACGGGGCTGACACCGTCACGGTGACCAAAAACGAAATTCTTTATTCGCTGAACAAACCTGACGACTTCATTCTGGCCATTGTGGAATTCTTTCCAGATGGCGCTCATCGTGTTTCCTATGTTCGTAGCCCCTTTCAAAGGGAACCGGACTTCGGCGTGACGAGCGTAAATTACCAATTGCAAACCCTCATCGAACGAGGAGAAATACCCAGTTAAATATGGAATCCCCCTTACTCGAACTTTACCGTTACATTGATGGGATTCGGGCGTGGCTTGAACAACACGCTGAACCGCTTTGCTCAAACAATCACGCAGAATTGTTGCAACAATGGTCGACAGACTTGGCAGACGCCGAGGCGCTGATAAACCAGCCGACCGAGATGGCGATTGCCATGCTTGGGCCGTCTCAACAAGGAAAGTCCACTTTGATCAATGCTTTGCTGGGGCAAAATATTCTGGCGGTGGGTGGAGCAGTTGGGGCTTGTACGTGTGTGATCACTTCAATTCATCACGCCGCAATTGAGAGTTATCAAGCTGAAATTCAATTTATTGAGCTGGAGGAATGGCGGAGGGAACTGCGGCAGTTGCGTGACCTTTGCGCACAATCGGAAACGACTGAAGATACCAGCCTTGATCGTGATGAGCTTGTGTTGCAGATCGAAACCGCCACTGAAAAGCTCAAAGCCGTTTATCCCATTGAAAAACTTAGCGATTTTGATTTCAGCATGGCAGAGACGGAAAACTGTGGACTGCCGGCTGACATTCTGCCGTGGATGACGAATGCATGTCCGCCGCTGCAAATCGAAACTCGCGCTGCCCAGACGTTGCGCAATGAAGTGCGACGTTATTTGGTAGGTCGCAACCAGATCAATACCGACCGGCAATACTGGCCTTTAATCAGCGAAGTGCGCATTTATGGCGATTTCCCGATACTCGCCAATGGATTAGTGCTCGTTGATTTGCCAGGTCTGGACGACCCAAATCCGGCCCGCGAACAGGTCACCCAGCGCTACCTCGAACAAGCCCGTTATCTTTGGATGATTTGCAATAGCCAAACCGGCATCACGCGCGTATTTACCACCATGTTGCGCGAAGAGCGTTTGTTGCTGCGTCTCTTTCTCGAAGGCCGCTTACCCGAATTTGCCGTCATTGCGACGCGCGCCGATGATTTCAATCTGGCCGGCGTCATACAACAAATGGGGTTGGACCCTAATAATGGCAACCACAATTTGAACGACGTCTTGCGGTATCGTAACCAAGAAGTCATCAAGGCTATCCGCGAACAATTGCAAGGCATTGCCACTGGAATCCTGCAAAGAACCGGCGATCTGCAACAAGGCATGCGTTTTCTGGAACAAATTGATCAAATTCAAGTGTTCCCCATTGCTTCCGCCGCCTATATGCACGACATCGGCCTCAATCCGCTCTTTCAGGGGTTGAAGCTCGCTCAAAGTGAAACCAACATCCCACAGCTTAAAGAGTATCTGCAACGAATCACTCTGGAACGTAGCCAACAACAGCGTCTAGCCAGCACCGCGCAAAAGCTGCAACAGCTTTATCGAGAGATACATGGTTTTTTTACCGAGAGAACACGTGATTTTGAAGCGCTGGATCAGCGTGTTCGGGAACAGTGGCAACGCTTGCAACAGCAAGCGCAATCTGACGTTGCCGAAAAGAAAAGTGGCATTCGCCGTCAGACCGATTTGGCGCAAAACATTCTCATCCAACGCTGTGAAGAATTTGCCGAGGAAATAAAACGACTTGATCGGCAAATCCTTACTGCCTTTCTTGCCGTCTTCAAGGAATGGGGAGCCATCAATTGGCGGACAATGCAGGCCATCGTCAAAAATCGCGGCGTCTGGCAAAGCAGCGCCAGCAAACGGCGTTTCAATCTCAATGACGATATTGGTTCGACCTTTCTCGAATTGATTTCCGTCAAATGGGATCAGTTTTTCGGAGAGCATCTTAAACAGCTTGTCGAACAACTGGGACACCATCATTTGCGTGAAATTGACACGCTCGTCCAGCGCATTGAAGGTCAAATCAGCATGCTCGACCGCACACCCGAGGGGCTGGCTGAAATGCTGAGTGGTAATGTGAATGTCGTAAAAGATGGTTACGGCTTGCGTTCGCAACAAGCTCAGGCCGCCTTGCTGGAATACATTCAGGTCACGCGGCGTGAACAAACGGCAGGCGTTTTCAGCACAGTTACTGCCTTTATGGAACCGGCTTATCAAAAGGCCAAAGCTTTGCCGGGCGGATCAGGCATCAAGCAGCGCATGCTTGACGTACTCCAACAGCAAGTACTGAATGAAGCAACTCATCTTTTGTTGAACCTGCGTAAAGAACTGTTAGAAGGCGTAACCGTGTTGCAAACTGCCATCCGGCAAAAGATCGAGCAATTGGGCGATTACGCTACCCAGCAAGTCGCTCAGGTCGAAAGCAACTTGCAGACCTCCACGCCAGTCAGTACGAACGAAAAGGAGTTATACAAAACTGCAGTCTCTGATTTGCCTAAATTGGGTGAATCTGTCACTAACATAAGCACGTTGCCAATTGCCCCTCGTCATGATCATGCAACATCTGCTCTGGGATAATTTGGAAACCGCCGTTGTCAGCGAAGAAAACCCTGTAAACGCCTGGGAGAAGGATGGCGCGCGCCGGGCGTTGGATGAATTATTCACGCTGGCGCGCCAGTACAATTCAAGTCAGGCGTATTTCAAGTTGCTCGATTTCGTCGCCAAATTCCGCTTTTACTCACCTTTCAATGCGATGCTGATTCATACCCAGAGGCCCGGTGCGACTTATGTTGCCCCACCGCATCGCTGGCAACGTGACTATGACCGCGCCATCAAAACCGCAGCTAATCCCATCGTGATTTTGCAACCGAAAGGGCCAGTGATGTTTGTTTTTGATGTAATAGACACTGAGCCATTGCCCAATGCGCGGCCTTTGCCGCCAGAGGTTGAGAATCCTTTTCGCGTGCGTCACGGGTTGATCAAACAGGAATTGAACCTAACGATTGAGAATGCCAAGCGAGATGGTATTCGTATGCTTGAGCAGGAAAGCGGTTCCCAAAGCGCGGGTAAAATTCAGACAGTTAAGCCGGGCAGGCAGGTCAGTTTTGTTGCCAAGCAAAAGCCTAACCTTGTGGCAGTCTCTATTCCCTTGCGGTATGAAGTCGTTTTGAATGCGAAGCATAGCGCCGAAGAAAAATATGCCACCCTCGTGCATGAGCTTGCCCATCTGTATTGCGGCCATCTCGGAACACCCAACCAAAAATGGTGGCCTGATCGCCAAGGGCTTTCACATGAAGTCCGTGAGTGTGAGGCAGAATCAATTAGTTATCTGGTGTGCAAGCGTCTGGGAATTGATTCGCCTTCTGAAGAGTATTTAGCGGGCTTTGTGCAGAAGGATGTCCCCACTCCCTCCATCAGTTTGGAATGCGTGATGAAGTCTGCCGGTCTGATTGAGCAAATGGGCAAGGCCAAAATGAAAGTCCGCAAGGAGGAAGCAGAATCTTAAAATGATTGATAATCGTGTTGTTCCGCTCAACTCAACTGGTCATTTATGGCTTAGCAACTGAAAGGTATCATGGCAAATTTACAGGCAGAGCTTGAAGTTGCCCTCGCCGCAATGGAAGCCAGTTTTCACGTCAAACTGATCAGTACGTTCAAACCTGATTTGATCTGTGCTCAAGTAGACGATGAAGCAACGGCGTGGCTGTCTAGTCGGGCACAGGACTTTGATCAGTTTCCGGTCGAACAAGGAACACGTATCGTAGGTATCCTGCTGCGGCAAGACATTGTTGCGGGGAAAACGGTAGGAGAAATTATGCGCCCCTTGGCCGAGGGGTTGATCGTTTCGGCTGATATGCCGCTTGCTGATCTGATTCCTCAATTGCGTGAAAACCACTGTCGGCTTGTCCTGAGAGGGGGACGCATTGATGGACTCGTTACTCAAAGCGATTTGCTCAAATTGCCTGTGCGGTTGATGGTTTTTGCTCACATCACTCATCTTGAACAGTTAATGGCGAATGCAATTGCAGCACGTTGGCCAAATGATGCCTGGTTTGATCTCATCAACGAGGAGCGTCGAGAGAAAATCAATGATAAGGAAAACGAGCTTCGCAACCGTGGAATGAACCCTCCGAAGATTGAGTTGACCGAATTTGGTGACAAACGCGATTTATGCAAACAGATCATTGAAGGAAGCAAAAAACAATTTAAGACAGAACTCAACGCCTTGCGCGATCTGCGCGATCAGCTTGCCCACGCTTCCACTTTCATTGACGGCACAAATCAGAAAACAAGTTTGCACGCATTTATTGAAAAATTTGAAAGTGCCAAACGCTGGATCAATACGTTTCAGCAAATTTGAACAACAACGAATTCCATGACTTATAGAAAGAAACTGATCGAAGTCGCTCTGCCGCTCGAAGCCATCAACAAAGCTGCCGCGCGCGAAAAATCCATTCGGCACGGACATCCGAGCACGTTGCATTTGTGGTGGGCGCGGCGTCCGCTGGCGGCGGCGCGGGCGGTGATTTTCGCGCAGATGGTGGATGATCCGTCAGGTTATGTCGGTACGCTCAGGGACGATCCGAAATTGCGGCGCAAGGCGGAGAGCGTGCTGAAAGCTCGGCATAAGTTGTGGGAGCAGACGCGCGAAACTTTTGAAAAGGCCGAGGCGGCAGGGCTTGCTGCACCTGATCCGGGCCCAGAGCCGTTGCTGGATGCCATTCTGGCTGAGCAGGAACGCGACCGACTCTTCAAAATTATCGAAGACCTTGTCTTGTGGGAAAACACGACGAATGAGGAAGTGCTCGAAAAAGCACGCGCCGAAATTTGGCAAAGCTGGCGGCGCACGTGTGCTGAAAATGTTGATCATCCGCGTGCGAAGGAATTGTTTGATCGGCACAAGCTGCCCGCGTTTCACGATCCGTTCGCGGGCGGCGGGGCGTTGCCGCTCGAAGCGCAGCGGCTGGGGCTGGAAAGTTATGCCAGCGATTTGAA
>DAOMFR010000002.1:0-12233 GCA_035429885.1 Blastocatellia bacterium
GATTGCGCGCGATGGGATTCCGTGTCGAAACTGGCGTTTTTCAAGCTGACATGCTCGTTGAAATTCAGAACTCCGGGCCGGTGACAATCTTGCTGGATACGGATGAGTTATCGCGGAAGTAATTCCGCGATCGCGGCAACCGTCCGCGCCGTCGCGCCACGATTGTCTTCAATGGCTTGGCGGGCGTTTGTGCCAAGCTGTGCGGCACGAGTTTGATTGCTGAGCAGGTCGGCAAACGTTCGGCGTAGTTTGCGAACCTGTTCGTCGGCGTGGGGCGTTTGAAGCTGAACCAAGGCATCGCGCCGCAAAAACTCCGCAGTAATTTCGCGGAAGTTTTGCATGTGCGGGCCGACAACGATGGGTTTGGCAAACAGCGCGGCTTCCAGAATGTTGTGGCCTCCAACCGGAACCAAGCTCCCACCGACAAACACCACCGACGCAAACTGATAAACCGCAGCCAATTCACCGATGGAATCCAGCAAAATGACTTCGGCGTCTTTGGCCGATTCATTTGCTAAAGAACGCCGCGCAAACTTCGCGCCCGAACCTGCGATCAACTCAGCGACTGCACCAAACCGTTCAGGGTGGCGTGGGGCAATTAACAAGCGAATTGATTCTCCGCCCTCAACTTTTCGCAGTTCAGCAAATGCAGTTAGCAGCGCCAACTCTTCGCCTTCGCTGGTGCTGCCCGCGACGATCAGCGGTGACTGGCTCAGCCCAAACCTGTCATCCAATTGCGCGGCAGTTTCAATCAGCTTCGGCGACTGGCTGGAATCGTGGATGTCGTATTTCAAATTTCCGCTGACGCTGACGTTTTCGGCAGGCGCGCCGAGTTTCACCGCGCGTTCCGCATCAAGCTGGCTTTGCATCAGAAAGTGGGTTCCGACCCTGTAAAGTTTGCAAATGAAGAAACTGAATTTTTGCGAACGTGGAAACGAACGATCCGAAATGCGCCCATTGACCACGACAGTTGGAATGTTCCTGCTGCGGCATTCGCTCAGAAAGTTCAGCCACAACTCCGATTCCATCAACACCACGATTTCCGGCTGAACGGCATTGAGCGCGCGGCGCACAGTGAATTTCCAATCAAACGGAAAATAACAAACCGCGTCGGCTTCGAGAATTTGCTGACGAGCGACGGCCTGACCGGTCATCGTCGTAGTCGTAATCACCAGCCGATAATTTGGAAAGCGCTGACGCAACGCGGCAATCAACGGTTTCGCCGCCAAGGTTTCACCCACCGAAACCGCGTGCAGCCAAATCGCCGGACGCGAATCGGCCGGAATCACCGACAACCACAATCGCCCTTTCAGATTGCCCAGATATTTTCGATTGAAGATCGCTTGATACGCGAAGTAAGGCAGGAGTGCGAAGAAGGCCAGCGTGTAAAGTAGGCTGTAAAGCATCGGCGATTGATAATTGATAATTGATAGTTGATGAGCTCTGGCTCACGTCACTATCAATTATCAATTGGCCACTATCAATTATTTCGCTCGTTCCATATAACGGCCTTCATTGGTGTCCACGCGAATTTTGTCGCCTTCTTTGATAAACGCGGGAACTTGAATTGTGATACCCGTGTCGAGCTTCGCCGGTTTGCCGACGTTGCTAACTGTTGCGCCTTTCACTTCCGGTTCAGTTTCCACAACGGTCAGTTCGACCACGGCGGGAATATCAATACCGATGGGATTGCCTTCGTAAAACTGGACGTTGATGACCGTTTCGGGCAGCAGATACCCGGCCATATCTCCCAGATCGTCTGCGCTGAGTTCGACCTGTTCATAACTTTCGGTGTTCATGAAGTAATACGTGCCGCCGTCGTTGTACAGATACGTCATCTCGTGATCGTCCAACACCACGCGTTCGACGTCTTCATTGGATCGAAACCGATTTTCCATGGTGGAGCCGGTTTTCAAGTTGCGCATCTTGGCCTGAACCATTGCGCGCAAATTGCCGGGCGTATGGTGATGAAATTCTACGATGCGATGCAGCACGCCATTGTGCAAAATGACCATGCCTTTGCGAATTTGTGTTGCTGGAATACCCATTGGAAACTCTCCTTCAATGCTAGTGATCAATATATGCCTGTTTGAAAAGGCGAGAGCATAGCCAACGGGGCACAGGCGGGTCAAGCAATGGTCAAAACCCGAAGGCGTTGTCGCCATTGCTGACAACAACGCCTTCGGGTTTGGTTCTACACGAAAAAAAGCTCAGCCTTTCTTTTCTGCCGGCTTGGCATCTTCAGATTTCTTCGGTTTGGAAACCGGCGGAGAGGTGATGTTGTTGGTCACTTTTGACGCGCCACAGCTTTTTGCCATTTTGGTTGCCGCACCTTTGCTGCCGGCATTCTTGGCTGTTCCGGTCAGCGTCGCTTCACCGTTGCTGACTGTCGCGCTCAACCCTTGCGTGCTTAACTTTTCGGATTTTGCCAACTTGTCCGTGATGCACTTTTGAATATCCGCGTCGTTTGTTGGCGCAGCCGCAGCTTTCTTGCTGGATTTCTTTTCTGACTTCATCATTTCGCCCCCTTGAGCCCAAGCCAGTGATGACAATGCGATGAAAAAGCAAAAAGCGGTAACCATTCGTTTCATAAGTTTTCCTCCTGGAAAATGCTGAGTTGGATTTTTTGGGTCAACGTGATTGGCTGACCGGTTGTTAGGGTGGCAAATCTATTTTTGGCCAGATCGAATTTTGACGCAAGAGGCCGCGCGATTGAATTGCCAGACAGGTTCAAAGATAATCCCGCGCCTCGCAGAACATTCGATCAACCGACAGGAGACATTTACCGGCTTCATGAGTTCGGATCAGGAAAAAACCTATCGCAAAGTCGCTGCCGTCGCAGATATTTCCCTGGGTTGCAGCCTCAAGGTAACTGTTGATGACGACGACATTGCCTTGTTTAACAGCGGCGGAGAATTTTATGCCATTAGCGATTCTTGCCCCCATCGAGGCGCGCCACTCAGCGAAGGGTTTCTGGAACAGGATAAAGTCTTTTGCCCGCTGCATTGCTTCGATTTCAATCTGAAGACTGGCGCGTGTGACGTGGCTTCGCACCTGACTGTGGCCACGTATCCAACCAAGGTTGAAGACGGCGACATTTTTATTCTGTACTAAATAGCGGAGACGCCCTTGCTACAAATTTATTACCACGTTCTGTTCGCGGGATCAGCGCTGTTCAATCTGACGATGGCGGCCATGCTGATTTTCAAACCGGACTTTATGCTGGCGAGGCTTGAAATCCGCGACCCGGCAGCGCGATTGCTGGCACAATCCTTTGCCTCCAGCGTCGCGGCTTGGGGAATTGGTTATGCGCTGATTGCTTTTGACCAACAGACCTTTCACAACTTCGCTTGGCTGGGAGTGATTTCCAAAACGATTTTCTTCCTGATCTATTTTGTCGCGCTGAAAAACGGCAGGCTAAAGTTTGCGGCGTTCGTTCCGGCGCTGATTGATCTGATTCTGGCTGGGTTATTCGCCGAATTCCTCTGGCGAACTTCAAACTGACTTTCCTCTCTCAACCGCCATTCCGATTTATATCCAGAGCTTTCATGCGCCGGTAAAGATGGCTGCGATCAATGCCCATCAGTTCGGCGGTACGAGTGATGTTGCCTTCAGATTCCGCCAGTTTGCGCAAAATGTATTCGCGTTCGTAGGTTTCGGAGGCTTCGCGGTACGAATCGAAGTTGTAACTGGATGCGGGTGGAGCTTCACCGCTCAAGATTGGCAAATCATCAGCGGTAATTTCCGGGCGCGAGTGCATGATGATGACGCGCTCGACAGTGTTGCGCAGTTCGCGGACGTTACCAGGCCAGTGGTACGTTTGCATGCGTTCGATGGCTGACGGGCTGAATTCTTTTGGCGCTTTGCGATTGGCGCTGGAAAATTCGCGATTGAAATGTTCCACCAGCAACGGCACATCTTCCAGCCGTTCGCGTAGCGGCGGAATTTCAAACGGAATGACGTTCAAACGGTAAAACAAATCGGCGCGAAACAGCCCGCGTTCGATTTCGGCTTCCAGCCGTTTATTGGTGGCGGCAATGACCCGCACATCAACGTTGATAGAAGTTTCGGACCCAACCGGTTCGAAGCGCTGTTCTTCTAAAGCGCGCAACACTTTGGATTGAGTCTTGAAACTCATATCGCCGATTTCGTCTAAAAAGATCGTGCCTTCGTCCGCGCGCTCGAACTTGCCGCGTTTGGCTTGAGTCGCGCCCGTAAACGCGCCTTTGACGTGGCCGAACAATTCCGATTCGATTAAATCTTCGGGAATGGCGGCGCAATTGACTTCGATGAACGCTCGCGAAGCACGCAAGCTGCGCGAATGCATGGCGCGCGCAACCAATTCCTTGCCGGTTCCCGATTCGCCGTAAATCAGCACGCGTCCGCTGGTGGGCGCGGCAAAAGCAATTTGCTGTCGCAACGCTCGCATCGGAACGGAATCGCCGATCATCGCATAACTGCGTTCCAGCTTTTCCTGCAATTCGGTGTTGGCGGCTTCCAGTTCGCGCTGGCGAATGGCGTTTTTGACGGCCAGCACGGTCTTTTCCAACGACAAAGGTTTTTCGATGAAATCATACGCACCGAGCTTTGTCGCTCGGACAGCGGTTTCGATCCGCCCGTGGCCGGAAATCATCACAACGCTGACGTCCGGGTGAGTCGCTTTCAACCGCTCCAGCGTTTCCAGCCCATCAATTCCCGGCAACCAGACATCCAGCAGCACGCAGGCGAACAGCCGTTTTTCAAACGCGCGCAAACAATCTTCGCCGCTGCCGACGGTGGAAACGTTGAACCCTTCGTCTTCCAACACACCGCCCAGCGATTGGCGAATGCCTGCTTCGTCATCAACTATGAGAATCGAGTGAGCCATAACTTTAACTGCGCGGATTATACGCCCCGCGAAGCCGCTTGCCACATCACCTCAAGCGGCGCTTCCAGCCCGGTCCAAAGTCGAAATTGTTCCCTTGCCTGCCCGACCAGCATCGCCAGCCCGCCGAGCGTCTGGCAACCAGCGGCGTTCGCATCGCGCAACAACGCGGTGACTTCCGGCGTGTAAATCAAATCATAAACCAGCTTGACGCCTGCCAAACTGTCCGCGCGCAGCGGCGATTGACCTTCGCTGTGATGGAGCATGCCGATGGGCGTGCAATTGATCACGATGTCCGCGTCGCCGGAAAACGTGTCCAGCGCCGCAAGTTTCGTGTTGAATTCGTCTGCCAGCGACTGCGCCTTATGAAGGTCGCGAGCAAAAATCGTCACGTCGGCTTCGCGCTGACTTAAGCCATAACAAATCGCACGCGCAGAACCTCCGGCACCGATGACGGCGACGCGAGCGCCACGAAGTTCAACCAAACCTTCCAACGGTTTCATCGCGCCAGTTACGTCTGTGTTGTACCCGTGGAGTTCATCGCCTTCGACAACAATCGTGTTGACCGCTCCGATGGTTTTTGCCGTCGCATCAATGTGATCCAAGTGCGGCATCACAGCGACCTTGTGCGGAATCGTCACGCTCAAACCGCGAAGCCGCCAATCAAGTTTTTTGGTCGCCAGACGGACGAAATCACGAATGAATTCACCTGCGTCCAAAACTTCGAAGGGCAAATAAACGCCATTGCGCCCAAGCGTTTCCAGCGCCGGGTTATGCATCAGCGGCGAGCGCGAATGGCCAACCGGATTGCCGATAATGCCGAAAATTTCCGTGTCGCGAGTAAGCTGTTTAATTCGGTAAAGCTGGCGCAAATCGGCCACGGTCGGCTGACCGGCTGCGCTTTCGCTGCCGCGGCGCAGCGAACCAAAAGTCAGCATCGCGCCGCGTGAAAGCGACAAGATTCTGGTCGCTAATCCGGCCAGCGACATCGCCAAGGCAATGACAGGTTTTTTGCCTTGCGCGTATTCGATCAGTTCGAAAGTTCGCAAACAATCGCCAATGCCGTTTGCCATCGTAGCGATTTTGACAACAGCGGCTGGCGTCGCAGCCATTCGGTCGTAACGCGCCGGTAAATCGTCCGGCGTTTCGGCGAAGTTGTGCCAAGAACAAATCACCTTTTCCCAAGGAACAGGCGACTGCTGACCGAAACTTTCCACCAGATCAAATTCAAAATCGGCAAAGCGAATCACGCTGACGACTTTGGGCGACAAGCTGCGCCAGAACGTTTGGCGATCCTGCAAACTCAAATCACGCTGGCCTCCCTGTTCGCGCGGGCGAAAGGTCAACAGCAAATTGATGCCTGCAACTTCGCCGACCAGCGCAGGCAATTGTTCAATGACTGTTCGGCAGTTTTCGTCGCTCAGATAATCCAGCCGCAGTTCGACGACATCTGCCGCTTGCGCGGCTTCGCGGGTGGCGGCCAGAAAAGCTTCGGGATTGGTTTCCGTGATCGGAACGCAGATAAATTGGTTCAAGGTTTTGTCACTTCGATTCTTTGGTCACGCCCAGGATTGTGAGTTTTGGGCGGCGTCATTATAGCCAAAACCTTGCGCTGGCCAATTCGCTCGGCGATGATTCGCCGGTCATCAACTCAATCGGCAAAGCTTTTTTGAAACGACGCATCTCAAATGCGCGTCTTTGCCGAAGAGCTTCCAGCACTTTTCTTTTTTGACTTCACAACTTAATAGCACACTCGAAACACGGATTTGCGCGCGTGTGCGGTCAGACTTTTTTCCTAAGGAGCGTTCCCAATGACAGGCAAAACTTCATCGAACCCAGCGAGACGGCTTTCAAGCGTTCGAAATTTGTTGATGCTGGTTTGCACGCTGAGCCTGCTGTTCCCTGCACTGAGTTCGGCGCAACAAGGCGCAACCAAACAACAGACGGCAGCCAAACGAGCGTTGACGCATCAGGATTACGACGGATGGCGTTCGATTCAGGGGCAAACCTTGTCGCGCGACGGCAAATTTCTGGCTTACGCCGCCGTGCCGCAAGACGGCGACGGCGAACTCATCGTGCGCAATTTGACGAACGGCGCGGAGTTTCGTTCGCCACGCGGCTGGCGTCCGCCGACTCCGCCGCCCAACGATCCCGAAGCCGGTCCCGGCGCGGCATTTCAAGCACTGGCCGGAGCCGTTCGCCCTCGGTTTACCGCTGACAGCCGGTTCGCCATTTTCACCATCGAGCCGAACAAAGCCGACGTGTTGAAAGCTCGCAAAGACAAGAAGACTCCTGACCAAATGCCGAAAAACGCACTGGGCATTATGGATTTGTCGAATGGTCAGGTGACGCGCATCGAACGAGTCAAAAATTTTCAGGTGCCGGAAGATGCTGCAAGCTGGCTGGCCTATTCGCTGGAAGCTAAGCTGGAAGAGAAAAAACCTGAAGCCGCAGCCGACGCTCCGAAACCGCCGAATGAAGATGAGGCCGACGTGACAGACTTTCAGCGTCCCGGTGGCGCTCAAGGTCGAGGCGCTGGCGGCGGACGACCAGGGGGCAGCCGCAAAGAGTACGGAACCGATTTGATCTTAAGAAACTTGTCCAACGGCAGCGAACGAACGTTTGCCGACGCGCTGGATTACAGTTTCAGCAAAGACGCCAAAACGTTGGTTTACACGGTTTCTGCCCGCAAGGAAGAAAGCAATGGAATTTTCGCCGCGACACCTGGAAACGACACCGCACCTGTGGATTTGCTGACGGGCAAAGGCAAATACACCAAACTGACCTGGGATGAAGATCAAACTCAGCTGGTGTTCGCCAGCGACAAAGACGATGCCGCAGCCAAACAACCCAGGATCAAGCTTTACCGCTGGGATCGCCAAGCCGCGAAGGCGACGGAACTTGTTTCAAACGCCACGCCCGGTTTCCGCGAAGGAATGGTCATCAGCGAACGCGGCGCGCTGAGTTTTTCCGCCGACGGCAGCAAATTGTTCCTCGGCGTTGCTCCTCCGCCGGAACCGGAAAAAGAAGCAGACGCCACCATTCCTGATGACGAAAAAGTTGCAGGCGATCTGTGGCACTGGAAAGACGATTACATCCAGCCAATGCAAAAGGTGCGCGCGACTCAGGAAGCGAATAAATCCTACCGCGCCGTGTATCACATCAAAGTCGGCAAATTCGTCCAACTGGCTGACACCACGATGGAAGGTTTGAATCCGTCGTCGAATGGCACGTATGCGATCGGAACCGACGACCGTTCGTATCGCCGGTTGATCGGACAGGACACGAACTATTCCGATGTGTATCTGGTCAACACTTCAGACGCGGCCCGCAAACTGCTGCTGAAAAAGTTTCAGTTCAACGTTTCGTTTTCGCCAAATGGCAAATACGCCGTGTTTTACGACGGCAAAGACTGGGGCAGCATTTCCATCCCCGACGGCAAGTTCACCAATCTGACCAAAGACTTGCCGGTCAAATTCTGGCGCGAAGACACAGACACTCCTGAAGCCGCCAGAGCCTACGGCAACGGCGGTTGGGCCAAAGACGACAAATACGTTTTGCTGTATGACCAGTACGACGTTTGGCAAATCGCGCCCGACGGTTCGTCGGCCAAAAACCTGACCGACGGCGTTGGCCGCAAAGAGAAAATCGAATTCCGCGTCGTCCGACTGGAACAGGAACGCGCTGGCGATCGAGGCTTTGATCCGGCGAAACCGCTGATTCTTGCTGCCGAAAACGAATGGACTCGCGACAGCGGGTTTTATCGCGACAAAATTGACGGCAGCGCCGCGCCAGAAAAATTGTTGATGGCAGCCAAAGCGTTCAGCCCTCCCACCAAAGCCAAAGACGCAGACGTTGTGATGCTGACGGCTTCGCGCTTTGACGAATTCCCAGACATTCAAATCACTGATTCCAACTTCAAGTCGCTGAAAAAAGTCAGCGACGTTGGCAAACAGAAAGACGCCTTCACCTGGGGCAAGAGCGAACTGGTTCGCTTCAAAAACACGGACGGCGTTCAGCTCAGCGGAATGCTGATCAAACCCGACAATTTCGATCCGAAACAGAAGTACCCGATGATCGTGTACATCTACGAAAAGCTGTCGGACGGAGTGCATCGTTTCGTCAATCCTGCGCCGGGTCATTCGATCAATGCCAGCTATTACGCCAGCAATGGCTATCTGGTTTTCATGCCGGACATCATCTACACGATTGGCTATCCCGGTCAGAGCGCGCTGAAATGCGTGCTGCCCGCCGTCCAAGCTGTCGTGGATCAAGGCTTCGTCAACGAAGACGCCATTGCCATTCAAGGCCACAGCTGGGGCGGGTATCAAATCGCGTACATGGTCACGCAAACCAATCGGTTCAAAGCCGCCGTGCCTGGCGCTTTGGTGGCGAACATGACCAGCGCGTACAGCGGCATTCGTTGGGGCACAGGACTGCCTCGGCAGTTCCAGTACGAGCACACCCAAAGCCGCATCGGCGGAAGCTTGTGGGAAGAGCCGCTGCGATTCATCGAGAACTCGCCGGTCTTTCAGGCTCACAGAGTGCAAACGCCTATCTTGATGCTGCACAACGACGCCGACGACGCCGTGCCGTGGTATCAAGGAATTGAGTTTTATCTGGCGCTCCGCCGGTTGAACAAGGAAGTGTATATGTTCAGCTATAACGGCGAACCACACGGCATTCGCCGTCGCCCCAACCAGAAAGATTACACTCGTCGTATTCAGGAATTTCTGGATCACAAACTGAAAGGCGCTCCGATGCCTGAGTGGATGGAAAAAGGAATCCCTTACCTGCAACGCGAAAAGGAAAAAGAGAAATACAACAAACCGGCTGCTGACTTGAGCGAAAAACGTTAGCAGTAAGCTGGTCTTATTCCTTCCACAAAGCCACACAAAGAACCACGAAGGAAAAGGAAAGAAACTAGACAGAACTGATAAAAGTGAGGACAAAAACAAAGTCGAGCTTTCGTGAAAGCAAATAAGCGATTCACAAAGCGGTATAAATCCAAAGAAGGACGAAACGATGACAACCACTGATTCTCGCGTAACCATTCACATGGTGGCGAGCCTCGACGGCTTCATTGCTCGAACGGACGGGGCTGTTGATTGGATGGAAACCTCAGACGAATTCATCGGCGGGGACACAATGGCCCCGGAATTCATCCAGGAATTCCTCAAGACAATTGACTGCTATGTGATGGGATCGCGAACCTATGAGACCGCCTTGCGTTTTGAGGCTCAAGGGTTGGGATGGGCTTACGGCGACAAACCCACCTTCGTCCTCACTCATCGCGAACTGCCGCGAACCCGGGAGACAGTCGAGTTTTACTCAGGTAACCTCGCGCAGTTCGTCAATGAGCGCCTGCGGCCAACCTTCCGCAGTATCTGGTTTGTTGGCGGCGGCGAAATCACAGGCGAATGCCTGCGTTTAGGACTAGCCGACGAAATTCGTTATTCGATCTTGCCGATCTTGATCGGTGATGGGATATCGTTCTTCGACAAGCTCGACTCTGACATCGCCCTGCATCTGGCAGAGGTCAAAGCTTACAAAAGCGGCATGGTGGCGCTTCGTTACGAAGTGCGAAAGTAGAACTTCGCCTAACGGGCTGTTCTATTTTTTTTCTGCTCGACTCTTTCTGTCAGCGTTGAATTCTCGAAATCTTGTAAATCCTGTCTGGAAATTTCCTCTCTTCGTGGGAGATTTTCTTAACTACCTCTAGGAGATTTTATGTTTAGCAAATCGGCCAAGCGCGTTTTGGCCTTTACCGCTGCGTTGATGCTGGCGGTCAACGCAATGTCATTCACGTCGGCGCAAACCGGCACGGATTGGGAAGCGAAGTTCCGCTCCATCCCCAAAGCCGAAAACCTGAAAGAGTACATGAAAAAGCTGGCGTCAGAACCACATCACATTGGATCGGCGGCAGGCAAGCGCAACGCTGAATGGATGCGCGACCAATTGAAAGCCTGGGGTCTGGACGCGAAGCTTGAAGAATTCGACGTGCTGTTTCCCACGCCGAAAGAGCGCGTGCTGGAACTGGTCGCGCCTGAAAAATATCAGGCGAAGCTAAAAGAACCCGTGCTGGCCGAAGACCCGGATTCCGGCGATGAAAACCAGTTACCGACTTACAACGCCTATTCCGGCGATGGAGACGTAACGGCTGAGCTGGTGTACGTCAATTACGGCATCCCGGCGGATTACGAACAGCTCGCGCGCTTCGGAGTGGATGTCAAAGGCAAGATTGTCATTGCTCGGTACGGCGGAAGCTGGCGCGGCATCAAACCCAAAGTCGCGTACGAACACGGCGCAGTCGGCTGCCTGATTTACTCCGACCCGAAAGACGACGGTTATTACGCGGGCGATGTTTATCCGAAAGGCCCGTACCGTCCCGACACCGGCGTCCAGCGCGGCAGCGTGTTGGATATGCCGATTCATCCCGGTGACCCGCTGACTCCCGGTTGGGGAGCGACCAAGAACGCCAAACGCCTGTCGCGCGATGAAGCCAAAACCTTGATGAAAATTCCGGTCATGCCGATTTCGTATGGCGACGCGTTGCCGTTGTTGAAATCGCTCGGCGGCCAGGTCGTGCCCGAAACCTGGAAAGGTGCGCTGCCTATCACGTATCACGTCGGCGCTGGCCCAGCGAAAGTTCATTTGAAAGTCACATCGGATTGGAGCCTGCACACGCTGTACAACGTCGTTGCCAAAATCGAAGGCAGCACGTATCCAGACGAATGGATCATTCGCGGCAACCATCACGACGCCTGGGTCAATGGCGCGGACGATCCGACCAGTGGAATGGTCGCCGTGCTGGAAGAAGCGCGCGCGTTCGGCGAATTGCTGAAACAAGGCTGGCGTCCGAAACGGACGATGATTTTTTGCGCATGGGACGGCGAAGAACCCGGCTTGCTGGGTTCGACCGAATGGGTTGAGCAGCACGCCGAAGAGTTGAAGCAAAAAGCCGTCGCCTACATCAACTCCGACAGCACCAGCAAAGGAACCTTCGGAGCCAGCGGTTCACACACACTGGAACGCTTCGTCAACGACGTGGCTCGTTCGGTAATGGATTCAAAAGGCAAGGCTTCGCTGTGGGATGGAATGCGCGGCGGACGCGGACGCAGACAAACGGCGGAAGCCGACAGCGAACGAGCCGATTTGCGAATCGGCGCGCTGGGTTCCGGGTCAGACTACACGGCGTTCATTGACCATCTGGGAATCGCTTCGCTGAACATCGGCTTTGGTGGAGAGGGCGGCGGCGGAATTTACCATTCGATTTACGATTCCATCGCCTGGTACACGCGCTTTTCCGACGGAACGTTTGAATACGGTCAGAATCTGGTTCAAGTCGCAGGTACGATCACGATGCGAC
>DAOMFR010000002.1:12333-35417 GCA_035429885.1 Blastocatellia bacterium
ACGTTTGAATACGGTCAGAATCTGGTTCAAGTCGCAGGTACGATCACGATGCGACTGGCAGACGCCAAGATTTTACCCTTCGAATTTACCAACTTCGCCGAAACGGTCGGCACGTATGTCGAAGACGCTTCCAAACTGCCGAAACAAAACGTTGACCTTTCGCCGCTGCGCGCTTCGGTCGAAAAGCTGAAACGAGCCGCCAACGATTACGACCGCGCGCTGGGAGCCATCGCTCGCACCGGCACTTTCCCCGCAGACGCCAAAGAACTGAATCGGTTGCTGTACCAATCCGAACGCAAGCTGCTTTCGGAAGCCGGACTGCCTCGCCGCTACTGGTTCAAACACCAGATTTACGCTCCCGGTTTTTACACCGGCTACGGCGTGAAAACGCTGCCCGGCGTCCGCGAAGCTCTGGAACAAAAAAACTGGGCGGAAGCGTCGGAGCAAGTCAAAGTCATCAGCCAGACCATCGGCGCGATGACGGCTCAAATTGAAGCGGCAACAGCCAAACTTCGCGGCAAATAGCCAAACAAAAAATCTCTTCCACGAAGTCACACGAAGATCAGGCGAAGGGAAAACAAGCGACTTCGCTTTTCTTCGTGTGGCTTCGTGGAAGAAAAAGCCGTCTTGAACTTTTCAAACTGCACCCGTACACTCCAAGTCGTTCGCCGAAATGCAAACTCTTTGGGGGTGCATTGGTTTCGATGGGAGACCCGAGGCGACGGATGCATACCGGGAAGTCTGTAACCCGTAAACTGCAGGCAAAACGTTAATTGCGAATACAGAACTCGCAATGGCTGCCTAGTTAACCCTAGTTTACAGCCCGTTCGCTCCGGCATCGCCTGTGTGCCGGAAGTCGAGCGCCGACTTTGCAGGCTAGCAATTTGACGCAGGTCAGAGTCAAAAAGCGAAACTCTTCTGGCATAGTTTGCACCCAGTTCTTCGCCGCTTCTGCTACTGGGTGCGAGCGAAAACCTTGAGCGAAGCGGCTAAGTATGTAGATTCCTTCGAAGACGGCTGCCAGACGAGAGTTCGATTCTCTCCACCTCCATCACAATTGGCCAATCTCGAATGTCAAATTTGAGATTGGCTTTGTCATCTTTACTCATGAATTCTCTTCCCATTGGCATTTTTGATTCCGGCGTAGGCGGCTTGACCGTCCTGAGAGCTGTGCGCAAACGGTTGCCGCAGGAAAATGTCATTTACCTGGGCGACACGGCACGAGTTCCGTACGGGACGAAATCCCGCGCGACGATTGAGCGATACGCCATTGAAGACGCCGCGTTTCTGATCGAAAAAGGCGTCAAAATGATTGTTGTCGCCTGCAACACGGCGTCGGCCATGGCGCGCGAAAGCTTGCGCCGCGATTTCAACATTCCATTTTTGACCGTGCTCGGCCCCGGCGCCAGAGCCGCCGCGAAAGCGACGCGAACCGGTCGCATTGGCGTCATCGCCACCGAAGCGACCATCGAAAGTGGAGCGTACGAACGCGCGATTCACGAAGCTTGCGAAGACAGATCGGTCGAAATCTTTTCGCGCACCTGTCCGCTGTTTGTGCCATTAGTGGAAGAAGGCGAGACCGATTCGCAGGTTGCGCGGCTGATGGCGGAACAGTATCTTGCCCCATTGCGACGGCGGCAGATTGACACGTTGGTGCTGGGCTGCACACATTACCCGCTGTTGAAAACCGTCATCGCCGAAACGATGGGCGAAGACGTGACGCTGATTGATTCCGCCGAAGCTGTTGCGGAAGAAACGGCTCAGTTATTGGCACAGGCTGGCTGGTTGGATTCGGATCTCGAACCGCAGCAAAGCCAGTTTTACGTGACCGACGCAGCCAAACGATTTCATCGAATTGCGGAAAGGATTTTGGGCGCACCGCTGGAACATCTGGAAGCGGTGGAAGTCTGGGGACATGACAAACTCTGAAAACAAAACTCGTAACGATGGCCGACAACCGCTGGATTTGCGACCGGTCAACATGATTTGCGGCTTCACCAAATACGCGGAAGGTTCCGTGTTGATCGAAGTTGGTAACACGCGCGTGCTTTGCACGGCTTCGGTCGAAGACAAAGTGCCCGGCTTTTTGAAAGGCAAAGGCGTCGGTTGGGTGACGGCGGAGTATTCAATGCTGCCGCGAGCCACGCAAACACGAACACCGCGTGAACTTGGCCGAGGCGGGCCGTCCGGACGAACGCATGAAATTCAACGGCTGATTGGTCGCAGTTTGCGTTCGGTAGTGGACATGGCTGCGCTGGGCGAACGAACCGTGACCATTGATTGCGATGTGATTCAAGCCGACGGCGGGACACGCACGGCTTCGATCACAGGCGGATTTGTCGCGTTGACGCTGGCGCTGGAAAAGCTGTTTGATTACGGCAGAATTGGGCGCCCGGCGCTTCGCGATTACATTGCCGCCGTCAGCGTGGGGATCGTTGGCCAACGAGCGCTGCTCGATTTGGATTACGTCGAAGATTCCGCCGCCGAAGTGGACATGAACGTTGTTCGCACCGGCGACGGTCGCTTTGTGGAAATTCAAGGCACGGCGGAAACCGAACCATTCAGCCGCGAAGAAATGAACGACCTGATTTCGGCAGCCGAAATCGGTGTGGATGGTTTGATTGCAATTCAACGCGATGTAATCGTTCAGGCAATTGGGCAAACGCTTGGTCGCACTGAGCTTCGCACAATGATTGACCCCACTTCGCGCGTGAAGGTTAATTGGAAGGAGAATGCTTCTTAATGAAACGCAATTCTATATTCGCTTTTTCGCTTTTGGTTCTGACGGCACTGTTCGCGGTCGAAGGGTTGGCGCAGGAAGTTTTTGAAGACCCGGACGGAAAATACTCGATGTCTTTGCCAACGGGCTGGCTGGGTATTGTCAACAAAGACGGGCTTGGCCGTAACGAAGTCAACATCGTCTACAAAGTCCGCGAAAATGGCGCCCTGAAAATTCGCCGCATCGAAGACGCAGACGGCAAAATGGAAGTGATGGCTTACGCCAACAAAGACGAATCGGAACGCATTCGCTTCAATCCGAAATACGACAAAATCTCGCTGGAAAAATTCGTCATTGGCGCGGGCAAGTCCGGTGCGTTGCTCGCTTACGATTATTTTTCGACCAGCGGCCAGCCGTTCACCGGACGGATTTACTACTTGCGAACCGACGAAAAGACGCTTTACGTGCTGCAATTCACTGGCAGAAAAAACATTCTCGGTACATTGCGCAGCCACACGGATGCGATTGCCCGGTCGTTCAAGGTTAAGTGATCTGGGTACACACAGCTCCAGCAAGCGAAGCCAGGTTTATCATGCGCTGAATCGGAAAACTGTCTTCGCCAATCCTGGAGGCGTGCGCTCAAAAATTAGCCTTGCGCTTGCTGGCGAGCGGCAAGCTGTCCGCACGCGGCTGAAATGTCCTGGCCGCGCGGTCGGCGAATGAACGCCGGAACGTCTTTGTCGGTCAGAATTTTCTGGAACGCCAAAATGCGCGGCATTGTGGAAGCGCGGTAAGGAAGTTCGGGCGCGGGATTGTGCGGAATCAGATTCACTTTGGCGCGAATACCGTTTAGCAGTTTGACCAATCGCCGCGCGTCTTCGTCGCTGTCATTCACTCCTGCCAGCATCACGTATTCAAACGTCATTCGCTCGCGTTCGTCGAGCGGATATTCCCGGCAAGCTTTCATCAATTCCGCCAACGTGTATTTGCGATTGATCGGCATCAAATCGTTGCGCTGCTCTTCGGTCGTTGACGATAACGAAATGGCCAAATGCGGACGAACGGTCTCGTTGGCAAAATCATAAATGCGCGGCACGATGCCGGAAGTCGAAACCGTCACGCGTTTCGGACTGATTCCCAAACCATTCTGATCGGCCATCACGCGAATGGATTGCATCACTTCCTGATAATTCAAAAAGCTTTCGCCCATTCCCATAAACACCAAATTCGTTCCGTGCGGAGTTTCGCTGCCAACGCCGTAAACTTCGTTCAGGACAATGACGACCTGTGAAATGATTTCGCCTGCGGTCATGTTTCGTTTCACACCCAGTTGAGCCGTCATGCAGAATTTGCAGCCGACGGCGCAACCAACCTGGCAACTGATGCAAATGGTGTCGCGGCGCTCTTCAGGCATGAAAACAGCTTCGGCTTCGCGGCCATCTCCCAGTCGCAACAGATAACGTCGCGTGCCATCGGTGGAATAGAACACCCGCTCGATTTTGGTTTCAGCAACGACCGCCGTCTGGCTGAGCTTTTCGCGCAAGGATTTTGACAAGTCGGTCATCTGCTCGAACTCCAGAGCGCGCCGAGCGTAAATCCATTGGTAAATCTGTTTGCCGCGAAATGGCGCTTCGCCAAGCTCGCGAGCAAACTCAATCAATTCGTTTTCGGTTTTACCTAATAGGTTTGTCATTGAACGGATTCTAAATCGAACCCAACCCCAGTCACAAAAGCGACAAAAGCGGGCTTGGCCGTTTTCGGCGAGGTGTGTTACAAAGCGCGCGTCAGGTAACTAACCCACAAACAACAACGAGATATAAGCATGACCCCAACTGTTCAGAAACGACGTCCGAGCATCAGTGTATTTTTTCCTGCCTATAACGATCAGGATTCAATTGCCGTAATGGTCAATAAAGCATTGGCGTTGTTGCCGCAGTTTGCCGACGATTACGAAGTCATCGTTGTAAATGACGGCAGCAGCGACGGCACGGCAGCGGTGCTGGACGAGCTCGCTCGGAAAAATCCTGCCGTCCGAGTGATTCATCACCAGCGCAATCGTGGCTATGGCGGAGCCTTGCGAACCGGATTCCTGTCGGCAACGAAAGACCTGGTTTTTTACACCGACGGTGACGGGCAATACGACGTGAACGAATTGGCCAAGCTTATTCCGTTAATGCCCAGCCTGGATGCCAACGTGGATGTGGTGAATGGGTACAAGATCAAACGGTCGGACGCCAAGCGGCGCGTGATCTTGGGGGCGACATACAAAATGCTGGCGCGCCTGTTGTTCCAGTTGCCGATCCGCGACGTGGATTGCGATTTTCGCTTGATGCGTCGCGAAGCCATCCAAGGCATTGATCTGGTTTCCACCAGCGGCGTCGTTTGCACAGAGATGATTTACAAACTGCATCGCGCCGGTTGCCGATTCACCGAAACACCTGTGCATCATTACCCACGCATGCATGGCCAATCCCAGTTTTTCACTTTTCGCCGAGTCGGCAAAACGGCTTTTGATTTTTTTGCGTTGTGGCTGCGACTGGTATTGCTATCCAGATTTAGCTTCGGTGCGCGAACGGTCACGAAACCCAGCGAACAAGTCTAACGGGTTTGAGCTGGCTTTTGCACAATGCAGATGACCGACAATCCGGCGGGTAATTTGGCACTGGGATTCTGCAAAATCTTCGCTTCGGCAAGCAAAAACTTAGTCAGTAACTGATTCAGCCATTCCAATGAAGGCGGCAATGGTTTCACGTCCGAACCGCCGTCGGCCAACCCCAAAGGCTTAAATAACAATCTCCGCACGGCGACGGCAGGAAACAGAAAACTGTTGGCGTACGTTTCCCGCAGCAGTTTAAACCCTACGCGTTCCAGCTTTCCGCGCAATTCGCCAAGCGTATATCGGCGGACAGTGTCCAACGCTTCGTCGTGCCCGCTGCGCATCCAACGATACGCCGGGCCGCGCACAAACCCGATTCCGCCTGGTTTCAGCACACGCCACATTTCTTCAATGGATTGATCGTCTGTGCCTTCGCCGGGAATTTGCACCAACACATCGAAACTCGTCACCAGGTCGAACGCTTCATCAGCAAACGGCAAATCCGTCGCGGAAGCACGCGACAGCATGCGATGCCGGCGTTGGCGGCAGAATTCAATTGCCAACGGAACAGGATCGATCCCAACAATGTGACCTTTGCCGGAATACCGCACCAGCCATTCCAGATTACCGCCCGTTCCGCAACCTGCGTCTAAGATAGTCCGGTCACATTCCGGCAGAAAAGGATCTAGCAAACGGGCGGTGATTTCACGCATTCCGACAAACCACCAAAACCGTTCTTCCAGAGCGTAAAGGTATTCGTAATCTTCATCTTGCATGGAGATTTTGCACAGCTCTCAAGCCAACCTGCACAAACCAGGCGATAAAACTTTCAGATGCCAAAGGTTGTGCCGTCAGGATTTTTTCGTTGATCGATGAGCGCAGTCTGGCGTGTTAAGGCATTCGTCAGCCAGCATCAATCGCGCTACGGGAATTTGGTTAACGATGTGGGATTCGATGATTTCCGCCACATCGGCGGCAGTCACACCGCCATACCAAACGGCTTCCGGATAAATTGCCACGGTCGGGCCGTGTTCGCACTGATCCAGACATCCGGCGCGATTGGCTCTGACCGAAGCTTTCAAACCGCGTGCCGCTAACTCCTGTTTGAAACGCAGTTGAAGGCTTCCCAGTCCTTCCGGATCGCAACAGCCTCGCGGATTTTCCGGCGGACGCTGGTTGGTGCAGACAAAAATATGATGTTCAAATTTCGGCATACTTGTTTGGCGGTAATTACGAAGCAGGGTGAACTTAAAGCCTTTGCAGTGTGCCCCATTGGTTTTCACCCCGTCAAGCAAACCGAATGATCTCGCCCGGTTTTGTCAGCTTTAAGACAGAACAACCCTATTAAATACATATACTTCTCATGTCTGAAGCTGATGGTGAGCAGGCGGAATATTAATTCGCTGGAAGACAAAAATTTCCAGAACGGATTCTGACAATAGAATGTATATTTTACGTTCTAACGATGGTTTTGAAGATCTTTGCTGAGATGAACCTGTAAACCGGAAGGGCGTCAGCCCTTTCTGGGAGCAAGGTTCCAAAACAAAAAATAAATAAATGAAAGGGGGAGTTTAGAGATGACGAAAATTACAAGCGACACGTTAAAGCTGATCAACAGGTTGTCAGACAGCAAACGCCAAAAGGTGGATGCTCTCGTTCGTCGCCATGTTCGAGCCTGTCACCAGAACGGATTTGACCCGGAAAACCTGGATCGGGTGTACATCGAGGCTATCGAAATGGTGGATATTGAGGACCGCTTCCCGGAACCGCTCATCGTTGAAGATAAGAGGAATTGGGAACCGTTCCGGCAATACGAGCAGTACGTCAGCCCTAAAGCGGCTTAACGGCAACTTACAGTGTTCATCAATCACCGAAAAACTGGCGATTGATCGCTGATTAATGGAAATCGGGGATGCGCAATCAAGCGTATCCCCGATTTTGTTTCGCAAGAGCAGTTGCAACTGGCCGTTCAGCGAACGGATTGAAAGCGTTTCGTGGCTAGGAAGACAACCTTACAAGCTCCGGATTCGCTAATTCGACAGCAAGTGGAGCTTTCGGTATAATCCGCCGCTTGAAATTTCGACACCAATCTCAATAAAACAATACAGCGCAAAATACATGCTCGGACAGCGTGTACGCCATAGCTGCCCTGTGAGCTAAAGCGTTTCGATCAAGGAGTTTTTGAGCGTGAAAAGAATTTTTCTGCTTTCATTCACTGTCATCATCGCCATCTTTGGCCTCGTTGCCGCTCTCAACCGCACCACTGCACAAACAACGACCAGCGACGAAGTTGCGATCGCTCTGTTACCCGTGACTCCCAACGTCATTGGCACTCAGATCCGCGGAGCCAGCAACGATGGCAAACGCATCGTTTTCGATTCAATCAACGATTACAACGGCAAAAACGTGGATAGCAATCGTGACATCTGGGTTTACGACGTTGATTCGCGCAGCATCATTCAGATTACCGACACCGCCGATCTGAAAGAAGACACGACGGATACGGCTAAGGTGACAACTGTAATTAACAATGAAACTCCGTCCATCAGCGGCGACGGCACCAAGATCGTGTTTGTTTCGAATGCGGATTTGGGAGGAACAACGAATCCTGACCGCAACTACGAAATTTACATCGCAGACCTGCCGCGCAATGCGACCACTGCCACCATCAAGCGCATCACCGACACAGAAAAGAACAGCGAAAACGAAGTCATCAAGGGAATTTTCAGTAATTACACGCCAACGATTAACGACGACGGTTCCGTGATCGCGTTTGTGTCGACGCGCCAGAACTTCAAAGCCGTTGACGGCGGCGCTCAAGCGTTTGCCGCTGCCAAAGAAGGCCCAACGAACGCGACCCCCGACGGAAACGGGGAAATCTTCACGTATAACACCGGCACCAAGCGCTTTAGCCAAGTCACAGTTACCCGCGACGTGGACGCGACGGTGAATTTTTCCGTCAAAGGTTTCAACGCCAACCCGTACCTGAGCGGAAATGGCCAGACGCTGGCGTTCCTGTCCGGCTTCAATTTTTCCGGAGCGACCGCCAACAAAAACACGGACTTCAACGGAGAGATTTTCACATACAAGGTCGGCGACCCGGCCAACACCACCAGACAGGTAACTGACACCACCGGCAATCCGGCAGTTCCGTCCAATGGTGTGATGAACGTCATGCTTGCGTTCACTCATCCGCTGAGTGCGGACGGCACAAAGCTGGTGTTTGAATCCGCGGGTGATTTCGCCGGCAAGAATTCCGAAAAGTTGCGCGAAGTGTATCTGGCCGACCTGAGCACGGCGACAACCAAGTTCACGCAAATCACTGATCAAACAACAGTTGACGCCACCAAAAACGATTTCAATTATTTCCCCAGCGTCAATTCAACCGGCACATTCGTGACGTTCAACTCGGTTTTGAACCTGACTCCGGCAACGACCAGCGGCATCAAAGCCGACAACGCCGACGGCAGCCGCGAAGTGTTCCGCTACGACATCGCGGGTAACAAACTGCGGCAAATCACGTTTACAGACAAGTCAGCAACAGTTCTGGATCAACGAGCCAACAATTTTTCGGTATTTGTGGACGCGACGGGAAATACGCTGTCTTTCAATTACGAAGCCAATGTCATCGCCACCAACGCGCTGGCAATTCAGGATGTGTTCCAAGCGTATGTGCTGCCGGTAACCACCAAAAATTCCGCCGAAGCCAAGTTTGCGAACTCGGCTAGTTTCAACAATACACAGGTTGCGCGAGGTTCGATTGTGGCCGTGTTCGGAACTCAATTAGCCAATGCGACGGTTTCGGCTCCGAGCGCCAATCTGCCATTTCAATTGGGCGGGGTAACAGTCACGGTAAACGGTTTGGCCGGACGCCTGATTTTTGTTTCCCCCGGGCAAATCAATTTTGTGATTCCCAAAGAAATTGCCATTGGCGACACGGTGAGCTTCACGATCAACAATAACGGTGTGCAATCAGCAGGAACGGTGAAAATCGTGGACGCGGCTCCGGGAGTCTTTTCCGCCAACGGCAGCGGTTCGGGAAAATCCACTGCGCAATGCGGACAAGTTTCAGCCGACGGATTGAGTTTTGTGTTGTCCAGCCCTCCTTGCGCTGTTGGCAATGAATCGCAATTTAACCTGCTGGTCATTTACGGCACAGGCTGGAGCAACACCGCCAGCATTCAGGTTAAAATTGGCGACGTAACCCTGACGCCGAGCTATGCCGGGATACAGGGAGAATTTCTGGGCCTGGATCAAATCAATGTTTCCTTGACCAAGGATCTGGCTGCAAAACTCGACCAGGAAATTACTGTCTCCATCGTTGCCACCACGAACATTGACAGCAACAAAACGACAACTTCGTTTTCAGGCTACGAAGCTCCGCTGTCGGTGTTTAATGCTGCCAGTTTTGACGGCGGCATTGTTGCTCGCGGATCGCTGGCGGTCGCACAAGGCGAGAACCTGGCAAAGGATACGATGGAAGCGACGGGACCAAATTACCCAACCGAATTGAAAGGCGTGAAAGTGACTGTCGCCGGTGTGGCAGCGCAAATCACTTACATCTCTCCGGCGCAGGTCAATTTCCTGATTCCCAGCGGAACCAAACCAGCCGATTTGGTTGAGACGGTCATCAACAACAATGGCACCAACATTCGCGGTCGAGCCCGTATACTGGATGCTGCGGCTGGAATCTTCACCACTTCCGGCGACGGCAATGGCGCAGCCAGAGTGCAATGCGGAAAGGTAAATTCTGATGGCTCAATTACCTTCTCCAACCCGCCGTGTTCAGTTGGAACCGAAGCCACTCCGAACATCATTCGTATTATTGGCACGGGTTGGCGATTCGCCAACAAAGTCGTCCTGAAAATCAATGATGTAGAGCTGGAAAAAACCTATGTTGGCGGTCAGCCCGGAGCAGGAGGAAGCCTGGTTCCCGGTATCGACATGATTGACGCTAAGTTGACTACGGCTCTGGCAGGCAAAACGGACGTTGATATCATCATCACGACAACCGCTGCTTCGCTGGATCGACTAAGCAAGTCGGGCGTGAAAGTCTCATTTTCAAACTAAGCAGTTTATCGCACCGCCTTCAGGTGGCTCATCTGAAGGCGGTGCAATAAACGAT
Organism: Blastocatellia bacterium; assembly: GCA_035429885.1. Classification (GTDB taxonomy): domain Bacteria; phylum Acidobacteriota; class Blastocatellia; order RBC074; family RBC074; genus RBC074. The sequence continues at coordinate 22,774 of DAOMFR010000002.1, forward strand.
TTAGTCGTGGCCAGTCTCAGCCAAAACTGCCATCGTCGTTTCCACAATCTTGTCGTGAAGCGGGCCATTAGTGGCGACAATCCCATTCAAATTGCGAACGTGGTTTGTGTTGTATTCCAGCGGCCGTCCGGAAGTGTCTGTGATGCGCCCTCCAGCAGCGAGCAAAATGGCTTCCGGCGCGCAAGTATCCCATTGATTCGTTTTGGCTCCGGCATGAATGTATATGTGAGCCCGTCCTTCACAGATCAATCCCAGTTTCAATCCAACGCTGCCCGAACGAACTTCGCCGGTTGAACCCAGCCGATGGCGGATTGCATCCACCGTCGGGCTGTGATGCGAACGGCTCATCGCCGAAATCATTTGAGTGGAATCAGCCAGCTCCGGCACGCGCAACCGTTTGGTCGTCAGCTTTTCTTCGACAAAAGCGCCGACACCGGGTGCAGCATAAAACATACGATCTGTCGCCGGGTTGTACACCACGCCGACTTTCGGTTCGCCAGCAACAGCCAGACCGATCATCACCGCAAATTCGTCCAGCTTTTCAATAAACTGTTTGGTGCCGTCCATTGGATCAACCATCCAGACTCGGTCTTTTTCCAGACGCGCTTTGTCGTCCACAGCTTCTTCGGAAAGAATGGCGTCATTCGGAAAGCTTTTGGCCAATTCACGCACCAACATTTCGTTGGCTGCCTTGTCTGCGGCGGTGACAGGGTCGTCGTAACCTTTCCATTCGACTTTGGTGTCGCCCTTATAAAAACTCATCAAAATGCTTCCGGCTTCGCGCGCCAGACGCCTTGCTACTTCCAATTCTTTATCCATGTTGTCCTTTGTTGAATGAATTTGTTCGTTTCAGGCACACAGCTTACACAGCCTGCCCCGCCTGAAGCAAAGTTTGACATGGCCAAAGACCATTTCTATACTCGCCGCCGCTTTAAGGCTTCTCGCTATTCACAGAACCATCAACCATTTCGGCAGCCAAATCGGCGGCAAGATGCGATGAAAATTTACGACATCACTGTCCCAATCTCGGCAGAACTTCCCGTTTACCCAGGCGATCCCAGCATCGAGCTTGAACGCATTATGTCGTTGGAAAAAGGCGACATCGCCAACGTCACGCGTCTTTGTTGCAGCACACACATCGGCACGCACGTTGATCCTCCGTCGCATTTTATTGACGGAGCCTTGTCGCTGGATGAACTTCCGCTAGAAACTTTGATCGGCACTGCCAGAGTTGTTGATGTTGGCGACGTTCCGGCGATTGACGCCGCCGTGCTGAATCGCTGCGATCTGAACGGCGCGACCCGAGTGTTGTTCAAAACCCGCAATTCTGATTTTTGGCCTGAGTCGAAAATCTTCCACGAAGATTTCGTGTACATCGAACCGGATGCCGCCCAACGATTGGTCGAACTTGGTGTGCAGCTGGTTGGCATTGATTATTTGTCGGTCGAAAAATTCAACTTCGACGAACCGGCGACTCATCTGGTTTTGCTGGGCGCGAACGTCATCATTGTCGAAGGTCTGGCTTTGCGAGACGTAGCTCCCGGCGATTACGAATTGCTCTGTTTGCCGTTGAAAATCAAAGACGGCGACGGCAGCCCGGCGCGAGTCGTGCTGCGATCCCTTAACCAAGCTTGAATTTCAGGCTCTTAACCAAAAGGAAGTTTTTATGGCCGCTAACATGGACTCTCTTGTCAGCAACTGGCGTCGTATTCACAAACAAACCACCAAAATCATGGCCGCCGCTCCCAACGACAAATACGATTGGAAGCCAGCCGATTCAGCCATGACTCTGGGCGAGTTGATGAACCACCTTTGGATTGCCGAAGCCGGATTGGTTATTGCCGCAAAGACCGGCGTCTTTCCGAAAGAAGCGCCGCCGAAAATCAAAGACACCGCCGAACTGATCGCCGCTTTCGACAAAACCCACGAAGAAGCAATCGCGACCGCCAAGGCGTTTACTCCTGAAGAGTTGGCGGAAACAGTCGCTCCGTTCGGCCCGGACAAAGCCATGCCGCGCAGCGTTTTGTTAAACCTGACGTTGGAACACGAAATCCATCATCGCGGTCAGTTGTATACCTATCTGCGCATTGCAGGTTGCGAATGCCCTGCGCTGTTTGGCTAAGCGAGGCGGTTTCGCGTGTAAGCAAGCGGCAATCTTGGCGAGCAGCCGCTTGCTTACGCGCGGTAGTGATTCAAAGCCATGAAGTGGGACACGAACCTTTACGATCAAAAGCATTCCTTCGTCACCAAATACGGCGAAGACTTGCTTTCCTTGCTCGATGCCAAACCGAACGAGCGAATCTTGGACGTTGGCTGCGGCTCCGGCCATTTGACCCAACAGATTGCCAACGCTGGAGCCGAAGTCACAGGCCTGGACAGTTCGCCGGAAATGATTGCCACCGCTCAAGCCGCGTATCCGGCGATCAACTTTCTTGTCGCTGACGCTTCAGACTTTTCCTTCCCCGAACCGTTCGACGCCATTTTCTCCAACGCGGCGTTGCACTGGGTTGAGCGAGCCGAACAAGCCGTCATCTGCATGTCACAGGCTCTGAAGCCCGGCGGGCGATTCGTGATTGAAATGGGCGGCAAAGGCAACATCGCAGGAATTGCCACGGCGTTGGAACAGACTATTCGTCAACTTCACGGACGCGAAGTCAAAGCGACGAACTATTTTCCCGGCATTGGCGAGTATTCTTCGCTGTTGGAAAAACACAGCATCGAAGTCGTCAACGCCTGGCTGTTTGACCGCCCAACAAAGCTGGAAGGCGGCGAAGACGGATTGGAAAACTGGATCAAGATGTTTCGCCGCGAATTGCTGAGCGGGTTCAGCGAGGAAGAATCGAGCGCCGTATTTGCCCAAGTAAAAACGGCGCTACGCGACCGGCAGTTCAAAGATGGCAATTGGTTCGCCGATTACCGTCGATTGAGGATCACGGCGTATAAACAATGAACGTTACAGAATTCAGATTGGCGCGCCAGCGTTTTGAGCAACGGCCAATACCGGAATTGATCGAACTGCTTTCCAGCGACAATTTGCAAACGCGCTTTCTGGCTGAAATGGCTCTGCGCGATGCAACCAGCACCTGACTGAATTTCCAGCCTGCGGCTCCGCAGGCAGAACGCGACCGCGCCGTTGCCGAATGGCGTGAATGGTGGCAAATCAATCAACGAAGCTTCAAAAAACGATGGCAGGTAAAACTGACAAACGAATCATCAGCAGCGCCGCTCCGAACCGACCGCGCGACGAAGAAAGCTTTCGTAATCGAGCCTACGAACTCGTTATGCGAATTCCGCCCGGTCGAGTGATGAGTTACGGCCTGGTCGCTCGCGTGCTGGGCGCAGGCTATGACGCGCGAGCCATCGGCAATCTGATGTACGCAACGCCCAAAGACGAACGCAACATCCCTTGGCATCGCGTCATCAACTCGCAAGGCGCTTGTTCCACCGCCGGAATGACGACGCCGCCAGATCTGCAACAACGCTTGCTGGAATCCGAAGGCATCGTATTCAACGATAAAGGCCGCTGCAAAATCGAGAATTACCTGTGGACTCCGCCGGAATACGACGCCGAGGCCAAGAACACTGCGCAAGGCGCTCTCTTTTCTTAACCCCAACGAGGAATTGAACATGGAAAACGCTCCTGTCCCCCAACCACCGTACCAAGTCACCGCGCCGCGTTATTCCGTGGCGCATCACATGGTCACAACGGCTTTTGAATTGCCCGGCTTTCGCATCGTCCGAAATTTGGGCGTCGTGCGCGGGATTACGGTTCGATCCCGTTCAGTCTTTGGAACGATTGGCGGCAGCTTGCAAACGCTGGTGGGCGGCAACATTTCGCTGTTCACCCAGCTTTGCGAGAAAGCGCGCGGCGAAGCGTTCGAGATCATGATTCAACACGCTTCGGAAGTCGGAGCGAACGGAATCATCGGCGCTCGGTACGACGCCAACGAAGTGATGGGCGGCGTGACCGAAGTGCTGGCGTATGGCACGGCGGTCGTCGTCGAACCGATTGACCAGGCCGGTTATCGAAGCTAACCACGTAGGAGGCGAATATGTTTTGGCCGCAATCGCAAAGTGAAAAAGCGTCACAGGCATCTTTCACCGCAGATTCGCAAAAAGCGCAGAGGCGACGCAAAAAGTCTGGCAGAAAACTATTCGCTCCCGTTTTATCTCTGCGAAAGCTCAGCGTTCTCTGCGTCTCTGCGGTGAACAGGCATCGCATTTCCGGGGCAATCATTTGTTGCTTGCTGCTGGCAGCGTCACCAGTCTCAGCCCAGCGTCAAAAAGCCAAATCGCAACCGCCGCGCGTGTTCGCCATCGACGCAACAGCCAGTGAAATTGCCCTGATACTGACCCAGGAAGGAATGATCAGCCGCCGCTATCCGACGCATCGAGTGCTGGCAAAAAGCTTCAACGGCAAAATCGAATTGCCAACGGAAGAAACCAAAATGACCGTCCAGTTTGAAACTGATCCGAAAATGCTGACCAACGTGGACGCGACAATGGGCGATTTCGAGCGCAAAGAATTTCACGCGGCGTTGCGCAATCAAGTGCTGGAAGCCGACAAATTCCCCACGATCAAATTCACTTCGGTTTCGGTCAGCAATGTTCAGCGCGACGGCGACAAGCGTAGTTTCATGTTGAACGGAGACCTGAGCGTTCATGGAACGACCAAACGGGTCAGCTTCCCCGTCAACGCGACAATTACCAACAACGAATTGCGAGCCACCGGCGAAGAAACGATCAAACAAACGGATTTCGGCCTGAAGCCTTTTGAAAAAGGATTGGGCCTGATCAAAATCGGCGACGAGTTAAAAGTAATCTTCAACATCGTCGCCAAAATGCAGTAAAGAAGGAGAAGTTATGATTCGACGAATAATCGTTCTGATTGCCTGTATGACGTTGTTGGCTGTCACAGCCAAACCGCAAACCAAAGCTCGCACCTACACCATCGTTTCGGGCGAAAGCAGTTTTTGGGTGTTTGTGCCGAAAGCCGGCTTGCTCAGCGGCTTTGCACACGATCATCAAATCGGCGTCAAATCCTTCAGCGGCAAAATTGTCGTGCCCGAATCCGGCGCTGGCGGAGGTTCGCTGGAACTGGACGTGGATGCCACTTCGTTGGTCGTGCTCGACACCAAACCGAGCGAAGACGACAAAAAGAAAATTCAAAACTCCATGCACAACGAAGTGCTGGAATCGGCCAAGTATCCCAAAGTTGTGTTCAAATCTGCATCCGTCACGGATCTGAAATCAACCGGCGGCGAAAATTACAGCTTTACGTTGAACGGAGATTTGACCTTGCACGGCGTCACCAAACGAATCGCGATCCCGGTTTCACTAACCATCAACGCCAAACAGCTTCGCGCAGAAGGCAAATACCTGCTTCGCCAAACGGATTTCAGCATCAAACCGTTTTCTGCAGCGGGCGGCACCGTCAAAGTCAAAAACGAAATTACTGTCAACTTTAACATCGTCGCCAAGGCAGCTTGAGTTATGCTTACCCAGTCTGGATATATTTGAACAACGGCGCGGACGGCCTTGATCCGATCCGCGCTCTTTGCCTTTCATCGAATCCCCCAAGTTCAGTTCCTATTTTCAAACATCCTCTGACGTTTCTGGTTTCTAAATCGGAACAAGCAACACTGAGACAGAAAGAAAATAGACAGGATTGACGCGATTTACAGGATAGTTCGATCCTCGTGTTCATCTTGTCAATCTTGTAAATCCTGTCTCAATTTTTCCGGTTTGATTTCGCAGCGTGAAGTAGATCAATGACTGAACAACGGCAAACGTGGAATCGCATTTCGTTGCTTTGGACGCGGCTCAAAGTATTTTGGCCGCGCTTCATCTTTTTACTTACATTCTTTCTTGCTTCCGCTGACCTCGCTTTTTCGGTCGTCATTTGGATTCAATGCGCGCGGTGCGGGCATCGCTGGAATCAGGCAGCAACTTCACCCACAACTGCCGTCGCCTTGGCTGAACCGCGCCCTTCCCCTTCCAGCCAATCCACACCATCAACGTCATCGCCAACGACTGGCGCAGAAGCGCCTCCCCAGGACGAACCGGAACCAACACTTCCACCTTCGTTTCGGTTGATCATTCCGGTTTCCGGAATCAAAGCGAATCAATTGCGCGACACCTACACGGAATCTCGTTCCGAAGGCCGCGCCCACAACGCGATTGACATCATTGCGCCACGCAATGCGTCAGTGCTGGCGGCTGCAGACGGCAAAATCATCAAACTGTTAACCAACGAACGCGGGGGAATCACGATTTACCAACTGAGCACAGACGAAAAGCTGGTTTTGTATTACGCTCACCTGGAACGATATGCGGATGGGTTGACCGAAGGCCGCGTAGCAAAACAGGGCGAGGTGATCGGTTACGTCGGAGACACCGGAAATGCCGTCGCGGGCAATACGCATTTGCACTTCGCCATTTGGAGCATCACGGACCCCAAACGTTATTGGAGCGGCTTGAACCTTAATCCCTATCCATTGTTACGCGCCCCCCAGTAAGGCATTATCGACCAACAAGGAAGGTATTCAGATTATGAAGAAGTTGTTTCTGACGCTGTTTTTTCTGGGGATTTTGGCTGGCGGCGCGTGGGTGGCCAAAACTCTAATCTTGGAAGGCAAACGCGATTTTGCGAACAGGCAAAGTGCGACACCAGTTCCAACAACAACTCCTTCTCCTTCCCCAACCCCGAGTGTGGTCATCAACGAATTGCCGATCACTTTGCCGATGCTGGATGCGTTGTTTTTTGTGGATCTGAAGCTCGCGGAAGCCTTGAAAACTAGCCTGCAATTGACCGACGAACAGGTTGCTCAATTGCGACAGGTCGCTCGCGCAGAAACAACCAGCCTGCAAGAAAGAGATGCGGATTCCGACATTACTTCTACAACGGCGGCAGGCGAAAAAGCCGCGACAAAGATTTCCGCAGTCATCGGAGCTGACAAAGCGCGGCAGTTTGCAGAATTTGTGATTGGTCGCTGGCAAAAAATAGCCAACAGCGATGCGGAGACAGTTGCTGTCACCGAACAGGCCTTGCCACTGCCTACGCTATCTCCAATGGATGTTCCTTCAGGCGTCAGCGCTTCGCCGGCGCCCTCTGCGGCCGCGAATTCAGCCAAGACGGCGATTTCGCCCAGCGCTCCGTTTTCAGCGCCGTCGGATACGCGCATTGTGGTGAACGCGCCTGCACATCGCATGGACATTTTCGAAAATGGCCAGATCATCAAATCCTATTTAGTCGGCATCGGGTACCCGGAATTCCCCTTGCCAACCGGTATGCGCAAAGCGAGCCAGATCATTTTCAATCCAACCTGGACTGCGCCGGATGAGCCGTGGGTAGAAGCTTCTTCCAAAGTGAAAGTCGGCGAGAAGGTCGGTGCCGGAGAAAAACTCAATCCGCTTGGAGTCATCAAAATTCCCATTGGATTGCCATCGCTGATTCACGGCGGAAAACAACCAGCCAAGATCGGTGGTTTCGCTTCGCACGGTTGCGTAGGCATGACCGACAAACAAGTGCAAAGTTTTGCCAAAGTGCTCGCCCAAATCGGTGGCGCTCAAGTAACCGATGAAGAAATCGCCAAGCGCGCACTGAATCGCAAAGAAACCAAAGTGGTGAAGCTGAAAGATTCCGTGCCTGTCGAATTGCGATATGAGACGATGATGGTCGAAGGCGGCAAGCTGCACATTTACCGCGACGTGTATGATCGCGGCACAAACGTTCAGGCGAATCTGGAAACACTGTTGGCGACGTATGGTGTGACCACGAATGATCTGAGCGAAGAGGAACGTGCAAAGACAGAGGCTGCGCTAGGTCTGTTTACCCGTTCCACCGCAAATTCGGAGCAGAAAGCCAACGAAATACGTCAACAGATGGCCAAAGATCTAAAAAGTCAGAAAGTAATCGTCATTGAAATCGCCGCGTTGGCGGGCAAAGGCTATCCCGCGCCAAGCGATTTAGATACGGGCAGCGCTCCTAAACCAGAGGCAAAACCTGTCAAGAAAACCAGCAAGAAGTAGGAAACCCCAAAATCAGAGGTGCAAGATGGCACAACGAATGGTGCAAGAACCCCGTCCAACCATAGAAGTTCATAGCCCCGCAACGCTGGAAAAACTCGGTGACGTTCCAGTCAATTCGCCGTTTGAAGTTCACGCCTTCGTCGCGCGCGCGCGTGAAGCCTTTCGCACCTGGTCGGCATTGAACTTGAAGCAGCGAGCCAATGTGCTGCTGTCAGCACGTGATTTATTCCTCCAACATCAGGAGGAATTGATTCAGTTGATTTGCCGAGAAAACGGCAAACCTCGACTGGAAGCCCTGATCGAAATTACCTACGTCTGTGACGTGATTACGTTTTACGCCAAACAAGGGCGACGATTTTTGAAACCTCAACGCGTCAGTCCGCACCTGCTGAAAAACAAAAAAGTCACAACGATTTACAACCCGCGCGGCGTGATCGGGATGATTACTCCCTGGAACTTCCCGCTGATTCTGACCATTGGCGAAGCGATTCCGGCACTGATGGCTGGCAACGCCGTCGTCCTTAAACCTTCGGAATGGACTCCGTTGATTGCCCAGCGTGGAACCGAGTTAATGCAGCAGGCTTTCACTGCTGCCGGATTGCCACCAGAGATTTTGCAGGTCGTCAACGGATACGGAGAAACCGGCGTCGCGTTGGTAGATGAAGCCGACATGATTTCCTTCACCGGCAGCATTCGCACCGGCAAAGCCGTCGCCGAACGCGCGGCGCGGAGATTGATCCCCGTCAGCCTGGAGCTTGGCGGCAAGGACCCAATGATCGTGTTACGCGACGCCGACATCGAACGCGCAGCCAACGCCGCCGTTTGGGGAGCGTTCACCAACTCCGGCCAGGTTTGCATTTCCGTCGAGCGCGTTTATGTCGAAGACGCCATCGCCGACGAATTCACGCGCCGCGTTGTTGAAAAGACTCGTCATTTGCGTCAAGGCATTGATGCCAACGAAGCTGCAACCGACAACCGCGTTGATATCGGGGCAATGACCTTTCCCAAACAGATTGAAACCGTCGAAGCTCACGTCGCAGATGCCCGTGAACGTGGAGCGCAGATATTGACTGGCGGCCAATTGGACGAAAGACTCCCCGGCAGGTTTTATCAGCCGACAGTGCTGAGCAACGTAGATCATTCGATGAAAGTCATGACCGAAGAAACCTTTGGCCCCGTTCTTCCAATTATGCGCGTTAAAAACGCCGACGAAGCTCTGCGACTGGCCAACGACACAGTGTACGGATTGAACGCCAGTGTCTGGACTCGTGACAAAGCCAAAGGCGAACGATTGGCCGCGCGAGTCGAAGCCGGCATCACCTGCGTCAACGACGTGATCGCCGGGTTCGGCGTGACCGATGCTCCATCAGGTGGCTTGAAAGAAAGCGGCATCGGCAAGCGTCACGGCGCAGAAGGCATCCGCCGATTCTGCAACCAGCAAGTCATCGTTACCGATCGGTTTGGCCTCAAATCCGAAGTGATGTGGTACCCGTACAATGCAACGACGGAACGCTGGTTTTCGCGCATCGTCGGGGCAATGTTCTCATCCAAGCTTTCGGCAAAACTGAAATCTCTGTTTGGCAAATAACAAACCAGTCAGTACCGCGACCGGTAGGGAGCGCAGCATGAAGACTCGCTCCCTACCGGTCGCGGCGCTGACGCAAACGTCAACTGCAATGCTCAATCAAAAGAAACTCTGCGCCATAATTATCACCGCCGCCCTGACTCTGATTGCCTTTGTCAGCGCAGCCAAAACTCAAAGCCAAAATTCGCGTAGCATTCTGATTCGTCCTGCTCCGGCAGCCGATCAACGCATTGCTTACGGCAGCAACGAATTTCAATATGGCGATTTGCGCGTGCCCAAAACCCCGGGCAAACATCCCGTCGCAATTGTCATTCACGGCGGATGCTGGATGGCTCAATACGGTTTGGGCTATATGGGACACGCAAGCGCGGCGTTGACCGAAGCAGGATTCGCCACCTGGAACATCGAATACCGTCGCGTAGGCAATCCCGGCGGAGGCTGGCCTGGAACGTTTGAAGACGTGGCAAAAGCAGCGGATTATTTGCGCGAAATTGCCGACAAGCATTCGCTCGACCTGAATCAAGTGATCGCCATCGGTCATTCTGCCGGAGGCCATCTGGCGTTATTGCTGGGCGCTCGTCCGCAATTCAAAAAAGACAATCCGCTTTATTCCGCCAATCCGTTGAAGTTGCAAGGCGTGGTTTCCCTGGCCGGAATTACGGATCTTCGTCGAACAGGCACGGCTTGCGACAAAGAAGTCATTCAGTTCACTGGCGGAGAAGCCAAAGACAAAGCCGCAATTTACGATCAAGTTTCGCCGATAAATCTGCTACCGCTCGGTGTCAAACAGAAGATCATTCAAGGCGAAACCGACACTATCATTCCGCCAGCGATGGCCACTGATTACATTGCCGCGTCCCAAAAGAAAAAAGACAGCGACGTTGAATTGATCTTGGTGAAAAACGCCGACCACTTCAACATTGTTGATCCGCAAGCTGCGGCTTGGGCGACGGTATTGGAAACCGCGAAGTCGCTGATTAAACCTGGCGCGAAAACCAAGCCCCAATGAATCAGTTGCCAGTTTTCAGCAACTGATTTTTTTACTTTTAGTGGATCGCCCGACATTACCCGAATCGGAGCTTTTGCGATAAACTCCATATTCCTAAGTTGGAAACTTCAATCAAGCACTATCTGATTTTTAGGATAAGCACTGACGTTAATTTCAAATCTCGAATTTGAAATCTGAGATTTGGAATTGCCCCAACCGTAGCTTTATCAGGAGAATGTTTATGCCTTCAAACCCCAACGGACATCATTCAGCTTCCAATGGAACAGCAACTAATGGCAGCAATGGCTCGAATCCCACCGCGCCTGCAGACGGAGGAAAGTTGATTGTTCTGACCGCTCCGCTGACCGAAACCATTGACCACGCCGGCTACTTTATTCAGATGGGAATGGCTTCAATGCCAATCTGGATGGAAGGCGTGATGACCAGGAAATATCCTCACTGGCGCGAAGTCGAATACAACGAAGACGGTTCCGCGCGTTATATGCCCGCCGGAGTTCGTTTGGTCGAAGCTTCGCTGTTGCGCGAGTTCAAACCAGAAGACATCGCCTGCTGTTACCCGGACGACCTGGAAAAATTCGTCGGCCCGAACACGCGGGTCATCGCCGTTTCAACTCACAATCCGCTGGGCGTGACCTTTGCCGCCGGTGTGTACACTTCGATTTTTGGTTCGTCGAAAATGCCGATCAATTCGCATTACTCGCGGTTGATGTTTGAAAAGATCAAAACCAATCCTTTTCGTAAAAACTTCAAAGTCATCGTCGGAGGTAGCGGCGGCTGGCAGATCACGCAAACCAATTCGTTTGAAGAGTTAGGCATTGATTGCGTCGTCGAAGGCCGCAGCGAATCCGTGGACACGATGGCGCTGTTTCACAAAGCCATCAACGGCGAAGAACTGCCGCGCGAAGTCGAAGTCGGCCATCCCAAAGAACGCGAAGCGATGTTGGTTCCCGACAAACGCACGACCTTTGGCGTCGTCGAAATGACCACTGGCTGCGGGCGCCGCTGCCAATTCTGCGTGCCCGACCTGAACCCGCAGCTTGATTTCCCGAAAGAGAAAATCATGCACGCCGTTCATGCCAACGTCCGCGAAGGCAACAAGCAAATCAGTCTGGCCACCGAAGACATGTTCATCTGGGGACAGGTTCACACCGACACGCCGTTTTACTTCCCCAACCGCGAAGCCTTGCTGGATTTGTACTCTTCGGTCGTCAACACGCCCGGCGTCGAACAGCACGTCTTGAGCCATTCGACCATTGCTCCGGCGGTCGTGGATCCAATCATGATCGAAAAGCTGTCGGAACTGCTGCTGCCGAAAAGCCCGATTCACCTGCCTTACCTGAGCAACCATCCGCAGAAAAAAGCTCTATCGCCGCTGATCGGTTTGGAAACTGGCTCGGTGCGTTTGGGCAAAAAGATGATGCCCAGCAAAGGCATTCCCTTTTCCGTCGAAGACTGGCCGAGCGTAGTGCTGGAAGGTTTGGCCGTGCTGAACCGCAACAACTGGTTCCCGGTCATGACCTTGATTGTCGGCGCGCCTGAAGAAACCGACGAAGACGTGATGGCGACGCTTGATCTGGTTTACGAAATGGAACGGCGCGGATTGTTCGCCTTTCTGGTTCCTTCGATCTTCACACCGCTGCACGACACACGCATGCAAGACAAACAAGGAGTTTCGGAAACTCGCAAGTTGAGCCCGCTGCAATGGCAGTTGTTGATGAAGTGCTGGAAGCTGAACCTGCGCCCAGGTTTGTACAGTTGGTGGGGGCCGCTGGCCTGGCGCACAGGCGCATTGGCGTTGTGGGCGTGGAAGCTCCGCAAAATCAACGGACCGAACTTCACTTGGCCGCTGCTGAATTTCGCCAGCGCACTGCCTGAAAGCTGGATGGAAAAGATGGGCAAGATTTATGTCGGCAAGCCGATGAAAACCAAATCGCGCAAAGAACTGCTGGCGACCATTCGTCCGAACCAATGGCAACACCTGCGCGAAGATTGCGGCGATTTGCCCGATGGCTGGAAACC
>DAOMFR010000002.1:35517-68691 GCA_035429885.1 Blastocatellia bacterium
CTACGCCGACGATGGAGTATCCGCTGCTCGACGCGGAGCTTGGCGCGCGTGTTTTCCTGAAGCACGAAAATCATCTGCCCACCGGAGCTTTCAAAGTTCGCGGTGGGCTAAATTTCATGCACCACTTCGCGGCAGCAGCGACGCACAGCGGAGTCATCACCGCCACGCGAGGAAATCATGGGCAATCGGTTGCTCTCGCCGCCCGGCTTCATTCCATCCCGGCAACCATCGTCGTGCCGTTCGGCAACAACCCGGAAAAGAACGAAGCGATGAAAGCTTACGGCGCTCGGTTGGTGGAGTACGGGCGCGATTTTGATGAAGCTCGCGTTGAAGTCGCCCGGCTGGCCGAAGCTGAAAACCTTCGTTTCATTCATTCATCAAACGAACCGCATTTGTTGAATGGCGTTGGCACTTACGCGCTGGAAATTATCGAAGCTCTGGCCGAACGCGGTGAGCAAGCTGACGCCGTTTTCGTTCCCATTGGAATGGGCAGCGGTTTGTGCGGCGTCATCACAGCGTTTCGCGCTCTGTCGCCGAAGACGAAAATTTACGGCGTTCAGGCCGAAACCGCTCCGAGCTATTACCTGTCGTGGAAAGCGGGCAAAGTCGTCAACACGGAAACCGCTGACACTTTTGCCGACGGCGTGGCGACGCGAGCGCCTTCGGAATTCGCGCTGGAAATTATCTTGAACGGTGTGAATGAAATTGTGCTGGTCAGCGACGACGAAATCCGCGACGCGATTCGATTGCTGTGGCGCACAACTCACAATCTGGTCGAAGGCGCAGGCGCGGCGGCGACGGCAGCGACAATCAAACTGCGCGAACGGTTGGCTGGTCAAAACGTCGTCAACGTCATCACGGGCGGCAATCTGGATTCCGCGACCGTCTCGAAAATCTTTCAAGTCTGAAAAGCATTAAAGCCTAAGTTTTCAACCGCAGAGGCGCAGAGAATGCCGAGGCGGCGCAGAGGCTATCTCGGAAATCTCTGCGTAACCTCCGTGTTCTCTGCGCCTCTGCGGTAAAGTAGTTTGTCTTGAACTGATTGCTCAGTTCTCTAACCCAATTTCATTTCAGGAAGCTACGACACCCATGACAATCAAAACTATCCTCATACTCGCGCTGGTTGGTTTTACGGTGTTTTTCGTCGTCACACTGGCTGCGGCGATCAAGCGAAAGAAGGACGAATCGGCTCCTCCTACGGTGCTGCAAACCGCGATCGGCTTCGTCACGAACTTCTTCGACACGCTGGGCATTGGATCGTTCGCACCAACGACAGCGATCTTCAAACTGAAAAAGCTTGTCCCCGACGAATTGATTCCCGGAACGCTGAACGTTGGACACACGCTGCCGACGATTACGCAGGCATTCATCTTCATCACCATTGTCGAAGTCGAACCGATAACCCTGCTGTTGCTGATTGTCGCGGCGGTTCTTGGCACGTGGCTTGGCGCGGGTGTGGTTTCGAAATGGCCGCGCCGCAACATTCAAATCGGCATGGGCATTGCGTTGCTGGTCGCCGCCGCGCTGACTTTGCAAGCAATCTTCGACAAGAAAGCGGCTGGGGGAACAGCCTTTGATCTGACCGGCGTCAAACTGTTGCTGGGCATTGCGGGCAATTTCGCGCTGGGCGCGCTGATGTCGCTGGGTATCGGGCTGTATGGCCCTTGCCTGATTATGATCAGCTTGTTGGGAATGAATCCGACTGCGGCTTTTCCGATTATGATGGGTTCGTGCGCGTTCCTGATGCCGGTTGGCAGCGCGCGGTTTGTGCGCGAAGGCAGTTTTCATCTGCGCTCGGCGTTGGGTTTGGCATTGGGCGGAATTCCGGCAGTGCTGATTGCTGCGTTCCTGGTCAAATCGTTGCCACTGTATTATGTGCGCTGGCTGGTGGTTGTAGTCGTCGTTTACACGGCGGTGATGATGTTGCGGTCGGCTCTGGCGGAAAAGAAAAGCTAACAGTATCAGTAGCCCGACCGTAAGGAAGGGCTAGGTCTTGATGGAAAGCCCTTGCTTACGCGCGGGCTACCGACACTGGGTTAAAGAAATGAGCCTGAAACTTACCGAAGAAGATCGCGCTCAGCTTGCAGGCGAACGCGGCGAAGCAAATCGTCTGGCGATGTCTGTCATCGTCCGCATGGCCAATGTCAGTGGAGCCGAAACGCTGATGGACATTGTCGGCGCGCACATTGACAGCACCGTTTTCCAGGGCGACGCGACGATGGAATTCGCCGAACGGCTGGCCAGTCACGGAGCCAAAGTCGCGGTTCCAAGTTCGTTGAACGTCAGCGGCGTGGATGAACACGGCTGGCGGGACTGGGCTACGCCGCCGGAATATGCCCAGAAAGCGCATCGGCAAATGATCGCCTACCAAAGCATGGGAACCGAAGCGACGTGGACTTGCGCGCCGTATCAAACCGCGTTTCGCCCGAAATTCGGCGAGCAAATCGCGTGGGGAGAATCGAACGCCATTGCCTTTGCCAATTCGGTGATTGGCGCTCGGTCGGAAAGGTATCCTGACTTGATGGACGTTTGCGCCGCCATCACAGGCCGAGTTCCCGCCATCGGTCTGCACCTGACGGAAAATCGAGCCGGGCAGGTGTTGTTTCGATTGGTTGACGTGCCGCGCCGCATTCAGGAAGACGATTCGTTTTACCCTGTGCTCGGCCATTTGATTGGCAGAGTGGCTCAGGAACGAATCCCGGTTGTCGAAGGCATCGAAGTCGCGCCCGCCGAAGATCAACTGAAAGCATTGTGCGCGGCGGTGGCGTCTTCGGGAGCAGTCGCGTTGATGCATCTGGTCGGAATCACGCCTGAAGCCCCAACAACCGAAGCGGCGTTTCAGAATAAACAGCCTCAGCAAACCGTCACCGTCACGATGGATGATCTTCGTCAGGCTCGGCGCGAACTGACCACAGCCGACGGAGCAAAGCTGGATATGGTAGTGCTGGGCAGTCCGCATTTTTCACTGGCTGAGTTCAAAAAGCTGGCTCCGTTGTTGGTTGGCAAACGCCGCCATTCGGACGTTCAGTTTCTGGTCACGTCCAGCCGGTTGATGAACAATCTGGCCGAACAAGCCGGATACATAGAACCGCTGCGCGAATTCGGCGGAAAGATCACTGTGGACACCTGCATTTTGACGACGCCAATGCTGCACCCGGAAATCAAAACGCTGATGACCAATTCGGCGAAGTACGCTTATTACTCGCCAGGGTTGTTAAGCACTCAAGTCATGTTTGGCCGCCTGGAAGATTGCGTGCAGTCGGCAGTTGAAGGCTGCGTTATTCGAGATGAATCGTTATGGCAAGAATAATTGAGGGCAAACCTTTGGTCGCCGGAGCCGCAAAAGGTTCGGCGTTGAAGACCGACGAACCGCTGAGTTTTTGGGGCGGTTACGATCAATGGACCGGCGAAATCATTGATCGCCGTCATCCACTTTCCGGTCAAAATGCCAAGGGTAAAATTTTGGTGGTTCCGGCTTCACGCGGGTCAAGCACGACGACGGCTGTGCTGTTGGAAGCGATTCGCAACGGGAACGCTCCGGCGGCGATTGTGGTTAGTTGCGTGGATCGATTTTTTGCGCTGGCTTCGATTGTGGCGGATGAAATGTATCAGCGACCGCTGCCCGTGATTGCGCTTACAGATGAAGATTTCGCCACGGTAAAAACCGGCGAACACATCGAAATTTCCGCCGACGGACAATTGAGAATTGAAAGCGGTTCGTGAGTCAGAACCGCTTTCAATTCCACTAATCTCCCTTTAACACCAAAGCCAACGTCTTCAAAAGTTTTTCCGCTGTATAAGGTTTTTGCAGAAACGTTCTGACGCCGAGTTGCGCCGCTTCAGCGGTCTTGCCGTTGGTTTTCAACCCGCTGGTGGCGATGATCTTCACCGACGAATCGAGTTTATGCAGTGCCCGAATCGTCGCCGGACCATCCATATACGGCATCAGCATGTCTGTAATCACGCAACGTACTTCATCTTTGCGCGCGGCAAACAGTGCCACGGCTTCCGCGCCGTCGCTTGCCGTAATCACGCGATAGCCGAACGCCTGCAACGTCTCCTTGGCAATGTCGCGAATCGCGCTTTCGTCGTCAACGATCAAAATCAATTCGCTGTTGCCCAGAGGCAAATCGGGCCGGACAGTTTGCACTTGTTGCGTTTGGGAACCATCACTAGCTGGCAAGTAAATTTTGAATTGAGCGCCTTTGCCTTCCTCGCTATACACATTGACGAAGCCGTTATGGCTGCGCACGATTCCTGCTACGGTGGATAATCCCAGCCCCGTTCCCTGCCCTTGTTCTTTGGTGGTGAAAAACGGATCGAAAATCTTGCTCAGGTTTTGTTCGGGAATACCGATGCCAGTATCCACAACGGTGACGCGAACATATCTGCCGGGTTTGGCTTCAACGTTCATCCGCGCATAGTGTTCGTCAATTTCTATATTTTCGGCTTCAATTCGTAATTTGCCGCCGAGTGGCATGGCATCGCGCGCATTGACACAAAGATTCATCAACACCTGGTGAAGCTGCGTTGCGTCTCCTCTGACATTCCACAAATCCGACGCGATTGCTTGCTCAATTTCGATGTTCTTGGGCAATGTGTCAGTCAGGATTTTGATGATTTCTTTGATCAAAGGCCTGGGTTGAAGCGTAATGTATTCGCCTTCAACGCCGCGCGCGAAAGATAGAACCTGGCGAATCATTTCGCTGCCGCGAATGGCGTTGGTCCGCAAAATGTTCAGCAGCCGCTGACTGCTTTCATCCGTGAAGCGCATCTGCAACAGCTCCACTGCGGTCAAAATCGGCGAAAGCACATTGTTCAAATCGTGAGCAATCCCGCCAGCCAGCGTGCCAATGCTTTCCATTCGCTGAGCGCGCAAAAATTGAGATTCCAGCCGCTTCTTTTCTGAAATGTCGCGAATGATAACGGTGAACAATCTATTTCCATCTTCTTCAATTTGAGAGATTGTGGCTTCAATCGGAAACTCTTCGCCATCGGTGCGCAACCCGTATAGCTGGCGAAGTTTCCCCATTGAGCGTTGGGTGGTGTTGGTTTGGCCGAATACACGCACATGCTCGCGATGAGTTGGCCGAAACCGTTCCGGGATAAAGCGGTCCAGATTCAGCCCCAAAGCTTCGGACGGCTGGCAGCGAAACATTTTTTCAGCTGCGGCATTGAACAGAACAATCCGCTGATCTTCATCCACCGTAATAATCGCGTCCATCGCCGAAGCCAAAATGCCTGCCAATTTAGCTTCGCTCAAGCGCAATGACGCGGCAATTTGCGGTGGACTTTGTGGTTCAAGTGTTTTTGGTATTTCGCTCATAGAGTGTCATCGCTTCAAAACTGTTCAATCACGATCTGTCTTCGGTCGTCTCCCAAGTCACGAATCTCAACCCGGCACGATTTCGGAATCGCAATCGCGCCCAACCGTTCCGGCCATTCAATCAACACAACCGCATTCGGCTCGCTGAGCATCTCTTCCAACCCAAGCTCAAACAATTCGTCTTGGCTCCTTTTGCCGCTGCTTTCCAGCCGATATAGATCAAGATGATAAAGCCGCACCTGGCCTTCTCGCCCTTCATACTGATTGATTAGCGTGAAGGTCGGGCTACTAACTTCGGCCGGGTCAATGTCCAATCCGGCAGCGATGCCTTTGGCAAAGACAGTTTTCCCCGCGCCTAAATCTCCCTGGAGCAGAAAAACTGCCGGCACGTGAATCGCTTCGCCGATGCTGTAAGCCAACTCAAAGGTTTCTTCGGCGGAATGTGTGATGAAAGTTCCAGGAGCCATCATTCTCGGTCATAGGCGGCTGATCGCCAAATGCCGCCCTTTCTCCTCTTCTCCGCCGATTCGCAAAATGGCGTCGCTCAGATTGGCGATGATGTCCGATGCGATCATCGAACGCATCCCCAGTTTTTCAGCGGCAACGTCGCCAGCAACTCCGTGCAGATATACTCCGGCGATGGTGGCTCCAAGTGCATCCGTTGGCGATTGCGCCAGCAATCCCACAATCAATCCGGTTAACACATCGCCCGAACCCGCCGTTGCCATTCCCGCGTTGCCGGTCGGGTTGACGCACACGTTTCCATCCGGCGCGGCGATCAAACTTCGGCTGCCTTTCAGCACGACTATGACGTGATGCTGCGTGGCGAATTCGCGCGCGATGCCAATGCGGTCAGCTTGCACGTCGGCGTTCGTTTTTCCAGTCAGCCGAGCCATCTCTCCCGGATGCGGCGTGATGATGATCGGCAATTCGTCAGAACCTTTCAGACCATTCGGCCAGGGAGCCAGCGCGTTCAATCCATCGGCGTCAATCACCATTGGAACCGTTCGGCGTTCGACCAGCCCACGGACAAAGGCTCGGGCGCTTTCTTCGGTGGAGTTCAAGCCGGGGCCGACAGCGATGACAGTTTTCTTTTCCGCCAACCGCAACGCGTGTTCGATGGCTTCCTCGGCAATCGCGCCATCAAAGGTTTCCGCCAGAGCCTCGGTCATCACTTCGGGTTTGGTTTGCGTGACCAACAAGGTTTGCGCTGACTTTGCCGTCGCCACCGTGACCAATCCGGCTCCGGCGCGCAACACACTTTCCGAAGCCAAAGCCGCCGCGCCCGTCTTTCCACGCGAACCGGCAATTAACAGCACATCGCCGACAGCATTTTTGTGCGCGTATGAAGTACGGCTCGAATCGTTTAGCCAGGTTTTGACTTGCTCTTCTTCGACAAGTTCAAGCTGCGAGCCGACTTCTTCGATCAACCAGTCCGGCGTACCGATGGAAGCGATAACAAGCTTGCCATTGGCTTCGGCGGCTGGTGAAAGCAGATTGCCAATCTTCGGAGCAGTAAAAGAAACCGTCAGATTGGACAAAACGTGGGGACCGATAAACTGCCCGACATCCGAAGACAAGCCCGAAGGAATATCTACCGATACAACGCTAGCTGTACCTTCATAGAAATTGACTGCCTCTATCGCCTTGGCAAGAAGACCTTCAACTGGCCTAGACAATCCGGTGCCGAATAGCGCGTCAACAACCACGTCAGCGCCATCGTAAATATTTGCGTCCTCTTCGTTAGTAACTTCGTGAAAAACCAAACAGGGGTAAAACCGGGCTTGCGCTTGCTCTTCTTCAGAAATCTTCTTGATGATTTCAAAGTTCGCGCGCGCGTCACCAGTTGTTTCTTCAATGCTGCCAAACAAGTAAACATCCACCAACGGAGCGCCCCGCATCCACAACAACCGTGCAATTACAGCCCCGTCGCCACCGTTGTTTCCTTTGCCGCAAAAAACTGCAAAGGATTTGTCGGCAACCGGGCCGTAATTTTCAATGATTGCTTCGACCACACGACTGCCAGCCGTTTCCATCAACGTTGCGTAAGGAATGCCGCAGCGTTCGACGGTCAGCCGGTCAAGCTCTCGCATTTGTTGGGCGGTCAGAATTTTCATGGATGAACGCATTATCGCTTTACGAAAAAAGAGCGCAAGAAGCCAGTGAGGCCACTTGCGCTCTTTGTTGAAAACTCGCTTACTCTGAGTCGCGGTTCTGTTCCAAACTAAGCTTTCGATTCAGGTTTGAACGTCAGCTTTTTGGTTTCATTCCACAATTCATTCCAGCCCAGAGTCGTTTTGCGATATGCGGATTCGCGTCCCAGGATGGCGGTGAAGGTGCTTTCGACGCCGTACTTGGTGTCGTTGCGATATTTGTCTTCGCCTGTGCCCTTGCCCAGAACGCTGGCGACGAAGGTCGCGGCTTCTTGATCGTAGTGCTTGTCGTCGTTGCCTTCGTATTTGTAAATCGGCGCAGGATTCGGATCTTTGCGAGTGGACAAGGCTTCGATGCGAACGCCGCCCGTTCCGCCTTTGCCTGCCGTGGTCGTGAACGTGCCTTTCGTGCCACGAATGGTTTCGGACACGTCGCCGACGACTCCGTCCACCTGCACGCAAGTGTTCGACGAAAGAACTCCGTTGGCGTATTCGTAATTGACAGCAAAATGGTCGTGGATGTCGCCCAGCCCATCTCGTTTGTCAAAGACAGCACTGATGCCTGCGGCGCGCACCGGATGGTCATTCATGAACCAGTTGATGACGTCAATGTTGTGAATGTTCTGTTCGACAATGTGATCGCCGCACAGCCATTTGAAGAAGTACCAGTGCTGGATTTCAAAATCTAACTGCGATTTCCAATCAGCACGTTTGCCACGGCGTTCGCCCCAGATTCTGGCTTGATCCCAGGCCGAATGCGCCATCACGGCTTGGCCCATCGCACCTTGATCGAACAGCGCTTTGGCTGCGCGGTAAGCTTTGGAATAGCGGCGCTGCAAGCCGACAACAACCGTCAAGTTTTGCATTTTGGCTTTGTCGCCTGCTTCCATCACGGTGTGACAACCTGGGACGTCAACGGCCAGAGGTTTTTCAGCGTACACGTGTTTTTTGGCAGCAACGGCAGCCTTGAAATGTTCTGGACGGAATCCAGGAGGCGTGGTCAACAACACGGCGTCCACTTTGGAGCCGATGACTTCTTTGTAAGCGTCAATTCCGACGTGAATGCGTTTGGCGTCCACGCTGAATTTGGCCGCAGCCTTGTCGGCTTGGCCTTTGAAATAATCGCCGACGGCAACGATCTTGGCTTCTTTGGTTTGCTCCAGTAACTGTGCGTCACGGGTTCCCTGGCCGCCGTTGCCGACCCAGCCGATTTCGACCATTGAGTTGGCCGAGGTGCCGCGAACGGATTCCGCTTTGACAATGGTGAACGTTGAAGCAGCGGCAGTCACTGCCGCGCCTTTGATAATTGTTCTACGCGAAACTAAGCCTTGCTTTTCCATAAGTCTCCCTATTGCTTGGTGTGAACGAAGCGCGAGGCGTCGTTCGTTTTTCTTCCCGATGGATTTCATGAGTGATGAAAAGTGAATGCAATTGATCGCTGGAGTGCAGCGCCGCTGCCGACAAGCAACGACTGGCGAATTTTAGTCAACCTATCTCATTTTGGCAAAACTTGGTTTGCCAACCTTGCCCGGCCGCTAAAGTAGCAATTCGGATTAATTCCCACGGATCAGGGTTGAAGCGATATGTTGATTTTGCCTGCAACTGCAAGAATCCAGAAATGATAAATTGACAAGGCATAGGTGAGAAAAGATAATTAGTTGCCTTTGCAAGCAACTTGCATCTGGCCACGCGAAAATGTCATTGCCCCCATCGTGGCAGGAAAAATTACTGACAGAGAGTTGTTGAATGATTGTTATGCGCTCGCCTCAGGCCAGGGCAAGGATGCAAAGCGACCCAAGTGGAATCGTCAGCTTCCCAAAGCTGATCAATTCATACCCGACATTCACGCAGCAAACGCTGCAAACCGATACATTGCCCGTTCATTAGCGCCCGTTGTAAAGCGGAGGTAGCACAGTGTCTGAAGAGAATAATATTTCATCGAATCAACAAGATGCATCAGGATGGGAATCGCAGCTTCTGGCTCGCGCAAACGAATTTTTCAATCAGCGCGTCGGATCGCTTAAATCTGAGATTGAACGCCTGCAATCAACCATCGGCGAAATCAACTCCAAGCTAACTGAACAAGCGCAACCTGTCGCCACGGAAACGGAATCCGCCGGGCTGTTGGATTTCGTCAAAGAATGGTTCAACGATTCCACAGCCAAAGCAGAACAGGAGTTCGAATCCCGGCTGGCGGCCGCTCGCGCTGAGTGGGAGTCCACCGCCCAACAAGCCAGCGAAGAAGAGTTTCAAAAACGGCTGGAACTGGCCTGCGCCGAAGCGTCAGCCGTCGCTCGCCGACAAGCTGAAGCTCAAGTCGAGGATTTGCGAGAACAGTTGGAAGCCAGCCGCAAAGCACTGACGCTTGCTGTTTCGTCGACACAATCAGCAGCATCGCAAGCGTCGAGTTTTGACAACCTCAAATCTTCAATCGAAGACATTGATGCACAACGCACCCAATCCGACACGTTAGCCACTCTGGTTCGCCGCGCGTCACAGTTTGCGCCGCGAATTGTTTTCTTCGTTGTCAAAGGAAACGAAGCCGTCGGTTGGAAAGCCAGTGGTTTTGACAATGGTTTGAACGATGAAACTGTCCGATTGCTTTCGGTTTCGACGCAGAATCCAACCTTGTTGCGAGAAGCGCTGACGACGTTTAATACCGCAAGCGCACGCTCGTCATCGCCCGGCGAAAATTCCGCAGTATTGGGGCTTTACGGTTCGCCAGCCCCTGAAACCGCGTTGGCCATTCCGTTGGTTGTTCGCGGAAAAGCTGCGGCAATTCTTTATGCCGATTCAGGCACTCAATCTGAAAACGCTATTGCTGGCACCGCGCTGGAAATGTTGATGCATGTGGCAAGCATGGGCATCGAGTTGCTGCCTTCGCGGCGCGGCGTAGAGCCGCCCAAACCCAGTGCAACCCCGGCTCAATTGAGCACAACGATCTCATCCTCCACTGCAGCCGCGGCGCCCGCGCCGGAGAAAGCATCGGAGGTCGCTCCTGCGCCCGCAACTTCACCAGTCCCTGAACCCGAGCCAGAGCCTCCGGCAGCAGTGGCGGAAGCAACGTCAGCGCCCAAAGCGGCAGATGAAGCCTTTGAAATGGCTGCCCCCAAAAGGATCACCGAAGAGTTGCCACCACCAGACGGTGAAGAGTTGGTGGAATCGCCAGCAGCCGATCTGCATTCCGCCAAAACCGAACCCGACATCGAATCGGCTGACCTCGAGCAAGCTGCAGAACCAGTCGAAGTTCATGTGACTGAAGCGGCAACGCCGACGTTCGATCAACGAATTTTTGAACCGGTCATTCCACCGCCGCCGCCGCCGCCGCCGATTTTCCTTTCGTCGCAACCACAGAATGATCTGCCAACTCCAGCCGCGCCAGCCGTAGAGGCTCCGGCAATTGAACCACCGGCCTTTACCTCGCCAGTGGTTGAGCCTCCGCGCCCGGCTCAGCCTGTGCCGTCCGTTCCGATTCCCACCAGCGAAACGGAACAGCGCGCTCATAATGACGCACGGCGATTTGCAAGATTGCTGGTGTCGGAAATCAAGCTTTACAACGCAGCAAAGGTCAACGAAGGTCGCCGCAGCTTTGACCTGTACCAACGCTTGAAAGACGAAATTGATCGCAGCCGCAAGGTTTACGACAAGCGCGTTTCACCGGCTGTCGCCACCAAGTTTGATTACTTTTATGATGAATTGGTGCAAACTCTGGCTGAAGGAGACGCCGCCAAATTGGGGGCGAATTGCCCCGGTCCGGTGGTGATCGGATCGTAATTTGAAAAGATAAAAGAGATGAAGGAATGGAGTGAAGAAGGGAGAGTGTGAGTGAAACGACTCAGTCTCTTTTCTTCACTCCATCTCTCATTTTCGTTTTACCGACACCCCTCGTCTCGCCCAGATTTCGCCTGAACGCCGCCCCTTTTGGCTGAAGCATTTCAAAGGAGTACACGTAATGAAGGGCTTCCCCGATTTTTTTTCTCTGCCACACCGCAGCAAATTTCTGACACAGATTTTGATTCTGGCATTCCTGCTGAATGCGCCTGACAAGATCATTGTGGCGCAAATTCGTAGCGGCGGCGCCCAACTCCGCACGGCTGTCGCGTCGAATTCCGATGCGGAATTGCAAAAGGTCGAAACTTCGATGGCTGGCACGGAATCTGGCGCATTAGCGCGATTGTTGCGCGGGTATCTTCGTTTGCAGGCAAAAGATTATCCGGCGGCAATCAGCTTGCTCAGTGACCCGAACCTGGCGCAACTGACGTTTCTTGGGGATTACGTTGCCTTGTTCCGCAGCCAGGCCATCGCCGGAACAGGACGCAATGAAGACACAGAACGTGAGCTTCGTCATCTGGCGCAGACCTATCCGACGTCTCTATTGGCGCGCGAAGCCGTTTTGCAAGCCGCCAGCTCGGCAATGGCTCGCAGCGATTATCAAACTGCAATTGATACGGTAGAGATGTTGGCTGAAAAAGATGACGGCACAGCCTTGAAGCTGCGGGCCGATGGCCTGGAAAAGCTTGGCCGTAAAAACGAAGCGGTTCTGACGTTGCGCAAGCTCTATTTCGATGCGCCGCAATCCCAGGAAGCAGAAACGATTGGCGAACGATTGGCGGCGCTTGGCGGTTCGACTGCTGCGGGCGATATTTCCATGCTTCGCCGCCGCGCAGACAAACTTTACGACGCTCGGCTGTACGCGTTGGCGGCAACTGCGTATGAACAGATCGCTCGGCAATTTCCGAACGCGGCAAGCGACGACATTTGGCTTCTGGCGGGCATCAGCTATTACAAAGCCGATTCGTTCAAACAATCTGCCGACGCATTGACGAAGGTTCGAGCGCGCACTCCAAAAATGGCGGCAGATGCGTTGTGTTATCTGGGACTGGCGCAACTGGCGTTGAAAACCGACGCGGCGGCTGTTCAAACTTTGGTTTCCCTTCGCAAGGCTTCGCCGTCCAGTGAACGCGTTGCCGAATTGCTATATGCGATTGGCCATTTTAACGAAAAGCGAAATCGGGACGACCAAGCCGCTCTGTTTTACACACAACTGATTCGGCAGTTTCCGCAATACGATAAAGCCGACGATGCGCATTTTTGGCTGGCGTGGCGCGCACACGAAGCAAAGGATTACGCCAATGCCTCGCGCTTGCTGACCGAACATCTGGCCAATTATGGCAGCATCACTGAAAACCGTGGCAAAGCCGCTTTCTGGGGCGCGGTGGATTCCGAGCGTATCGGCGATAAAAGCCGGGCAATGACGATTTATCAGGGAATGCTCAAACGTTACGGCGCGGGATGGTTTGGCCTGAATGCCGAGCGGCGCATCGACCGGTTGAAGCGCGAAGGAATTCGTCCGGGAAACCTCGATTCGGATTTGATGCTCCGTCGAGCCATCGAAGGGCTTCAGACAATCCGGCTTCCACAGGAATCCATCAGGCCAAATGGTTTTGAACGAGTTCGCAAAGCCGAGCAGTTGATGCAAATTGCGTTAAATCAGCAAGCGCTGGCGGAACTGGAATCCGCGCGCGAAACCGCACCGAATTCGCCGCTGGTCAACTTGCGAATTGCGCAAATCTTCCGCGCTCAAGGTGAAAACGTCGCTGCAATCAACACACTGAAACGCTCATTCCCCGATTACGGTCAGGCGCTGCCCGAAGAAATGTCGCGCGAAATCTGGGATGTGTTCTACCCGTTGAAGTGGTGGCCGAACATCAAGGAAGAGGCCAAACGCCACAACCTTGACCCATATCAAATTGCCGGGCTGATTCGCCAGGAAACAGTATTCAACCCGATGGCCAAAAGCCGCGCCAACGCGCTCGGCCTGATGCAACTGCTGCCGTCAACTGCCAAAGCCGTTGCCCGCTCCAACAACATTGGCAGCATTACGCCGAATGACCTGTTCAATCCAAACTTGAACATTCAACTTGGCGTGGCGTATGTGAAGCAATTACAAAACGAATTCGGACGTTTTGAGTATGTAGCCGCTGCTTACAATGGTGGCGAAACGCGCGTCCGTCGCTGGGTCAGAGAATCGCCCAACCAGGAAATCGAAGAGTGGGTGGAAGCCATTCCCTTGAGCGAAACACGTTTGTACGTGCAAGGCGTTTACCGCAACGCGCGGATTTACCAGCGATTGTATGACGAACAAGGCCGCTTCCGAACCAATGTGCCGGAGCGATAAATTCGGCTTTCGCCAAGATTAAGCTAAAAAGGGGAGAGGCTATCAATAGCCTCTCCCCTTTTTAGCTTTTTTTGCGGCGATGGATTACACCTCGATGCCATGGCACTTCTTGAACTTCTTGCCTGAGCCACAAAAACACGGATCGTTACGGCCAACTTTGGGCATGGTGTTGACCACTGTGCGCGGCTTGCCGTCTTCGTCCCCCGCCATTGAGGCAGTCGCATTGGCTTTCGTGAAAGTCACCTGACCGCGTCGCGGGCGGCGCTGAATTCGTTCTTCGGGCGGCTGCTCAACCGAAACCTGCAAATGGTAAAGCGCGCGGACCGTATCCATATCAATGCGATCCAGCATTTCTTCGAACATTTCAAAAGACTGTTTCTTGTACTCAACCAGCGGATCTTTCTGAGCATAGCCGACTTGATTGATCCATTCTTTCAAATGGTCAATTGCCAGCAAGTGATCTTTCCATTGCACGTCAACGATGTTCAACCGAATGATGCGCTCGTAATAGCGCATGGCTTCAGCGCCGACTTGAGATTCTTTTTCGGCGTACATTTCCTGAAGTTTCTGCCAGACCCGATTTCTGATTTCGTCGCGTTCCAAAGCTTCCAGGTCAATTCCTGCTTCTTCGATGTCCAGCCCAATCTGAAATTCAAGCTGAACTTTGAACGTTTTGAAATCCCATTCATCCGGCATGACATCCAGACTCAGGTAATCATCCATCAACATATCCAGAACGGCTTCCGCCATGGTCTGGATTTCTTCGCGCTGATCGGTTTGTTCCAGCAACTGACGACGCAGCGAATAAATCGTCGAACGCTGCTTGTTCATCACATCGTCGTATTCCAACAAATGTTTGCGGATGGTGAAGTTGTGATCTTCAACGTTTTTCTGGGCTGATTCGATGCGTTTGCTGACCATCTTGGATTCGATGGCAACGCCGTGTTCCATGCCCAACCGTTGCATGATTGCCTTGACGCGATCCCCAGCGAAAATCCGCATCAGGTCGTCTTCCAGCGACAGATAAAATCGCGACGAACCTGGGTCGCCCTGACGACCGGCGCGTCCGCGCAGCTGATTGTCAATGCGGCGGGATTCATGACGTTCGGTGCCCAGAATGTGCAACCCGCCCAGTCTTTTTACCTCTTCGTGTTCAGCCTCAATGGAAGGTTTCACTTTACGAGCCGCTTCTTCCAATTGCTCCGGTGTGGCTTCGTCCGGATTGATCTCCTGTTTTTTCAGAAGCTCTTTCGCCAAAAATTCCGTGTTGCCACCAAGCAAAATATCAGTTCCGCGACCGGCCATGTTCGTGGCAATCGTGACCGCGCCTTTTCGTCCGGCCTGAGCAACGATTTCGGCTTCGCGCCCGGCATTTTCCGGTTTGGCGTTCAGCACGTTATGTTTGACTCCGGCGCGTTTAAGCTGATGCGAAATCAGCTCAGAGTTTTCAACCGAAACCGTTCCGACCAATACCGGCTGGCCTTTTTCATGAAGCTGTTTGATTTCCTCGACCACCGCTTCCCATTTTTCATCGAGAGTCCGGTAAATCACATCGGAATTGTCTATACGAACCATCGCGCGATGCGTCGGAATCGAAGCAACTTCCAGATCATAAATCTTGGCGAATTCGGCAGCTTCCGTTTCAGCCGTACCGGTCATGCCGCCCAGCTTCTGGTACATGCGGAAATAATTTTGCAGCGTGATCGTCGCCAAAGTCTGCGTTTCGCGTTCAATCTTCACACCTTCCTTGGCTTCAACGGCTTGGTGCAATCCGTCCGACCAGCGTCTTCCGGTCATGATGCGTCCCGTGAACTCATCAACAATCACGACTTCGCCATCGCGAACGATGTACTGCTTGTCGAGTGTGTACAGGGTGTGAGCAACCAGCGCTTGATTCAAACAATGCAGCATTTCCATGTTTGACGGATCGAACAGGTTGCCGTAACCAAGCATGCGCTCGGCCTTCTCAATGCCTGATTCAGTCAAGATGGCGCGATGTTGCTTTTCGTCAACCTGATAGTCGACTTCGGGAGTCAATTTTGGAATGACTTCATTAGCTTCGTAATACTTGCTGGTCGAATCGTCCGACGCGCCGGAGATAATCAACGGCGTTCGCGCTTCGTCAATCAGAATGGAGTCCACTTCGTCCACGATGGCGTAATAATGACCGCGCTGCACACAAGTCGAAATTTCGAACTTCATGTTGTCGCGCAGGTAATCGAAGCCAAATTCATTATTGGTTCCGTACGTGATGTCGCATTTGTAGGCTTCTTGTCGTTCGAAATCGTCCAAATCGTTTTGAATCACGCCAACGGTCATGCCGAGAAACTTGTAAATCTTGCCCATCCAATCCGCGTCGCGTCTGGCCAGATAATCGTTGACCGTGATGACGTGAACGCCTTTGCCCAACAATGCATTCAGATACACCGCCAAAGTAGCAACCAGCGTCTTTCCTTCGCCGGTGCGCATTTCGGCGATGCGTCCGCTGTGCAAAACCATTCCGCCGATCAACTGCACATCGAAATGCCGCATTCCAGTAGACCGCAATGAAGCTTCTCGCACACAGGCAAACGCTTCCGGCAGGATTTCATCCAGAGCTTCCTGTTCAAGCTGCTTGCGCGCTGCAGCTTCTAATTCGGTCGAACCTTCCAGCCGTTCGGCCAACCGTGTTCTGAATTCTTCGGTCTTTCCACGCAGTTCTTCGTCTGACAACTGCTTGATTTCCGGTTCCAGCGAGTTGATTTGGACGACAACCGGCCAAAGCTTTTTCAGCAACCGTTCATTGGCAGAGCCAAAAATTTTAGTTAGTGCTTTATTGAAGGCGTTCATGGCTTTTTGCGTTTTACCTCAAGGTTAGTGACATCAGATATGGTCAGCATTATGTAAGCGATTGGAAATTCTAGTTGACCGTCAGCATGAGCGTCAAGCATATCGTTTTCATTGGTTTATGTGCTTCCGGCTCGCAAAA
The DNA here is from genome assembly GCA_035429885.1 of Blastocatellia bacterium. GTDB lineage: Bacteria > Acidobacteriota > Blastocatellia > RBC074 > RBC074 > RBC074. The sequence goes on from DAOMFR010000002.1 coordinate 52,143, forward strand.
TCAACAGCTTGACACCACTTCTGGCCGTTCCTATAATGCGCCCGGTTTTTACGAACGCATCTCAATTTTGTTAATCAAAGAATCGTTTCGAGCTTGAAGGAGAGCCAGAGTGATCAAGCTAGACATCATCAACAACGTCTCTGAGAAAACCGGTGTTTCAAAAATGAAAGCTGAAACTGCGGTGGAAGCTCTCTTTGAAGCTATGAAGGACGCCATGCGACGTGGTGAGCGCATTGAACTTCGAGGTTTCGGCGTATTCGTCGTCAAACCTCGTAAACGTGGCATTGGTCGCAATCCGCGCACAGGCACTCAAGTAGCAATCCCTGAAGGCAAAACAATTCGTTTTAAGCCTGGGAAAGAACTGCAATCATAATTTTTGCGCCTCCATCTCACTTTCACTCCTTGACTGAATTGGCGGCTTCGGGTTTCCGAAGCCGCTATTTTTGTCTGCAAACAAGTAGAGCAAGCTTTTCAGCCTGCTCTGAATCCCACAAATACACGAATTGTTTGGTAAAAATCCGGCGCAGGTTTCTCAACCGGTGCCACTGACTCACGCCTTCGCGGCTTTCCCGAGCACACCAGCTTCCGAAAGAATCTGTTCCAGTTTCACACGATTGGCTTGGCCAATTTGCGTCAGCGGCAATCGGTATACTTCCTCAATCATCCCCGTCATCGCCAGCGCGGCTTTCACCGGAATCGGATTGCTTTCAATAAACATCGCCTTAAAGATTGGCGTAAGCTGGCGATTCAGTTTGCGCGCTTCGTCCAAACGGCCTTCGACGCTGGCGTGGCAAAGATCCGCAACCAAACGCGGCAACAGGTTTGACGCGACGGAAATCACACCGACTCCGCCGAGCGCCGCCACTGGCAACACAACGCTGTCATCGCCCGCGAAAATCTTGAAATCCTCGCTGACCAACGAGGCGATTTCGGCAATTTGCGAAATGTTGGCAGAAGCTTCTTTGATCGCCACGATATTGTCGATTTCGGCCAGGCGCGCCACGGTTGCAGGCTCCAGATTGACTCCGGTTCTTCCCTGCACGCTGTACAAAATGATGGGCAGCGAAGTCGCTGACGCAATCGCCTTGTAATGCTGGTACAAACCTTCCTGCATAGGTTTGTTGTAATACGGCGTCACCGACAGAATCGCATCTACGCCAAGAGTTTCGTACCGCTGAACTTTCTCAATGACTTCGCGCGTGTTGTATCCGCCCGCGCCAGCCACAACGGGAACTCGACCGGCCGCATATTCAATGGTCAGTTCAACGACGCGAGCCTGTTCATCTTCGGTCATCGTGACGCTTTCGCCAGTCGTGCCACACGCGACCAAAAAGTCCACGCCGCCACTGATCTGAAATTCGACGAAGCGCCGAAACGCGGCTTCGTCAATGGATTCATCGCGACGAAACGGAGTGATCATTGCCGTCCCGCAGCCTTTCAGTTGATTCAAATTTGCCATTGCTTCTCCTTATTCGGCTGCGAAAAGCAGCTCTGGGAATTCATACAGTCCTTGTTTGCCGACGATGCGTTCCGCAGCCAGCACGGCTCCGGCGGCGAATCCTTCGCGGTTGCGCGCGGTGTGCGTCAGCGTAATGGTGTCGGCTTCGGAATCGAATCCGACTTCGTGTGTGCCCGGAATGTGTCCCGCGCGCACGGCCACTGCCTGGGGCGTGCGGTCGCCGTAGGCTTCGCGCATCGCTCGCGCTGTGATCAGCGCTGTTCCTGATGGAGCATCTTTTTTGAACTTGTGATGGAATTCGAGCAAATACGGGTCGTATTGATTGTACTGTGCAAACAATGCCGAAGCATCCTGCACGAGTTTGAAAAACAAGTTCACACCGATGGAAAAATTCGCTCCCCACACCAGTGCCGCGCCGTTGGATTCAACCAGCTGTCGAACGTCATCAAGTTGATCGTACCAGCCTGTCGTTCCAATCACCGTCGGAACGCGCAAACTGACCAGACGGCGAATGTTGTCCAGCGCGGCTTCGGGCGTGGAAAATTCAATCGCGGCATCCACGCCCGCCAGGCTTTCCGTCGTCAATCCCTCGCCGTTGACGTTGTTGTCCACGTCGAAGCGCGCAACGATGGAATGCCCGCGCTCCTGCGCAATGCGTTCGATGATTTTCCCCATCTTGCCGTATCCGACAATTGCAATGTTCATCGTTGTCCCTTACGCCCCCGCGCGCGCCGCAGCCACCACTTCAAAAGTCGCAGCGTCCAGCTCGCTGAAAAATTCCGTGTGCAGCGCTTTGACGGCACGTTCGACATCGTTGTCCGCGACAATAAAGCTGACGTTGATCGCCGAAGCGCCGTGGGAAATCATCGAAACGTTGACGTCTTTGATGCTCGAAAAAATGCGCGATGCCACTCCCGGCGTGAATTTCAGAGTTTCGCCAACCAGACAAATCAGCGCCTGATCGCGTTCGACGGTTACGTCGCCAAACTGCTGCAAATCGGCAACAAGCTGTTCCAGATGGCGCGTATCATCCAACGTCACCGAAACGCTGACTTCCGAAGTTGCCACCATATCCACAGACGTTTGATGCGCAGCAAACACATCGAACAGTCGCGCCAAAAACCCGTACGCCATCAACATTCTGTCTGAAGCCACGTTCACAACCGTGATGCCGCGTTTGAACGCGATGGCTTTGACCGGCGCGTTGGACGGCGGAGCGTTACGAACGATAGCAGTGCCTTCGTTGGAAGGATTGCGCGAATTGCACACGCGCACGGGAATTTCCTTGGCCATTGCGGGCAACAACGTGCTGGGATGCAGCACCTTCGCGCCGAAATACGCCAACTCTGATGCCTCGGCAAACGAAATGGTTTTGACTTTGGCGGCTTCGGCAACAATGCGCGGGTCTGTCGTCAAAATGCCATCCACGTCCGTCCAGATTTGAATTTCTTCGGCATCGAGCGCTGCGCCGATGATCGCCGCTGAATAATCCGAACCACCTCGTCCGATGGTGGTCGTAATGTTTTCCGCCGTTGAACCAATGAAGCCTTGCGTGACGGGCAATCCGCCGTTGGCCAACGCGGCGGTAAAGCCTTCTTTCAATTTCGGATTGGCTTCGTCAAATTGAATCGCGGCGCGGGTGAAATCGTCATTGGTGCGCATCAACGGACGCACATCCACCCAAACGCCTTTAATGCCTTCAGCGCGAAACGCGGCGGCAACAATGGTCGAAGACAGCAATTCTCCGTTGGCGGAAATCGCATCGGAAAGGCGCGGCGTGACTTCGCCCGCCTGCTGGATTTCTTCCAGCGTTGCGCGAATGCCGTCAAATCGGTTGGCCAGCGCCAAACGCAACAAACTTTTTTCTTCGGGCAGCGCCAATTGGTCGGCGGTTTTGAAATGGTGTTCGGCGATGGTTTCCAGTTTCGCGCGCGCGGCGGCCAAATCGCCTGTCGCAGCCAATCGCGAAGCGTCCAACAATCCATTGGTGGTTTTGCCCATCGCGGAAACGGCGACGATGGGTTGACGATGAATTTGAGTTTTGACGATGGAGATGAGGCGGCGAATTGCGACGTCGCTTTCCACAGACGTGCCGCCGAATTTCATAACAATCATTGCTGTGCTCCTAAAAGACTCCTTGCTTGAAAAACTAAAAACGGGTTAGCAGTGACAGTGCCTGCTAACCCGTGATCTTTGGAGCGCGACGCAAAATTCGGCGCGATATAAAAATGACGACGGTTGCCGAGAGCACTTCACCGCAGTTGCGATGACAGCCTCAGGGATTTAGCCCTGACAGCCAACCGGATGCGACAATCGAAGCGTCGCATCGGCTTCGGCGGTTTCTCCCTTTCGCTCATCGTCGTTGAATCTTCGCACTCTCGGATGAGCTACTTTTGAAAACCGCGCCTCTACTCGTTTGCCAAAAAGAAAGAACCTGTCTAAAAACGAGGGCGGATTCTGCCCAACGCGTCCGACGCTGTCAAGCTGAGCGGAAAACTTTCAGTTTCAACGCAAGGGCGCGAAGGTTCAAAGACGCAAAGATTTTATTCAGATGACCCTTTGAGTGCGCCAAAATCGCCTCTCCCCCAAAAACTTCTTTGCGCCCTTTGCTGCTTTGCGACTGTGCGTTGATTCCTGTCCTTAGAGAAAAACATGAACATAGAAAATCAATTTGAATGGCTGGAAACGAAAACCATACTCCGCGAAATTCGCGAGTCGAAACATGGCGACGAGCTTCGCTGGTTAATCAACCGCGAAACCATCGTCAACCGCACAACCGGCGACATCGTCACACGCTCCACACTGCGGCACCCCGGAATTTGCGTCATGGTTCCCTTTCTCGAAGATGGGCGAATTGTCTTGATGCATCAGTACCGTTATGCGGCCAACGAAGCGTTGTGGGAATTGCCTGCGGGAACTCTGGCTGGAGAAGAAGAAAGCCTGGAAGGAAGCGGCCGTATGGTTGCCCTTGAATCTCCGGCGGCGTGCGCTGCTCGCGAATTGCTGGAAGAAACCGGGTACGAAGCCGCTCGGCTGGAAAAAGTTTGTGAATGTTACGCAATGCCCGGCAGCAGCGATGAAATCATTCACGTCTTCTTTGCTCACGAACTGACTCAACGGGAACAATCGCTGGATATCGGAGAAGTCATTTACGAGATTCGCGGCTTCACCGGCGAAGAATTGGCTGCGATGATTGCCAACGGAAAAATTCGCGACGCAAAAACTTTAGTCGGATTGTTCCAGGCGCTCAGCCGTCGGTCTGAAGGCATTCGCATCACGCAGGGCTGAACCGAGCAGGACGAAATGTCGACAAAGGGACGCTGGTTTCGCCTTTCAAGATGATTTCGCTGACAACCTTGGCCGTGATCGGAGTCAGTAAAATGCCGTTGCGATAATGGCCTGTGGCGTAAACCAGTCCCGCAACCGAAGCATCTGGGCCAATTACAGGCAATCCGTCCCCTGCACGCGGACGCAACCCCGACCAGATTTCCGTGATTGTCAGATTACCGAAGCCGGGCAGGATTTCTTTGGCGCGTTCGATGATCGAAGCCATTCCGTCCGCCGTCACGCGCTTTTCAAAACCGAATTTGTCGCTGGTTGAACCCGCAATCACAAATCCCCCCAAGCGCGGAACCACATAAGCTCGACAGGAATAAATGATGTGATTGACTGGCGGTGCGGGCATTTCAACTGCAACCATCTGGCCATGAACGGGTCCGACCTTTAGATTTGGCAGCAGAACCTCACTTTCGGATTTCAGCAAACTTGACCAACTTCCGGCGGCAACGATGACATTGTTACTGCGAATTTCGCCGCGTGAAGTTTTGATGCCCACAACATGTTCTCGTCCGGCGCAGCTTTCAATCAACAGGTGTTCAACCTCTGTCAGCGTCTGGAACTCAACGCCGGCGTTTTGCGCGGACAGGCGAAGCGCTTCCACCATCAGCCGGTTATTGACTTGATGATCGTCTGGGAATTTCAGCGCCCAACGGAGCTTGCCATTAATCTGCGGCTCCAGTTTGCGAGCACAATCTGCGTTCAGCCGCTTCACATTCATCCCAGCGGCGTGTTGCCATTGCCAGCGCCGTTCCAATTCTTCGTCGTCGTGTTCGGTCAGCGACAGATAAAGCGTGCCTTCAGTTCTGTATTCAATATCAAGGCCGCTGGCCAACCTCAATTCATTTGCAAAGTCGGCGTACATCGCTCTGCTGGCGACACAAAGGTGAAACAGATCGTCGGCGTTATCGGCTTCGGCCAGAGGAACCAGCATTCCTCCGGCGGCGTGTGAAGCCTCGCGGCCAATGTCACCGCGTTCAACGACCACGACCTTCATTCCGGCTTGAGCCAGTCGCCAGGCGATCGCGCAGCCGATCACTCCGCCGCCGACAATGGCAGAGTCAAACTGTGTGTAAGATTCAGACATTCAAAAAAGTTCAGTAGAAACAGTTGAGGAAAACTTCAGCGCGATCAAGCTGCGGCGGGATTGGGCGGTGTGTCATCAGACGCTTCGGCGGCACAGTTTGCACGCCATTCTTCACGCATTTTGCGAGCGTTTTCCACGTGGCGGTCGGTTTCGGCAACGGCTGTATCCACGAAAGAATCCACCGCACTGCGAAACCCTTTGAGCACATCTTTTTTGAAGGTCGCCAAATTATCAGCCGCTTCTTCGGGCAAACACGCCCAGAATGAATCCACCATTTCGTCCAGAAAATTTTCGAATTTCGATTCAGTCATTGCTCTACTCCTTCTTGCTTGTAAAACCACTTCCTGACGGTCGTGATTGGGTCAATCAACCGAATATGTCGCTGCGCAGGTGTCAGTTTCCCAAACGCGAACTTTGTAAACCTGCACGCGGTCGTCGTTGATGTCCCGGGCGATTTCGTGAAAGAAAAACCCGGCCATCTCTTCGGCAGATGGATTTAATTCCTTGTCGAACGGCGGTAATTCGTTGATGTTTTTGTGATCCAGATAATCCACGACTTTTTTGGTCGCGGCTTTCAAATCCTTGAAATCAATCAGCAATCCGATGTGGTTTAACTTTTCGCCGCGCACGTAAACTTCGACGCGATAATTGTGGCCGTGCGTGTTTTCGCACTTGCCTTGATACCCGCGCAACGCATGCGCCGAGGAAAATCCCATCTCGATCATTACTTCTCTTGTAGCCATCTCGCTCCCTTTGTCCTGTTGCTTTGTAGTTTCCTGTATTTGATGGCCGATTATAGCCGCTGCCGCCTTCCTTTCGCCAACCAGCCCGGTTGTTTATACTGCAGCTTAACTTGCTGACGCTTTCATCATTTCAATCATTCATTACAGGAATTATGTTCGATAAACTTCATGAAGAGTGCGGCGTCTTCGGCATTTACGGCCACGAAGAGTCAGCCAAACTTGCTTATCTGGGATTGTACGCATTGCAACATCGCGGCCAGGAATCGGCTGGGATTGTGTCGTCGAATGGCGAACGGCTTCACGCTGAACGTGGAATGGGGCACGTCAGCGACATTTTCAAAGAAGAAAATCTTGCGCAATTGCCCGGACGTTCCGCCATTGGTCACGTCCGCTATTCAACCGCCGGCAAAGTCAGTTTGAACGAAGCTCAACCGTTTTCCGTCAAATGCAGTTTCGGGCAAATCGCGCTTTGCCATAACGGCAATTTGCCTGACGCAACGGAAGCCCGCCAGCAACTGGAAAGCGACGGCGCGATTTTCTCTTCAACGTCCGACACGGAAGTTGTGCTGCATCGTATCGCCCGTTCGCGCGCCGGCGACGTCGTCGGAGCAATCGTTGAAGCGTTGAAAAATGACGAAGGCGCGTTTTCGATGTTGTTTGTTACGCCGGACAAACTGATTGCCGCGCGCGATCCGCGCGGGTTTCGCCCGCTATGTATGGGTGAACTGGAAGGCGCGACGGTGTTTGCGTCTGAAACGTGCGCGTTCGATCTAATCGGCGCGAAATACCTGCGCGATGTCGAACCCGGCGAAGTGGTTGTCGTTGAAGCTGGCGGAGTGCGAAGTTTGCGTCCGTTCGCGTCCAAACCGATTTCGCATTGCGTGTTCGAACACGTTTATTTTTCGCGCCCTGATTCGCTGGTGTTTGGCCGCAGCGTCAACAAAAGCCGTCACCTTTTTGGGCGACACCTGGCGCGCGAACACCCGGCGGACGCTGACATTGTCGTCCCAATTCCGGATTCCGGTGTCGCCGCAGCAATTGGCTTTGCCGCTGAATCCGGCTTGAAGTTCCGTTTTGGGCTGATGCGAAACCATTACGTCGGACGCACATTCATCGAACCGCGTTCCAGCATTCGTCATTTCGGCGTGAAGATTAAACTCAATCCTGTGCGCGATCTGATCGAAGGCAAGCGCGTTGTGCTGATTGATGATTCAATCGTTCGCGGCACGACTTCCAAGAAGATCGTCAAGATGGTTCGTGAAGCCGGCGCACGCGAAGTTCACATGCGAATCAGTTGTCCACCGACCATCGCGCCTTGTTATTACGGCGTGGACACTCCGACGCATGAAGAACTGATCGCCGCACAAAACTCTGTCGAAGACATTCGCCAATTTCTGGAAGCGGATTCGCTGGGGTATTTGAGCATGCAAGGAATGCTGGATGCCGTTGGCGACGCAGGCAACACAAAATTCTGCACCGCTTGTTACACGGGCAAATATCCGACTCAACTGGGAGTCAATGTGATGACTTCGCGCCAACGCGAATCCATCGCCGCCGATTGATGATGCGATTTTTGAAAGTTTTTCTGGCTGTTATCATCGTCGCGGCAATTTTCACCGGAATTATTTATTGGCTGCGGCGATACAAAATCGAACCGCTCCCAACCCCGACGCCGTTTGAAACCAAAGGGCAGTTGCAAGTCTTTGCGCTGGACGTTGGCCAGGGTGACGGGCTGCTGGTCGTTTCGCCCGGCGGCAAAACGGTTTTGATTGATGCAGGTAACTCCCAGGCCGGGGACGACGTAGTAACTGTTTTACAGCGACGCAACATACGGACAATTGATCTGGCGGTCGCGACACATCCGCACGCTGATCACATTGCGGGTTTGCGCCGGGTCATTGGCAAGCTGACCGTCAAACAATTGTTGGACAGCGGCCAGTCGTTCGCCAGCACGGAATATGAAAAGCTGTTGCGCGCGGTGAAAGAGCGAAAGGTCAATTACATCAAAGCGGGCAAGGGCCAGACTTTCGACCTGGATTCCGGCGTCCGACTGGAAGCGTTCAACCCGCGCGGAAATGACCGTTGGATTACGCAAGTCCGCGAAGGCGGCAGTGTTGAAAACGCGAACTCGGTGGTCTTGCGACTGACGTACGGCAACTTCGCAATGGTGTTTACCGGCGATGCCGAAGCCGAAACAGAAGCCGAAATGATCAAAGCGAAAACGCCACTTCGCGCTCAGATTTTGAAAGTGGGCCATCACGGATCGCGCTATGCGACCAGCGACAGTTTTTTGAACGTTGTTGCTCCGCAAGCCGCGATCATTTCTTGCGGAACGAATAACCGGTATGGCCATCCGTCACAACCAACCCTTGATCGTTTGAAAAAATCGAATGTGCAGATTTACCGAACCGATCTGAGCGGTGAAATCGCCATCATTTCCGACGGCAATACGTTTCAGGTTTCGACGAAGCGACAAACCAGCATGGCTTCGTTGTGGCAAGGCGGAATCGAACTGGAAGAATTGCTGACGCAACCGAAGAAAGCTTCGGCAACCGCCAAAGGCTTCACGAAAAAAGAAGAGATTGATTGACGACCCGAAAAATTTATCCTGCTTCAAAGCATTCATTGACCAAATCGAGGATGGCCTGTCGGTAGCGGTAATTGTTGCCAGCGAAAACGACGGCGTTCATTTTGATGTGCCGCTTCGCTATTTGCCGCCGAATGCAAAAGCAGGAGATCATTTGATTGTCAGCTTCCAGCTCGATGCGGAAGCGAAAGAATCAACGCTCGAACGAATTACGGAACTTCAACGCGAACTTACACAAAACGCTCAACCGGATAATTTCAAGCTATGAATAACTCAATTACTTATAAAGACGCAGGCGTTGACATTGACGCCGCCAACCAGGCCACTGCGCGCATCAAAAAGCTGGCGCGTTCGACTTTCAACGAAAACGTCATGTCAGAAATTGGCAGCTTCGGCGGCATGTTCAGCGGTCTGTTCAACGACGTCCGAGAACCTGTGCTGGTCGCAAGCTGCGACGGCGTCGGCACCAAGCTGAAAATCGCGTTTGCCACAGGCATTCACAACACGGTCGGATACGATCTGGTTGCGCATTGCATCAACGATATTCTGGTTCAAGGCGCACGGCCCATGTTTTTTTTGGATTACATAGCCATCGGCAAACTGTATCCGGACGTGGTTGAAAAAGTGATTGAAGGTTTGGTCCGCGGGTGTCGCGAAGGCGAATGCGCTCTGCTAGGCGGCGAAACCGCCGAAATGCCGGAATTTTATCAGGATGGTGAATATGACATCGCCGGTTTCATCGTCGGCGTGGTGGACAAAAAGAAAGTCATCAACGGCAGCCGCATTACCGCTGGCGACGTTGTCATCGGCCTGCCTTCGGTGGGATTGCATACGAATGGTTACAGCCTGGCGCGCAAGATTCTGTTTGACGCCGGTGGGTACCAGATTGACCAGCACGTGCCCGAACTCGGCTGCACCGTTGGCGAAGAGTTGCTGAAACCTCACAAAAACTACCTACCTTCGCTGCAACGCCTGATCGAACACGAAGGCGTCATCAAAGGCCTGGCCCACATCACTGGAGGAGGTCTGGTCGAAAACATTCCGCGCATTTTGCCGCGCAACGTGGATGTCGCCATCAAAGAAGGAAGCTGGCCCGTGTTGCCGGTGTATGAGCTGATACAACGGATTGGCAACGTTCCGCGCGAAGATATGCTGCGCACGTTCAACATGGGCATCGGCATGGTCGTCATTACCAGTCCGCAATTCCTGCAATTTGTGCAAGACCAATTCAGCGTCGCCCGCCAGCCGTATTACATTCTGGGCGAAGTCGTGGACGGCGAAAGCAAGGTCCGGTTTGTATAAGCTGAGACAGTAAAGAGAGTGTCGTTCTTCAAGAATCTGCGGGAATCTGGAAGATGCGGACTGATGTAGCTCTGTCAGAAGTGATTTGTTGCTGTAATCGAGCCCATTTTTACAACCTCTATTTTCGGAGTTTCATTCACATGATCAAACTGCTGTGGCGGCGAGCCTCTCTCTCGCTTTGTCTGCTTTCACTGCTGATTCCTTCGCCGATTCTTTCTCATTCTTCGTCAGCTCAGGCGAAGAAATTCGAACTGACAGTGGACAGCATCATGCGCGGCAATGATCTGGTCGGGTATGAACCTTCGCGCGTGTATTGGTCGCAGGATAGCCAGCGAGTGTATTTCCGCTGGAAGCGCGCGGGTGAGCCTCGGTTGAAGGAAATGGATTTATACGTGGTCAACCGCGACGGCAGCGGCTTGCGAAAGCTGACCGAAGACGAAACCAAACTGGCTCCGCCGACGCTGGCTGAATTGTCGAAAGATAAAAAACTGAGTGTTTTTGCCGAAGACGGCGACATTTTCGTTTACGACCACGCCAAGAATGAACGCCGCCAGATTGTCGCAACAACCGAAGGCGAAAACAGCCCGCGCTTCACTGCCGACCAGAAAAGCATTCTGTTCGTTCGCCAAAACAATCTGTATTCAATGGCGCTTGATGGTGGATCGCTGGTCCAACTGACAGACATCCGCACTGGCGGAGGTGCGCCCGAACCTGCAGCGCCGGTTCAACGCGGTGGCGGCGGTGGAGGTTTCGGAGGCGGGCAACGCCAAGGCGGTGGAGGCGGCAATGCTGCCGGTCAATCCGCACCAACTCCGCCAGTAAATTCCAGCCAGGAATTCATCAAAAAAGAAGAGCGCGAATTGCTCGAAGCTGTACGCGAACGCGCCCAAAATCGTGAAGAGCAGGACGCCAAACGGAAAGCCCGCGAAAAGCGCAAACCGTTTTCGCCGCCTGCCGGACAAGCAGTTTCCAACCTGGCGCTTTCGCCCGATGGCAAGTTTGTGCTGGCAACGGTCATTCAACCAGCCAGCGGATCAAAAAACGCCATTGTGCCGAATTACATCACCGAATCGGCTTACACCGAAGACATCCCCGCGCGCAGCAAAGTCGGCGATGTTCAAGGCAAATCACGACTGGTTCTGCTGAACGTGGAAACTGGCGAATCCAAATGGGTCGAGCACGGTTTGAAAGAACCTGTTCCGGCTTCGCCGCAATCAAGCCCGAACCAACCCAAAGAACGAGATCGAGACGTTCAGATTTTCAACACGCAATGGTCGGAAGACGGCAAAAACATCGCCGCGCTCGCTCGCTCGGCGGACAACAAAGATCGCTGGGTGATGGCGATTGATCCGGCAACGGCAAAAGTCAAAGTGTTGGATCAATTGCACGACGACGCCTGGGTTGGTGGCCCTGGCGCATTCGCGATGGGCTGGTTGCCAGACAACAAGACGGTTTATTTCCAATCCGAACGCGACGGATGGGCGCATCTGTACACAGTTTCGGTCGAAGGCCCAAATAATGATGCCGCGAAGCAATTAACCAGCGGCAAGTTTGAAGTTTCCGACGTGCGACTGTCGAAGGACAAAACCAAGTTCTTCTTCATTTCCAGCGAAGGCAGCCCATTCGAGCGGCATCTGTATTCGATGCCGGTTGGCGGCGGCGAACGCACGCGGCTGACTTCGATGGCCGGAAACAACGACGTGACGATTTCGCCGGACGAAACCACGCTGGCAATCATTCGTTCGTACAGCAACAAACCGCCGGAACTTTACCTTGCCCCGAACAAACCCAACGCGGCGGCCAGCGAGATCAAACAAATCACGACTTCGCCAACCGAAGAATGGCTGAGCTACAACTGGATTGATCCGCCGATTGTCACCTTCAAAGCGCGCGACGGAGCTGATGTTCCTGCGCGGTTGTACAAGCCCGCAAACTGGAAGCGCGGCGGCCCGGCGGTGTTTTTTGTTCACGGAGCTGGCTACCTGCAAAACGTTCACAAATGGTGGAGCAGTTATTTTCGCGAATACATGTTTCATCACTTGCTGGTCGAACGCGGCTATCTGGTGCTGGACGTGGATTATCGAGGTTCCGCCGGATACGGACGCGACTGGCGCACGGGAATCTATCGCCACATGGGCGGCAAGGATTTAAGCGATCACGTTGACGCGGCGAAATGGCTGGTCGCGGAACACGGCGTTGATCCGAAACGCATCGGCCTTTATGGGGGCAGTTATGGCGGCTTCATCACGCTGATGGCGATGTTCACCGAACCGGACGTTTTCGCGGCGGGCGCAGCGTTGCGGCCAGTGACCGATTGGGCGCATTACAACCACGGATACACCTCCAGCATTTTGAACAATCCGCAATCCGATCCCGAAAGTTACAAACGAAGTTCGCCGATTTACTTCGCGCAAAACCTGAAAGGCGCGCTGCTGATCTGTCACGGAATGGTGGACATCAACGTTCACTTCCAGGATTCGGTGCGGCTGACTCAGCGATTGATCGAACTACGAAAAGAAAACTGGGAATTGGCCGTTTACCCTGTCGAAGACCACGGTTTCGTTCAACCGACCAGTTGGGCGGATGAATACAAACGCATCTTGAAATTGTTTGAAGCCAACTTGAAACCGGCTGTTCAACCTGCCGCGCCAGCCAACACAAGCGGCGGAAAGGCGAAAGCAAAATGAAACGAATCGGCATTCTGATTTCCGGTCGAGGCTCCAATATGCTGGCGCTGGCCGAAGCGGTACGCGATGGCCGCATCCCTGACGCCGAAATTGCTCTGGTCGTCAGCAACATTGAAACCGCCGCCGGGCTGGAACGAGCGCGTGAACTTGGCATTCCGACGTTCGTTCACAGCCACAAAGGCTGCACCCGCGAAGAACACGACCGCGCGATGGCTGCTGAATTGCGCAAAGCTGAAGTTGATCTGGTTTGCCTGGCCGGTTACATGCGATTGCTGTCGCCCTGGTTCATCCGCGAATTCGAGCATCGCATTTTGAATATTCATCCGTCGTTGCTGCCCGCATTTCCGGGACTCGATGCGCAAAAACAGGCGCTGGATTACGGAGTCAAATTTTCAGGATGCACCGTGCATCTCGTTGACGAAGAACTGGATCACGGCCCAATCGTCAAACAATCCGTCGTCCCGGTTTTGCCAAGTGACACGGTGGAAACCCTCTCCGCGCGCATTTTGGCCCAAGAGCACAAAGCCTATTCCGAAGCCGCCGCTTTGATACTCAGCGGCCAATTTCGCATTGAAGATCGCCGCATCATTGAACCTTAAGCCGAAGTTAGAGCCCGCCTGCACATTTTTTTCAGCCGAAATGAAACGTTTATCCCCTGAATCCCGCTTACAGAAGTGGCGGGGATAACAACTCAGCAGTACCAGCATCCGCCAGTCATACAAACAACCAGGGAGGTCTCAGCTATGTTTATTGCCAACTCAGAAAATCAAAACGTCATCAGCAAGTTGATCTTGTCGGAAACTACGTTCGGAATCTTCGGTGTGGTGTTGTTGGTCGTGATGTTGTTCTTTGCGTTTGCGGGAACAGCTTCGGAATCCGGACAACAGAACGCCAAGGCTCCGCAAAACAAACCTGTGAATTCAGCACTATTGGCGAGAAATATGAAGTGAGCCAGTCGTAGCAGGAAATCCGAGTTTTTTTAGGCCTCAGCCTTCGACTTTCAATTCGTTGATCAGCCGGTGCAGATATTGCCGGCTGATCTTCAAGCGATGAGCCGCTTCGGAACGCGACGCATTGCATTCGCGCAAAGCCTGGGCAACCAATTGCCGTTTGAAGTTTTGGATTGCGGTTTCGAAAGACAGGTCCGGCGGCAACAATCCGTTGACCAGTTCCAGTTGAGGGACGGCGGTTTGTTTCGGCGCATTCTGAACTGTGTTTTCCAGCGCCAACACTTTGGCGGGAAGCAAGGTTTCATCCAGCACCGGCGACTGGCTGATGACGACAGCGCGTTCGACGACGTTTTCCAATTCACGGATGTTGCCCGGCCAGCGATATGCCACTAAACGATCCTGAAAACTCTGCGAAAAGCTGGGCGGCTGTTTGCCGTGTTTGGCAGAAGCTTTCATGCCGAAATGGTTGGCCAGAATCGGAATGTCTTCGGGGCGTTCGCGCAACGGCGGCAATTCCAAATTGACGATGTTCAAGCGGTAATACAAATCTTCGCGGAACTGACCGGCCTCGATCATCTGTTCCAGATTGCGATTGGTTGCCGCAATGACGCGAATATCCACTTTGATTTTTTGCTGCCCGCCCAACCGCTCGAACTCTCGTTCCTGTAGAACACGCAGCAATTTCACCTGCATGGACGGCGACATTTCGCCGATTTCATCCAAAAACATCGTCCCGGTGTCGGCCATTTCAAAGCGACCTTGCCGACGAATGGCAGCGCCAGTGAACGCGCCTTTTTCGTGCCCGAACAATTCAGATTCAACCAGCGTTTCGGGCAAAGCCGCAATGTTGCAGGCGATAAACGGCGCGCGCGCTCTGGGGCTGATGTTGTGAATGAACTTGGCCAGCATTTCCTTGCCGGTGCCGGATTCGCCTGTAATCAAAACGGTGGCGCTGGTTTCAGCAACGGCGCGCGCCTGATCAATCACCCGGCGCAAAGAAGGGCTGGAACCGACAATGCCCTGTTGCCAATCGCCGCCCCGGCGCAGTTCGTTGCGCAAATCCAGGTTTTCTTTTTGAAGCTGGTAATACTGCGCGGCAAGTCGAACGACAATTTCGACTTCTTTAACATCAAAAGGCTTCGTGAAAAGGTTATGCGCTCCGTGATCCACCACTTGCAACGCGGTTTCGTGATCTTCATCGCCCGTGATGATGATGACTGGCAACAGCGGATTGAGTTTATGCACGGATTCCAGAATCGCCAGGCCTTCGCTGATGTCGTGCAACGCAGGCGGCATGCGCAGGTCGCTGAGCACAACGTCTACAGATTCCTTTTCAACCAGTGCCAGAGCTTCGACGCGCGAAGACGCTTCCAATACACGGTAATTATCTTCCAGCGCCCAATAAAGCTGCTTGCGCACAGATTCCTGGTCGTCCACTACTAAAATAGTTTGTTTTGCTTGATCGGGCATAAAATTATCGAAACCAGTTTATCCGTTCATACTGCCATCACGTTGGTTAGACAGTGGCGACTTGAGTTTCCGTTTTGGGTTCTTCGACATGTTGAGGCAGCACGATTCTGAATTCGGTCCCGACGTCAACTTTGCTGCTGACGTCAATGCGTCCGCCGTGCTGTTCAACAACTTCGCGACAGGAATACAGGCCCAACCCAATTCCTTTTTTCTTGGTGGTGGCAAAAGGATGAAACAGCCGTTCGCGAACAAAGTCTTCGGTCATTCCTTTGCCGCTGTCGGCAATCGCGACAATGGCGTTGCCGTTATCTTGTCGAGTACTGACTCGCAATGCCCCGCCGTTCGGCATCGCTTCCAACGCATTGATCACCAGATTTTCGATCACACGCTCGATAGCTTTGCCATCCACGTTGACATTCAACTCCGGCATAAATTGAGTCGAGAGCTGATATTTGTTGGCGGCCTGAGCAGCGGTGCGGTTCAACACGCGCTCGCAAAGTTGCGTCAGGTTGGATTTTTCGCGAATGCGTTTGGTCGGAGTTCGTGGATCAGACAGCTTGGAAACCAAACCTTGCAGGTTGTTGACCGTTTCCGACAAAGTCCGCATCGCGTCTTCTCGAAAACCTTCACGATTGAATTTGCGCTCCATGTTGTTGACCAGCAACGAAAGGGACAAAATCTGATTCTTCAGATCGTGCGTCAACACAGCCGACAACCGCGCAAACGATTCAAATTGTTTCTGTTCGCCTTCTTTGCGGATCATTTCGCGCAAACGGCTGGCCATTCGGTTGAAGGATTCAGCCAGTACGCGCGTTTCATCCTTGGCTTTGACTTTGATCTGGTAGCCCAGATTGCCGGTGGCAATGGCGCGCGCGCCGCGAGTGACTCTGCGGATTGAATCTGTGATGCTGCTGATCAGGTAATACAG
>DAOMFR010000002.1:68791-72756 GCA_035429885.1 Blastocatellia bacterium
CGCGCCCAAAGCAAAAACATCGGGACGATGATGAACGCAAAAAAAATGATGACCAGCTTAGCGCGAATCGCCATAGAAATATGTCGCCTGCTCGGAAAAGTGCTGAGCTAATAATAAATAAATCAGTTTTTCAGCAAAGGCGAATGCTACACCCAAGCTGAGAAAGCTGTCAAAAAATCGGGGTTGCGATGAGGAAACGAGACGGGTTGTAGATGTCTGTCAGGTCACTCCGGGTTTGCCACAATAATCGCCCACAACAGGAATGGCTATTTTATTGTTTGGCGGCGGCTTCAGTGGGCTTGTTCGCATTTTCCGCTTTGAAGGCATCATCTTTGAGTTGCACATTAAAAACAGCCTCAACGATCTTGCGTTCTTCGATCAGCTTTCCGTCTTGATAAACCATTGTCATAAAAGGGATGAGCGTGTTCTGGATGACGCGAAAATCCTTGAAGTACAACCGGTATTTGGATGGTTCGGCCTGCCCTGCCACCTTTTCTTCGTAATTTAAGTAAAGAATTCGTCCGGATTTGCGGCTCACTTCATAGCGAGTGCGAATGCCGTCGGGCAAAACCAGATCAATCACATCCATTTCCAAATTGCCCAGCTTGGTGTTGGCGACATATTCGAGCTTGGCTTCGGTTTCTTTGTAACGCAGCAGCGATTCATAACCATGCGCGTGAGCCGTGTAAAACCCTTTGGCGACTTCTTCGCTAGGTTTCTGAATTTCGCCATCGTGAATATTCCAGGTTTCTTTTCCGTCAAATCCCAAAATATATCGCGTGCCCGGCAGTTCCAGTTCAACGATCCGCAGATCGTCTTTAATTTTATCTTTGCGGATGAATTTTGTGACGGTTTTGCCTTCGCGCGCGCTGTCGCCAGAAATGAATTTGACCAACGCCCGCAATGTGCCGTTACGTTGAACCGCATACAGCCCGGATCTGCTGCCATAAGCCTGAATCGTTCGTTCAACGACATCTTCCGGCTTGGGATTCTTTTCCATGCCGCTCGCATCTTCGATCGTGCGGCTAAGCAATGTCCCCAAGCTCAAAGACAGCAGCATAGCTGCAAACAAAGCCCAGCGCGTTTTCCCACTTACATTCTTAAATGACATTTGAGTTGACACCTCTAGTTACGAAACCTAAACTTCGCTGTTTAATTTGCGCAGATGATAGCTCACGGAGAGCGCCATCCGCCAGTCCCTATGCCTTGAAGCCCGGAAACAGACTTCCTGGAACGAATTAGACAACTCTTTACCATGCACTGAACGCGTAATATCAGGCAACCATACAATCAAGTTTATTTATTTTTTCCGCATTAATAACCCGGCTCGAATCGTGTTCAGCCGTACCGCCGATTTCGAGCAATCACTAACGTAGTAATTATTGAGAAGGAGCCAAAACATGAAAATTGGAATTTTGGTCGGAATGGAAAACACATTCCCACCCGCTTTGATCGAAAAAATTAACAGCATGGATGCTGGCGTCACCGCCGAATACATTAAAATTGGCGGCGTCAAAATGGCGGAAGCCAACGAATACCGCGTCATCTTCGACCGCATTTCCCACGAAATCCCATTTTATCGTTCATACCTGAAAAATGCCGTGTTGAATGGAACCATTGTCGTCAACAATCCTTTCTGGTGGTCGGCGGATGAAAAGTTCTTCGGATTTTCGCTGGCGACCAAGCTCGGTCTGGCTGTGCCGAAAACCGTCTTGTTGCCGCAAAAGGGTTACATCAAAGGCGTGACCGATGCCAGCTTGCGCAATCTGGAATTCCCGCTGGACTGGCAAGGCATCGTTGACCACGTCGGCATGCCCGCGATCCTGAAACCGCATGACGGCGGAGGCTGGCGCGATGTGTACAAAGTGGATTCGCTGGAAGAATTGTGGCGCGATTACGACCAGACCGGCACGCTGGCGATGACCTTGCAGGAGTTCATTGACTTCACCGACTACGTTCGCTGCTACTGCGTGGGCCGCAAAGAAGTTCTGATCATGCCTTACGATCCGAAGAATCGCCGTTACCTGCCGCAAGAAGCCTTGGAACATTACACGCCCGAAATGCTGGATCGCATTACGCGCGACACCATCCTGATCAACGAAGCGCTGGGCTACGACCTGAACACCGTTGAATTCGCCATCAAAGACGGCGTGCCGTACGCGATTGATTTCACCAACCCCGCGCCCGACGCAGACATCTGGTCTGTCACCGAGCCGTATCACAACTGGATCATCGAAAAGATGGCCAACCTGTTGGTGGATTACGCTAAAAATGGACAGCCGACTGCTCACTATCACCGTTGGTACAAATGGCTGAACCCGGAATCCGCTTCTACGACGGCAGCAACCGCCGGGCAATTGGCGCAAGACCTGGTCGCCGGAGTCGAACAAATGGCCCAAAAAGCTTCGGACGTGCTGTCTGAAGTGATTGACCAGATCACCGAACCCATCAAACCCAAGCGCGCTCGCAAACCCGCCGAGAAAGAAACCAAGGTGGCTCCGAAAGCTGCCAAGAGCGTGAAAGCGACTAAAACCAAAAAGTAAGAAATAATCAGCCCAGTCGAAAATAAAAAAGGCTTCCAGTGCTAACTCTGATACTGGAAGCCTTTTTTCGATACCCACTTTGCGCCTGACTTTCCAACTCGCGTGTTCTAGCCAGCCGTGTACCAACAATCAAGGCAATTTCGATAAGCGGTCACGAGCCGTGTTCGCATCATTCGTTTGCGGATTGATGTCGGCGGCGCGTTGGTATTTCAGCTTGGCTTCTGCCGTGTTGCCGGATTGTTCCAGGCTTTGGGCCAAACTCAGCATTCCTTGCTGATGAGTGGGTTGCGCGTTCGTGAGTTGCGTCAGGATGGCGATGGCTTCCTGAGTGCGGTTGGTTTTTCGGTAAACTTCGCCCAGGGTATAGAGCATCACAGGATTGCCGGGTTGGGTTTTGCGGACTTGTTCCAGTTGCTCTTCGGCTTCTTTCAAACGTCCCTGATTGTTCATCACCGTCGCCAGATTGATGCGCGGTTCGGCGTAATCGGGTTTGTATTTCAGCGCGTTACGGTAAGAGGCTTCGGCGTCTTGGAGTTTGCCTTGTTGCTGATACACCCAGCCGAGGTAGTAATGCGCGTCGGTGTAATTTGCTTGTTCAGCAATGGCTTGCATCAACGGGGATTCGGCTTCGGAAAAGCGGTTTTGTTTGGCCAGCGAATCCGCAAAGTTATACAGCGTTTGCGTGTAGCGCGCGCCATTGGCAATGGCTTGACGGTAAAGCGGTTCGGCCTGCGCATAGTTATTTCGCTTGTAGTAAATGTCGCCCAGATTCGACATCGCGTCGTAATAATCGGGCTTGGCGGCGATGGCTTGGCGATATAAGTTTTCGGCTTCGGCTTCGTTCGAGTGGCTGGAATAATACGCCGCCAGATAATTCAGCAGAAACGGTCGCCCCGGCGCGAACTGCAACGCATTCGTCGCCATCGCCAAATCATTCTGCCAGGTCAGATTCTGGGCAAAAGTCAGCCCCGAAAATACGATGACGATCAAAATGGCTGCGGCAAAGACCAGCTTTTTGGCCGGAGCGGCAACACGGTTGTACAGCCAAACCAGCCCCATTGCCGCCAGCAAACAAAACCCAACCGACGGCAAATATAGATAACGGTCGTGGATGATGGATTCTTCGGGATTGAAGGCTTTCAGATTCAGCACCGGCAACACGAATAATCCCACCCAAGCCAGCGCCAGCAATCCGATTTTGGATTTTCGAACCAGCCACAAACTAATCGCAAGGACGGCGACAAACAGCACCAACGGCAGCCAGAACGGCGGCTGATCCGCTGAAGTAACGTAGCCAAGATCGTAAACCACCGACAGCGGATACGGCGTAAACAGCATTCGCACATACGCAAACAACACCGAAGGTATGGTCAGCAAAACCTGTTCGGGCGGAATGCCTGCGGCTTTGGGTTCGGGCTTGCT
>DAOMFR010000002.1:72856-106221 GCA_035429885.1 Blastocatellia bacterium
TCGCTTCGCCTTCTTTGATGTGACGTTCGTGAAAGATCAGCGCCAGCAAGACAAACACCGTCGCCAACGGATCGGGAACACCTGAAACCCAGGCGACGGATTCCACATGGATCGGATGAACTCCAAACAGCAGCGCCGCCAGAACGGCGACTTCGCGCGATTGATCCCAGGCGCGCACCAAACGGAAAACCAGAAAGGTCGCCGCCAAATGCAACAGCAGCGAAACCAAATGCCAGCCAAAAGGCGAAAATCCGAACAACTGATAATTGACGATCAGCAAGCTGTTGAACATCGGGCGGTAATACAACCCCACGGCTTTGCTGGGGTCAGAGGTCATAAACTGCCAAACGCCCTGAGTAAACATCGCCGGAATGTTGCCAGCGGATTGCACTGTGGGGTTTTTCAGAATCTGGAAGCTGTCGTCATAAACAAACTCTCCGCTCAGTGAATTCACGAATACCAGCAACGTGATGGCCAGAACCAAAATGACGGCGTTGCGTTCGGATTTTCCAGGCTTGATGGAAAACGAATTTGATTCGACATGGCGCTGCGGCGCAGCCGATTTTGCCTCGGCAATTTGTGCCGCCGACTCTTGAGTCGCGGATTCCTGCTCTGCAACTCGATCAGCCGGTTTCGGTTGAGGGGTGAGTTTCTGTTTGCCTTTCGACTTTTTCATGTCTTTGAGACGACCTCCTTAGGCGCGCTATTCGAATCCGGAATTTCGGTTTTGGATTTGGCCTCTGTGCCGATACGTCTGGTATGATGCGAGGCCTGCAAGGTATACCCGCAAAGACTTTACTGTTCAAGAGCTTCATCGAAAGAGAGATTTATGGCGAAAAAGAATTCCCCAAACCTGAACCCAGGCTCGCAAGCTGCGAGCAAACCAGTGGCCTCAAATCAAAGTTCCGAACCCAGCAACGTCAAACGCTGGCTGGCTCCGCTGGCAATCGTCGTGATGCTTGGCGCGGCGGCGGCGATCTTTTTTTACGGCGATAAACTCACGGGCAAAACCAGTTCCACAAACTCCGCCGAACCGGACATGGGATTGAAAGAACCCGTCAAAATGAACATCGCTCAATCCGTGATGGTCACAGTTGAACTGGATTTCGGCAGACCGGCCACTATTCCCGAAGCCATTCAGCAAATCGAACGCGGCTATCAACCGGACGACGGCGCTGGTCGAACCTTCGCCGTGTTGGACGCTTATGGAGAAATGACGCCCGAAGGCAAACTGCACATGTCCATGCACATCAGCAGCGAAAAACCCGGCTTCGGCAGTTTGAAATTCAAACGCACCGGCGAAATGTTATGGCGTGGACGATTCGGCAATCCGGGCGATGCGCCTGCCGGGCCTAAGAGTCTGACAATCATGATGGACAACGGTGCGGGCGGAAATTACGTGCTTGATGGCGGGCGCGGCGGCAGTTCGGCGCTGGATGCGTATTTGCAAAATTCCCAGCAGAAATTGCGCGACGTCTGGCCGGATGGATCAGAGCGCCAGTTCACTTACATTTACAGCGCGTGCGGTTGTCCGGTGAAGGCGATGGTGCGCCGCATGGGCGACAGAACGCAGCGAGTTTCAGATGTGCCCGTGCTGTTCCCGGACGACCCGGCGGCAGTTCAAACAATTGCGAATTTGATGAAGTGGTGATGCTGCAACGCGATGTTTGACGAAGTCCTCATCGAATATCCCAACCATCAATCTCTGGTCGAAGAGTTGAAAGGCTTCCGCACGCTGCGCGAACTGCACAGGTCGGAAGCCTTTCGCCGTCACAGAGACTATCTGGCCGAACTCTTCCAAACGCCGCGAATCATTCCCTGCCCTAAAGCTCAGCCGCGCGTGCGTGATTTTCTGCGCATTGCCCAGTGGAACATCGAAAAGGGAAAACAGTTCGATGCAATCCTGAAAACTCTGCTGGAACATCCGCTGTTAAACACCGCCGATTTGATTTCGATCAACGAAGCCGACGCCGGAATGAATCGTTCGGCAAACCGTTTTGTCGCGCGCGATCTTGGCGAAGCGCTGCAAATGCATGTCGTGTTTGCGCCAGTATACCTGGAACTAACCAAAGGTTTTGGCAGCGAGTTAAAACTTCCCGGCGAAAACACCGCTGCGTTGCAAGGCAACGCCATTTTGTCGCGCTATCCAGTTCACAATCCGCGCGTGATTGAACTGCCTGTTTGCTTCGATCATTTTGGCTTCAGCGAAAAACGAATTGGACACCGCTCGGCCTTGGCCATTGATGTGAAAATCAACGGACGGCGATTGAGCTTTGCGACGACACATCTGGAAGTTCGAAATGATCCGGCTTGCCGCGCCCGGCAAGTCCGCGCGATCCTTGCCAATCTGGAACAGTCCGATTCTGACGCCGCTATTCTTGCCGGAGATTTCAATACCAACGCGACGGCCCGCGGAGGCGTTTTGCGAACTCTGCGCGCCACTGGCAGGTTGGCCTTGGGCAACACCACCAAACAGCGCCAACGATTCGCCTCGCCGCAACCGCACGAATCCCTGTTCGACGTGTTGGCTGCGCACAGGTTTTCGGCGGAAGGATTCAATGACACGGCAACCACCTGCCATTTGATCCTGCATGGACTGGAAGACGCTTCGCCGATGCCACGCTGGCTGACCAGGGCTTTGATCGCTCGCATGCGCCGCTTCAATCATCAATTGGACATGCGGCTGGATTGGATTTTTGGGCGAAACGTTCGCCCGCTGACCGAAGCGGAACTAACCGATTCCTTAGCCGGCATCAAAAGTCGAGCACAGCAAACTATTACGGGTTTGGAAACCGAAAGTGGGGCACAAGTTTCCGACCACGACCCGATTGTGGCCGACATCCGGCTTTAGCCGACAACTTGCAACCAATTCAAAGCATTTTCTTGCCATTGCCAAAGAGTTGCAGTACTTTGTTTTGCGTCTGACAAAACAATGTAACAGCCACAATGAAGCCCTGATCACGAATTGATAGACCTCTGTCAGCATTGGAGCCGTATTTAGAAAAAGAACACAGCCAAAAAGCAGTGAAAAACGAAAACTCAGATTCGTGGGAAATACGCCGGAGCATGCAATAGCCGGATTCTAGGAAACTACAACACACTTACAGCAATTAACCTTGGCTATTTGTAAATACCGCAGTTCATTTCATTCCCCAGTTGTATGTTTTAACACCACACATCTTCCAGGGAATCACGACCAACCCAGTTTCCTTTAGGAGTTTGCTTATGACCAAACCAATGACAATAGACAAATCTTCGCATGGAGCCGTGCCTGTGCGCGGAGGTGATTTCGACGTTCGCTCTTCGCAATTCGAAGGCAAATTCGGAAGATTGTTCCGTAGCCTGCCTCCCGCCACATGGTCGAAAGAAGCGTTAAGCGCTTTGGCCGGTGACGGCCATCAGGAAAACCGTATGGCGGCGGAACCGGAACAAACCGATGATAAACCGCCCTTGCCCATCGCTCCGCGCGAAGATTTGAATGATGACGGCCATCCGCGAACCAGCCGGTTGCACGATGACGAAGAAAACAGCGGCATTGACGCAGGTTACACCTACCTGGGGCAGTTCATTGACCACGACCTGACCTTCGATCCGGCCAGCAGTTTGCAGCAACGAAACGACATTAATGCCCTGGTGGATTTCCGCACGCCGCAATTTGACTTGGATTGCGTGTATGGTCGCGGCCCGGACGACCAGCCGTATATGTACAATTCTGACGGGCGCACGTTTCAGATTGGCCGCGAGTTGACCGAAGGCAAAGGCGGCAAAGTCATTGCTCACGATTTGCCGAGGCATAACTGGAAAGAAGCAGATGGCAAGGAATTTCATCGCGCTCTGATTGGCGACAAACGCAATGATGAAAACGTCATCGTTTCCCAGCTTCATTCTGTCTTTCTGCAATTTCACAACCGGCTGGCGACCGAACGAAGTGATCTTACTTTTGCGCGGGTGCAGCGAGAAGTGCGCTGGCATTATCAATATGTCGTCCTGCACGATTTTCTATACAAAATCGCGCGGCGTGACGTTATCGAAAAAGTCTTGCCGCATCTGAAAAAAGACACTTCGATCCTGGACGATCCGCCGCATCTTTACTTTTACAAACCGCGAAATGACGCTTTCATTCCGGTCGAATTTTCCGTCGCAGCTTATCGCTTTGGCCATTCAATGGTGCGCCCGATTTATCGGCTCAACACCAAACTCAGCGGAGGCAACAATCCGGACACAACCAAACCGAACGAACGCGAACGCGGGATTGACGGACGGCAATTCATTTTTGCCGGTCTAAAAGAACGAGGCTTGAACGGGTTCGATTCCTTCCCGCAGGAATGGGGTATTGATTGGGATTTGTTTTTCGATCTAAGCGGCAACAAGGAACGGCGAGTGACCAAAAATCGCGTTCAGCCTGCTTACAAAATTGACACCTCGCTGGTGAACCCACTGGCGTTTCTGCCGGAGTTTTCAGACGTCAATATGCAATTGCCTACGCCGCCATTGGTGGATGTCGGACAGTTACAACCGAAACCCAGAGGCAGCGAGATTCCTATTCTGGCGTTGCGCAACCTGTTGCGAGGAATGGCGATGGAATTGCCTTCAGGACAAGACGTGGCGCTTGCGATGAACTTTGAACCGTTGCGTGACGACCAACTTAAAGTTGGTAAAGCTACCGTAGCCGAAGAATACGATGATCTGCCGACGCTGGCGTCCATCAATAGTGAGTTCGCTGGCAAAGCGCCGCTTTGGTATTACATCCTGGCAGAAGCTCAACACGATTGGCGCAAACGCGGCGGCCAAGCCGATACGCCGACGCAACTCGGCAAAGTCGGCAGCCGCATCGTTGTCGAAACCTTCGCCGGAATTTTGCTGGATGACGGGCATTCGGTGCTGAGACAAGCGCCCGGCTGGCACCCGGAAATCGGCAAAAAGAAGGATTTCGACATGGCGGATTTCATCAAATACGCGCTAAGAATGTAGCCGCTAAACCAACAAGCAAAAGAAAAACGAAAGGCGCGAATGGTAAAAACCATACGCGCCTTTCGTATATGCCAGGAAGCATTGTTTAACCAGCGTCAGCTTCGCACGCGAGCAACTGCCGCTTGCCAACCTTCATAAAGCCGGTCGCGCTCGGCTTTCTTCATCTTCGGCTCGAAGCGTTTTTCCTGCTGCCACTGACCGGCGATTTCTTTTTCGTTTTTCCAGAACCCGACCGCCAGACCAGCCAAGTAGGCCGCTCCGAGCGCCGTGGTTTCCGTAATCACAGGCCGCACGACCGGAATCCCCAGAATGTCCGCCTGGAATTGGCAGAGGAAATTATTGTTCGTCGCTCCGCCATCCACGCGAAGTTCTTTCGCCTTGATGCCGGAATCTTTCTGCATGCATTCGACCACGTCGCGGGTTTGATAAGCCATCGCTTCCAGCGCAGCGCGCGCCAGATGCGCCCGCGTTGCTCCACGAGTCAATCCGACAATGGCTCCGCGGGCATCCTGATCCCAGTACGGCGCGCCAAGTCCGACAAACGCCGGAACAAAATAAACGCCTTGGGTGTCGTTGACCGAAGTCGCCAGAGCTTCGGTGTCGGCAGCGTTGGCGATGATTCCCAGCCCGTCGCGCAACCATTGAACAGCGGCTCCGGCGACAAAGACTGAACCTTCCAGCGCGTACTGAGTTTCCCTGCCAGTTCGCCAGGCAATGGTCGTCAGCAATCCGTTTTTGGAAGCGTTTGCTGCCGACCCCGTGTTCATCAGCAAAAAGCAGCCCGTGCCATACGTGTTTTTCATCATGCCGGGCTTGAAGCAGGCTTGGCCGAACAGTGCCGCTTGCTGGTCGCCTGCAATTCCGGCAATCGGAATTGCCGCGCCCAGCAAGTCGGGATCGGTTTCGGCATACACTTCCGAAGACGACTTCACTTCGGGCAACAGGCTGGCAGGAATATTCAGCTTCTTCAGGATTTCGCTGTCCCATTGCTGTTTGCGAATGTTGTACAGCAGCGTCCGCGAAGCATTCGACACGTCCGTGACATGAGCTTTGCCGCCGCTCAGCCTGTGAATTAGCCACGAATCCACCGTGCCAAACGCGAGTTCTCCGGCAGCAGCTTTTTTGCGCGCGCCTTTGACGTTGTCTAACAGCCACGCGACTTTCGTCCCGGAAAAATACGCGTCCGTCACCAAACCGGTTTTGTTACGGATGACGCGGTCGAACTTTTCCTTTTTCAGCTTTTCGCAAATCGCAGCCGTGCGACGGCATTGCCAGACGATGGCATTGTGGATTGCCGCATTGGCTGCCCGATCCCAGACCACAGTCGTTTCGCGCTGATTGGTGATGCCGATGGCGGCAACGTCCGCGGCTTTGACGTTGGCTTTCGAAAGAGCTTCGCGGGCACAGTAAAGCTGCGAATTCCAAATGTCTTCGGGATTGTGTTCAACCCATCCGGCTTGCGGAAAGATTTGCGGGAATTCCTGTTGAGCAACGCTGACGATGCGGCCTGCGTGGTCAAACAAAATGGCGCGCGAAGACGTCGTGCCTTGATCCAAAGCTAAAATATATTTGGGCATAGTTTGATGTCACCTCTGACAAATTGATTTGAACTGCCTAGTTGATGTGGTTCGTTGGTTTTGTAGGTTCGCCGTGTTACTTTTCCCGCTTGCCTGGCTTTTGTCAACGAACCTAGTCACTTGCAACGCATTCCTGGAGAAAAATATGTTTGGCGAATTTGGCTTGGCGCTATCGTCGTCTGACGGCGGAAATTTGTTTCTGACTCTGTTCGTGATGTTTGTCGCCGCGAAGCTGGCGGCGGAAATCTTCGAGCGATTGAAACAGCCTGCCGTCGCCGGAGAAATTCTGGCTGGCGTCGTCATTGGGCCAAGCGTTTTCCATCTGGTTGAACCCACAGAAATCACCAACACGCTGGCCGAAATGGGCGTCATCTTTCTGCTGTTTCTGGTCGGATTGGAAACCAAACCGGCGGACATTTTCCGCGTCGGCGTTCGCGCTTCGGTGGTGGCCGTGCTGGGAGTGATCGTGCCGTTTGTCTTCGGCTATTTGTTGTTGCTGGCCTGGGGCAAAGTCCAAATCGAAGCCATCTTCGTTGGTTCGGCCATGGTGGCAACTTCCGTCGGCATTACGGCGCGAGTGTTGGGGCAAATGGGACTGATGAATCTGGAAGTCAGCCGGATCATCCTGGGCGCAGCGGTGATTGACGACATTCTGGGCCTGATCATTTTGGCCGTTGTCAGCAGCATGGCCAAAGGCGGAATCAATTACACGCAAATCGCCGTCACCGCCGGATTAGCAATTGGCTTTACGCTGTTGGTGATTTTGGTTGGTGCTCGCGCCGTCAACAAACTCCGCCCGCGAGTCGAAAAGCTGAAAGTCGGCCAATCGCAATTGGTGTTTGGATTATCGCTATGCCTGGGATTGGCGATGGTCGCGCATTACATTGGCGTCGCCGCCATCATCGGAGCTTTTCTGGCTGGAATGGCCCTAGCGGAATCCGTCGAAGGCACGGACATGCCTCATCAAGCCGAAGCCGTGACGGAATTCCTATTGCCGTTTTTCCTGACCAACATTGGCATGCAATTAAAGCTGGACGCTCTGTTCAATCGCAGCACCTTCGTTCTGGCGATTGTCGTCACGATACTGGCGGTGATTTCCAAACAGATCGGTTGCGGGCTGGGCGTTCTTTCGATGGGCAAAAAGAAAGCCTTACAGGTTGGCATGGGAATGGTTCCACGCGGCGAAGTCGGCATCGTCGTCGCCCAAATCGGACTTGGCCTGGGAGTCATCAGCGATTCGGTTTTTGGCGTTGTGCTATTTATGGCCGTCGCGACGACGCTCATCGCTCCGCCGTTTCTGGTTCAGTTGTTCAAAGGCGAAGCGCGCGTGGACGAAGAGGAAATACTTCCGCTGTCTCCACTTTCATAGATCCAAAACCATGTCATCAATCACGTTTGAAATCATCGCCATCTTTATTTTGTTGCTGGCCAACGGCGTTTTTGCCATGTCTGAAATGGCCATTGTCTCTGCCCGCAAAGCTCGCTTGAAACAATATGCCGATCAAGGCGACAAAAAAGCCGTGGTCGCGCTGGCGCTGGCTGACGCGCCGGGGCCCTTTCTTTCCACCGTGCAAGTCGGCATTACGCTGGTCGGGATTCTGGCCGGAGCCTTCGGAGGTTCGCGGATCGCCGAGCGTTTCGCTCCAAGCTTGAGCGGCTTGCCTTATGTCGGCAAATACAACGAAGGCATTGCCTTTGCCATAGTCGTCGCCATCATCACGTACTTTTCGCTGGTCATCGGCGAATTGATCCCAAAACGTCTGGCGTTGCGCAACGCGGAAAGCATTGCGCTGTTGGTGGCTTCGCCAATGGGAAAGCTATCCAGATTCGTTTCGCCGCTGGTCAACCTGCTGGATCGTTCGACCGATGGAATGTTGCGACTGTTCGGGTTGCGCGAATCGCCGGAGGCTCCTGTCACCGAAGACGAAATCAAAATCCTGATTGAACAAGGCATCCACGCCGGGGTATTCGTCGAAACGGAACGCGACATGGTCGAACGCATTTTTCATCTGGCCGACCGCCGCGTCCGCGAATTGATGGTTCCCCGGACAGAAATGATCTGGCTGAATATTGATGATTCGCCGGAAGAAATCGCCGCCGCCATCAGCAACAGTCCGCATTCGCGCTTTCCGGTCGCCCAGGATTCGCCCGACAACATTTTGGGCGTGGTTCAAGTCAAAAATTTGTGGGTGCAGAGCTGCGCCAACCGGCAATTAGATTTGAGAGAGGCACTGGACAAACCTCTGTTTTTGCCAGAAGGCACTGCGGCGTTCAAAGCACTGGAAGCTTTTCGACAAACTCGTTCTCAAATCGCCCTGATAGTGGATGAATACGGCGGAGTTGAAGGACTGGTCACGCTCAACGACATCCTGGAAGCCATCGTCGGCGAATTGCCCGACTCAGCCGACACCAGCGAACCGATGATCAAACAACGCGAAGACGGTTCGTACCTGATTGATGGCTCGCTGACCATTGCTGAGTTCAAAAAGTATTTCGACGTCAAACATCTGCCCGGCGAAGAAGACGACTGGTATCAAACCATCGGCGGCTTTGTCATGACTCACCTGGGAAAAATCCCGCGCGTGGCAGATCACTTCGAATGGAATGGGCTGACGTTCGAAGTGCTGGATATGGATCGCAATCGCGTGGACAAATTGCTGGTCAAACAGATTGAACCCGTTGAATAAATCACGGCGCCGAAAGTGACTACCTTCGGCGCCGTGATTGTTTTATTTGTTTGTAAGCACAAAATCAGCGCGAAGCCGTCGCGCCATTTGGTTTCAACCACTGATCAAACCAATCGAGCACGGTCTTGTACCAAAGCTCGCTGTTTTGCGGTTTCAAAACCCAGTGGCCTTCGTCCGGGAAGTACAGCAATTTGGACGGAACGCCTTTGCGCTGCAGCGTCGAAAACAATTGAATCCCTTCTCCCACCGGAACGCGGTAATCCAGTTCGCCGTGAACCACCAGCGTAGGCGTTTTGAACTTTGCCGCGTGCAGATGCGGCGACCATTTCGCATACAACTCCGGATGTTCCCACGGCGTGCCTTTGAATTCCCACTCCTGGAACCAAAGCTCTTCAGTGGCATACATGCTGGTCGCGTTGAAAATCCCCGCGTGTGAAACGAAGGCTTTGAACCGGTCGGTGTGCCCCAACATCCAGTTCACCATATAGCCGCCGTAAGAACCGCCCGCCGCTCCAATGCGTGCAGGGTCAACGTAGCCTTGTTTGATGACGTAATCCACGCCTTTCATCAGGTCTTCGTAAACTGCGCCGCCCCAATCGCCACTGATTTGTTCCGTGAAGGCTTGGCCATAACCGGTCGAACCGTGCGGATTGATCAGGACGGTTACGTACCCGCGCGCCGCCCACATCTGCGCGTTCCAGCGATAGCCCCAGTTATCCAGCCAGGCTCCTTGCGGCCCGCCGTGAATCAGCAGCACCATCGGATACTTTTTGGATTTGTCGAATTGCGGAGGTTTGACGATGAATCCGTGAATCCGCGACGGTTTGCCGGGACCGATGTCGGAAGAAGCTTTGACCTTGCCAAGTTTGGCGGTGCGCATCACAGCGACTTTTGCGCCATCGTATTCGAAATCTTCCGCCGGATTCAGATCGAGCTGTCCCAACAATCCTGCGTTGGTATTTGTCAGTTGGTGAGCATTGCTGCCATCGGCATTCGCGACAAATACTTCGGCAGGCATCGTCAAGCTGGACCGCGTGAAGGCCAGCATTTTGCCATCGCCGGAAAGCGAAATACCGCTGCTGGATGTTTTGGCAATCAGCGATTTCACGCTGCCGCCACCAGAGTTCTGAATCGAAATTGAGCCGATCAATTCACGGCCCGCATCTTCCGCGCCAATGATCAAGCTTTGACTGTCTGGAGACCAGACCATTTCACCTACATTACGATCAAATCCGACAGTCAATTCTTTGGTCGCGCCGGTTTGCCGGTTGTACAGCATCAGTTTGAACCGGTCGGCTTCGTATCCGGCACGCTCCTGCGAACGGTACGCAATCCATTTGCCGTCGGGCGAATAGCGCGGCGTGCTGTCATAACCTTTGTTGGTTCCGGTGATGCGCTTGGCTTCGCCGCCCGCCACTGGAACGAGAAACAGATCGCTGTTGGTGCTGGTGGCTTCGACTTTATCCGTGTTGCGCGAAAAGCAAAGCTCCTTGCCATCCGGCGAAATGTCGTATGCCAGCGGATCGCCCAGCGAAAACGGAGGCGAATCGAAATCGCCTGGCGTTACATCTTTGGGTTCGCCGCCGTCAGCAGCAATCACGAACACATGCGAACGTTTGCCGAGTTTGAATTCGCTCCAATGGCGATACAGCAACCGGTCAGCGATAACGGCTTTGACCTTGCTGGCGTCGGCAGCTTCAGCTTTTTGCGCAGTGCATTTCAGATCAGCGCATTCGGGATACACTTCGGTCGAAAAGGCGAACGACTTGCCATCGGGCGACCAGGTGAAATCAGCGACTCCCAGCGGAACGTTGGTGACCTTGCGCGGATTCGATCCGTCGGCGCCTGCGACATAAATCTGCGGCGCTCCGTCGCGAGACGAAAGAAACGCGATCCATTTGCCATCGGCTGACCATCGCGGCGTGTCATCGTTGCGATTGGACGAAATCAGCGTAAAGCCATTCCCGCCATACGTTGGCATCACCTGAATGCTGCGTTTGCCTCGATTGGCCTGCTTGTCAATTGAGTTGACGACATAGGCGACAAAGCGCCCGTCCGGCGAGATCTGCGCGTCGGCCACACGCTTCATCGAAATCAGATCGTCGAAAGTAATTGGGCGCTTTGATTGAGCCGAACCCACAAAACCAAAGCAAACCGTGAAAGCGATCAAGCAGAAGATTTTCAAAAAAGATTTCATAATTCCCTCCGTAAATTACTGACCGCTGCCAGCCGCCTTGACCGCAGCCTTCGGTTGCCGTTTGTGAGCGTCGAACCAGTCAAAAATGTCTTTGAAGGCTGGAACCGCGATGTTCACGTGGTCGCCACCGGGAACTTCGATGTATTTGATTTCAGTTCCCAGGTCTTTTCCGGCTTTGACCATCTTGCGCGATTCTTCGACGGAAACGGTTGGATCTTTGTCGCCATGAATGACGATCCAGGGGACGTGCGCGATTTTCTTCAAGCCCATCATCACAAATGGCTGACCTCCACCGGAAATCGGCGCGATGGCCGCAAACAAATCCGGGTTATTGACCGCGACCGACCACGAACCGTATCCGCCCATGGAATGTCCCATCAGGTACACGCGGTCTTCATCAATGGAATAATCGCGCTTCATGGCTTTGAGCACGTCAATCACATCGGTTTCTGCTGGTCCCATATACATCGAAGCGGGCGCGCGGCCTTTCGGGCAGACAACCAAATAACCGCGGGCTTCGGCTATGCGCTTGAGTTCGCCGTTGTTGTAGCTGGAAAAGAAACTGTTTTCATCTCCCCCCATTCCGTGCAGAGCCACCACCAGAGGCCACTTCTTTTTGGCGTCGTAATTTGTCGGAACATAAAACCGGTAAGGCTGGAAGGATTTGTCCACAGCGGATTGATAAGCCCAGTGGATGTCTCCGCGCCTGGTTTTGAGCGGGTTTTCGCCTGTGGCGATCAGGTCCAACAATGCATTGGCTTCGGCAATTGCAGTTTTCAAATCCGTGCGCACAACAGACATTTGCCCGGAATTGACCAAATCAATTAACGACGCGTTGTATTCAGCGACAGCCAGCGCCGTAATCAAGGAGCTATTGCGCCCTTCCATATCCTTGTGGAAGGCCGCCGCGCGCGTTTTCAGCAAGCCTGCTTGCACATTCACATCCCGTGCGATGCGGATGGAATTCGACTTGTACAGCAACTCATCGTTCTTCGGCGATAGCTTGACGACGATTTCGTAATTGCCATCAGGCAATTCCGGAATGACAGCTTCGATCACCAATGGCTTGCTGAAATCGGGGGCGACATCCGCAAGCTGCTTCAACTCTTTCAGCGTTTCCTGTTTGCCGTTTTTGGTGACAGCGATGGACAGCGCGCCTTTCAGCTTTCCGTCAACAGGTTCATCCAAGGTGAAGATTTGCGACAGCGTAACTTTCACCTTGTCGCCCGGATCGAACACAGACTGCTCCAACTTGACGACCGTGCCTTCCGTCAGTGCAATCACCGGAGTCCAAGCTCTGTTTTGCATCAGCGCCATGCCGTGCGTCATGTGCTTGAGGGCTTCGCCGTATTTTTTATCATTGTTGGCAGCACGAGCCTTGGCTTCCAAATCTTCGACGACTTTGCGCGTTTCGTCGCTCATCGGAGCCTGATTTTTCATCGTGCGATAACCGACGGACATTCGCAAAACCTGGCCGGAGTCCTGTGCTAAGCCAGTCAGCGAGATCAGCGCTGCAAACGCCAGTGCGAGAACAGAAAAACGAATCGGAATGAGTTTCATTGCTGTAGCTCCTCTGCGGTGATGGGTTAGATGCAGGGGCATCGTACTCTTGAAACTTGGCTGATATCAACGTCCGGTTGATCCGAAACCGCCTTCAGCGCGTTGTGTGTCGCCGAGTTCTTCCGTCCAAACGTAATCGCACATGGCGGCTTGTTCGATGATAAGCTGAGCGATGCGCTCTCCGGCTTCGAAGCTGACAGTCTGTTGGCCCAAATTGATCAGCGGCACTTTCAGCTCGCCGCGATAATCGGCGTCGATCACTCCAGCCAGAACGTCTATGCCGTGCTTGACCGCTAAACCGGAACGCGGAGCAACTCGGCCATAAAAGCCCGGCGGGATTTCGGCTGCCAAACCGGTCGGCACAAGTTTGCGCTCGCCCGGTTCCAGAGTGAACGCTTCGACGCAACAAAGGTCGGCCCCCGCAGCCAGGTTGCTGCCGCGTTGTGGAAGGCGAGCAGCTTCATGAAGTTTTTTGATTTTGATCGGTGGGAATTGAGTGGTGTTTTGCATGGTTGATTCAAACTTCGACGGCGGCGCTGGCCACCGCACGCTGCGCGCTCTCGGTCTGTTCGATCACAGGCAGCTTGATGGAAAAACTGCTGCCGACGCCGACTTCGCTGCTCACGTACGCTTCGCCGCCGTGGGCACGCGCCAGATGTTTGACAATCGCCAGCCCTAAACCTGTTCCGCCAGCTTCGCGCGAACGGGCTCGATCAACCCGGTAAAATCGTTCAAAAACGCGCGGCAAATGCTCTGCAGGAATTCCGGTGCCGGTGTCGCGAACGCAAACGAGTTGCTGCCCCTCTTCGCCAGGTTCAGCAAAAACGCTTACGCTGCCGCCCGGATGATTGAACTTGATGGCATTGTCCACCAGATTGATGATGATTTGTTCCAAGCGTCGCCGGTCAGCAGTGACATAAAACTCTTCCGCGACTTGATTGTCCAGTCGAACGCCTTGCTCTGACGCTCGCGGAGCCAGCCCCGTGAACACGTCATTGACGAATTGACGCAAAGGCAACCGTTCCGGCGTCAGACTCACTTCGCCGGATTCGATTGCCGACAACTCAGAAACATCATTGACCAGCGCGCGCATTCGCTGAGTATTGCGGTGAATGGTGTTCAAAAACCGCAGGCTGTTGTCAGGGTCATCCAGCCCGCCATCAATCAGAGTTTCTGTGTAAGCCGTGATTGCCGCCAACGGCGTTCGCAATTCGTGCGAAACGTTCGACAGAAATTCCTGCCGCACGCGCTCCAATCGTTCCAGCTTGGTAATATCAATAAAAGCGCTGACCACTCCATCAATCCTGGAATCGTCCAATCGGAGTGGCGCGGCGTGCAGCTTCAAAATTCGTTTTTCAGCGGCACCGGCAGAAGAACGAACTTCCAGCTTGGCTTCGACTCGTTCCCCGGTCGAAAGAACTTTTGAAAGCGTGCGATGAATTTGCGGCTCTCGGCTGAGATCAGTCAGTCGAATAATCGGTCTGGCTCCTAACCCGAACAAGGTTCGCGCGGCATCGTTGATCAACAGAACTTCGGAATTGCGGTCCGTGATCACCAAACCTTCCGCCACTGAAGCCAGAATCGAACGCAGCAGCGTTTCGTCACGTTCCGATTTTTCCAGCGTTTGTCGCAATCGATGATTGCTTTGTTCGCGTTCGGTGAGCAACTGGCTCTGCTGGCGATATGCATAAAAGGCGATGATTACTGTGATAATGCCGACGACGATGATCGAAACAATGTGTGAAGTAACCACCCCCATCGCGGGAAAAAGCACGGTCTTCACAGTTTCGTATAGAGCGAAAAACGCGACCATCACGATTGTCGCCCGGATAATTTTTTGGCGTCGAGTAATCATTTCGAAAAGTGGACAGTAGAAAGCAGTGATGATTCAAGACTTCAGCTTTCTCCCAGAGAAGCAATAACAGCGTTCACTTGAAAGAAACAATGAAGCTTAACATTGCCTCGGCTGAAAGCTACTGACTGCCGTTTTCTGCAATCTGCCTGCTTTCCGCTGCTTCTCTGAACCGATACCCAATCCCAATCACCGTTTCGATGCAGTTGCCGCACATGCCCAGTTTTTTCCGCAACCCGCTGATGTGAACATCCAGTGTGCGAGCTTCGCCGTAATACTCCAAACCCCAAACTTGATCCAGCAACTGTTCGCGCGGAACTACGCGGCCTTTGTTGCGGGAAAGAATCGAAAGCAAGGCGAACTCTTTGCGCGTGAGTTTGACCGGTTGCCCCTGGCTGAACACAGCAAAATCGGAATAATCAATCTTCAGCATCCCGTCGTCATAAGTTTGGGGAGCCTGGGCGTCAAAGCCGGAACGTCGCAAGGCAGCTCGCACACGCGCAACCAATTCGCGCACACTGAACGGTTTGGTCATGTAATCGTCCGCGCCCAGGTCAAGCCCACGAATTTTGTCGTGCTCTTCCGTTCGAGCAGTCAAAACGATGATCGGGGTGCGGCGCGTCAATTCTTCCGTGCGAAAACGGCGACACAATTCAAACCCATTCATTCCCGGCAAATTCAAATCCAGGATAATTAAATCCGGCGCAATCGAACTGCCTTCCGGTCGGCGTTCCTGCCCTTTCCCAAGCGCGATGTTTAATCCTGCTTCCCCGGTCAGGGCCATCTGCGCCTGGAATGCGCCTTCGCGTTCCAGGTTGTAACGAATGCTTTCGGCAATGTCCGGGTCGTCTTCGATAATCAGAATATAAGGCTTCATATTTTGTTTGAGGTAGACAGTAGCGAAGTTGGAAAATTTGCCTTCGCCTCAAGTAAGAAACCAAAATTGCTTTTGCCTTGCCTGCTTAAACCGAAATCGGCAAACCTTCGGCTTTTGCCTGCCGACTAATGCCGACTGTGCTTAATCACCAACGCTTCTTTCATATAAACAATCAATTCGCAGATGTCCGTAACGTAATCGCCGATGCGTTCCAGGTGCTTGGCAACCATCAATAACCGGGCGGCTCTGCCGGCCGAAGCCGTGTCATTGGACATGATGTCCAAGAGTTCATGAAAGATGCGGTCGTAAAGTTTATCAATGTCATCATCGCGCCCAATCACAGATCGAGCAGCGTCAGCGTCAGCGGCGGCGAAAGCATCCAGCGATAATCGCAACATTTCGCAAGCCAGCCAGCTCATTTTCGGCAGGTCAAAGTAAGGTTTGAGTTGCGGTTCGCCATTCAGATAAATCGCCGCCCGCGCAATGTTGCAGGCGTGATCGGCGATGCGTTCCAGAATCGGCGTGATTTTAATGGCTGTCACAACCAATCGCAGATCGTTCGCCGCCTGAGATTGCATCGCCAGTAAACGAACGCACATTTGGTCGGCTTCGAGTTCCAGCGCGTCCACGCGATCATCGTCGCGCAACACTTGTTCCGCCAGTTCGGAATCTCGCTCAATCAATGAGCGAGTGGCTTCGTCAATGGCGCGTTCGACTTCGCCCCCCATCAACAACACATGATCGCGTAATTCGTTTAGCACGGATTCTTGCAAATTCTTCATATCTTCGGTT
Source organism: Blastocatellia bacterium (assembly GCA_035429885.1). Taxonomy (GTDB): domain Bacteria; phylum Acidobacteriota; class Blastocatellia; order RBC074; family RBC074; genus RBC074. The sequence continues at coordinate 89,370 of DAOMFR010000002.1, forward strand.
GGCAATGCATCCGATTTGAAGCCGGACTGCGCCAGCGTGTGGATCGTTCCAACGACGTTGAAACCAGTTACGTGCATTTCTGCCGCTTGAGTTTGTGCCATTTGCGTTTCTGAAAGACAAGCTCTATTGAATTGGAATCTGAAACCGAGAGTTTAATCGCCCGCGTTTAAGTTCGATTCAAGCAAACGTGAAATCCATGTAAGGTTTACGTTAGGTTGCATTGACGACAGAAACCAATTTGCTTGCCTGTGCCAGAGTGACTAAGCTGCGCGCTTCACTCAACCAAGAGATTCCCGCAGGTTCCGCCAAACATGGAAAACATATGACCTACCTTTTAATTCTCATCGGTTATTCGGTTTTGATGATTTCGCTGGGCATGTTTTGGTCGCGCCGAGTTGCTGCTTCCAGCGACTTTTTTGTCGCGGGCAGAGGCTTGAGCACGGGCTTGGTTTTTTCGACCTTGCTGGCCGCCAACATCGGAGCCGGTTCGACCGTGGGAGCTGCGGGCCTTGGTTATCGTGAAGGCTTGTCTGCCTGGTGGTGGGTCGGGTCGGCGGGAATTGGTTCGCTGATTCTGGCTTTTACCGTCGGGCCGAGAATTTGGCGAGTCGCACGCGACAACAATCTTTACACCGTCGGCGATTATCTGGAATTTCGCTACGACCGACGCGTCAAAGCGCTGGCGGCGGCGTTATTGTGGGTTGGTTCGCTCGCAATTCTGGCGGCCCAGTTGGTGGCGATGGAGCAAATTTTCAGAGTCACAGCTGGCGTTGGCAGAACTGCCGGATGCTTGCTGGCTGCGGCTGTCATCACGATTTATTTCACGGCGGGAGGATTGCACTCCACAGCGCGAGTTAATGTTGTGCAGATGGTTGTGAAACTGTTTGGCTTTTTATTGGCGCTGGCATTTTTGTTTTGGGCGGCTGGCGGCTGGAGCTTGCTGAAATCAACAACGGCCACGAATTTGCCGCCTGAAAAATCGGACGCTTATTTTAGCCTTGTGGGCGGTGGCGTGGCTGGCGTGCTTGGCTATCTGGCTTTGCTTATGCCTTCTTTCATTGTGTCACCAGGAATTTTGCAAAAGATCTTTGGAGCCAGTGACGAACATGCTGTTCGGCGAGGCGTCGCACTGAATGCCGCAGGCTTACTGGCGTTTGCCATTGTGCCGGTAATGATGGGAATTATTGCGCGCAGCCAGTTTCCGGCTTTGGAAAAACCCGAACTGGCGTTGCCTCAACTTCTAACGCATTCATTGCCGACCTGGCTGGGCGGATTATTGTTGGGCGCTTTGTTCTCAGCGGAATTGAGCGCGGCGGATGCAGTCTTGTTTATGCTGACGACCTCGCTCGGCAAGGATTTGTACAAAACTTTTCTTCAGCCTGAGACTGACGACAAACAGTTGTTGAAAGTTGCGCGAGCCGCCGCTGTGATTTGCAGCCTTACCGGCGCAGGGCTGGCAATCTGGTTCGGCTCGGTCATTGCCGCCTTGAGGATTTTTTACACGTTGCTATCAGCGGCGTTACTGTTGCCCTTACTTGCCGGATTATTTTCCAAGCGCGTAACAACACGAGGCGCGCTGGCGACAATGACGACTTCAGTTGCAGTCACTTTTGCGCTGGAACGATTCACCAACGGCCAAGGCAAGTGGGGCGTGCCGTCTTTGCTTTTGGGAACGGCGGCCGGGTTGGCGGTTATGCTGTTGGTAAGCCTGACCGAGAGAAAAAAATAGGCTCGCACCGTTTCCGATACGAGCCATCAAATTTTTCCGCCAGTACAAACTTGTATCAATTACTGTTTGGCAACACTGCCAGCAGTTTCACCCAAAACCAGTGTGAATTTCTGGCCGCGCGGTGTGATCGAAGCGACCGAACGAGTGCCGTCAGCGTTTTCGCGATAGGTCATTTTGTCAGCTTCCGCTTCAGTTGCGTTCTGCTTCTTGGTGTATTGAGCCGTGACGACTTTCTTGCCAACTTTGATTTCAATCGTGCCCTGTTCGGCTTCCGGCACGGTCAGAGTGTAATCACCCTTTTTGACCAATTCAGTACCCACTTTGCCATCCAGGTAAAACGAAACTTTCTTTTCCACTTTGCCCTGAGCTGCCACGACGACGCTCAATGTTGCCGCCATTGCCAAAGCCAAAACCTGATTTGAAAAACGATTAAACATAGATCTGCTCCCTCCTACTTACTGTTGTGTTTGTTTTTGCCTTCAAGGATTAACTGACCGGACGGTCAACACACCCTCAAAAAATTTAGCCTATCCTTAGGCTGCTTTTGCGAGTTCCATAGGTTGGCCACCGGTCAGGTAATCTAAAACGATCCGTTCACAGCGGCGGCGATAATCTTCGAACGTTCCCTGAGACGAAAAAAACCACTGCATCATCATTCCGTCAACCAGAGCGCGAACCATTGAACTGGCATCATCCAGGTCAACCGAACGAAATACTCCCGTCCTTATCCCCAATTCAATAATTTCCCGGTCGTGCCCACAGCACCCTTCGTAAAACTTCGCATTTAGGTCGTGAAATCGACGGTTACGAGTGCCAATACTAATGAAATCAGAATAGGCCAAAAAGAATTCACGGCTTTCTTGAGCATTGCCAAATATAACGCCAATAACAGCTTTCATCTTTCCGACCGGATCGCTTGCTGAAGCAATGGCCACATGGATTCGCTCATGCACAACAGCGATAATCCACTCCAAAGCTCCTAGAAAGAGATCTTCCTTGGTCGCAAAGTAATAAAGCGTCGAGCCTTTGCTAACCCCGGCGCGTTTGGCAATGTCCTGCAAAGTGACAGCAGAATACCCCTTCTCCGCAACTTCATGATATGTCGCCTTGATTAACTCTTCGCGACGCTGATCTTCATAATCTTGAACAAACTGTTTTGCTGCCATCTTTGTGGACGCACCCTTAAACGACCTTTTGCTTCCAACTTCATCCTTGCATTCAATTCACCGGTCAAGCTTTCTTAGTTGACCGACCGGTCAGTTTTATACATTCCGTCTCAAAAACTGTCAACGGATTTTTGCCCCGGCCGTAAAAAAACTTTAGCCAGCTAAAAGCCTAACACTGAGTTGAGCACCACGATGCTCATTAAAGCATTGAAAACAGGAGTTATCGTTGGTTCGATAGTGTTGATCATAGTTGATCATATATGATGGTCACCTGACTTCTCGAATTCGGCTTTTTGGGGAATCATATAAAGGCGAAGGCAATGAGCGAAATTCACATTGGCACTCAGGGATGGAATTACGATGACTGGGTTGGGGCATTCTACCCAAGAGGGAGCCGAGCATCGGAATTTCTGGGTTTGTATACTCGGGTATTCGACACAGTCGAAATTGACTCAAGCTTTTATGCGATTCCGTCTGAAACTTCGATCAAATCTTGGATAAGTCGCGCCCCAGCCGGGTTTACCTACTCGCTCAAGCTGCCGCAAAAGATTACGCATGAACAGCGGTTGCATGATTGCGAAGAGATAGTCGTTCAATTCTGCGAGCGGATTCGTCTGCTGGGTGACAAACTGGCGATGGTACTAATTCAATTGCCGCCGGATTTGTCTGCGCGGTCTTGGAATGCATTTGAAAGGTTCATAGGTATGTTGCCTGCTGACATTCGCTTTGCCGTGGAGTTTAGGGATCCAAGTTGGACGGTCGAACCAGTGATTGACCAAGTGGTAAAATTGCTTTCGAAACGTGAAGTTGCAATTGCTCTGGTCGAAGGGCAATGGATTCAGCGAGAAACGTGGTTTCGACTTCTGGATCGCCCCACTTCGCCGCTGGCGTACGTTCGATGGATGGGGCCACGCGATTTGACGGAGTTTTCTCATGTGCAAATCAATCGTGACCGCGAGTTGAAAGAATGGGCAGACGGCTTCGACTTTTTGCAGCAGCACGTCGAAACTGTCTATGGTTATTTCAGTAATTATTTTCAGGGACATTCTCCCGCGTCGGCCAATCAGTTCAAACAAATGATCGGGCAACCAGTCATTGAACCGAAATCACTAATCACGCAGCCTTCGCTGTTCTGACCTTGCTGTCGCGAGCTGATAACTTTCGAGCGTTTTGTAATTTGTAATGAAGATGCCTTTCCCCCAATTTAAAAATTTGACCACGAAACAGCGCAGAATCTTCGCCCTGGCGCTGACTGTTCTGATTGTTTCCGCGATTGGCGGCGTATTGTTCGGCGATGACCCGGAATCTGCCAAACCCAGCAAGGAAATGGCCAACGACCCAATCGTGCAGCATTACGTTAAAGCGTTGGACACCATTGACCAAAATTACGTCAGCCCGCCTGACAAATTCCGCCTAACGCGCGGAGCCATCCTGGAAATGTTGCACACGCTCGATCCACATTCCGGTTTTTTCGATCGCCGAGAATTCAACGAGATGCAGGACGAACAGAGTAGCCATTTTTACGGTATCGGGGTCACGGTCAATCAACGCAACGAACGAATTTACGTGCTGGGCGTCATTCCAGGAATGCCTGCTGAAAAAGCCGGGTTGCGTTACGGCGATGCAATCTTGTCCGTTGACAGTAAATCAGCACAAAACTGGGGACAGGCAGATGCCTTGAAGCATGTTCGTGGAGATTACGGGACCTCCGTCAAAATTACAGTCGAACGCGCAGGAGAACCGGAACCGCTCACTTTCAACATCACACGCGATGAGGTGCCATTCCCTTCAGTCCGTAACAGCTTCATGATTCGCCCAACCGTTGGCTACATAGGCCTCACAGGCGGATTCAATCAGGACACATCAGACGAATTGCACAGCGCGATTGACCAACTGAAAAAGGAAGGCATGACTTCCCTGCTGCTGGATTTGCGCGACAATCCGGGAGGGTTGCTGCGGCAAGCAATTCAAGTGGCAGAGACGTTTTTACCACGCGGGATGGAAATCGTTTCGGTTCGTGGGCGCGAAGGCCGTTATCAACCGCAGATTTATCGCTCTGAAAATTCCGAGCCGGAAACCATGCCCTTGGTGGTTTTGATTAACGGAGATTCCGCGTCAGCGTCAGAAATCGTCGCCGGAGCAATGCAAGATCGCGGGCGCGCTTGGCTTGTTGGGGAAGAAAGTTTTGGTAAAGGCTTGGTGCAAACTGTTTATCGTTTGCTGGGCGGAACCGGTTTAACGCTAACGACAGCGCGTTATTACACCCCAAGCGGGCGGCTGATTCAGCGTCCTTACAACGATTTGGGCATCTATGATTATTTCTATTCGCGCCATGAAATAGCGCCTAACGACAAAGCTAAAGGCAAAGGCTCGAAATCAGCGCCTGTCAAGACTCCAATCAATTCGGGGCAAACTGGCGATGGCAGAAAGTACTACACCTCCACCGGCCAGGAAGTGTTCGGCGGAGGAGGCATCAAACCCAACACGGAAGTGAAAATTCCAGCCGAAAATATCCCGCTGCGAGATGCCTGTTTTGAGTTTGCGCGGTTGCTGGTGGCAGGTGTGATTCCGAATTTTCCGGAATACAAAGTGAAGAAGATCGAGTCAATCACCCAATTGCGCGGCAATGAATTCCAACTGACTGAATCCGTGGTTTCGGCTTTCAAGGAGTTTTTGCGGCAACGGCCACAGCTTCGCATCAAGGAAAGCGAAGTCGGCAAACAACTCGATTACATACGATTGCGCATTCGTGCGGAAATCATCACGGCGGCTTACGGCACTGAAATCGCGGGACAATTCCTGCTGGAAAGCGACGGGCAAACCACGCGCGCCATCGCCGAAATTGCCAAAGCCAAACAGTTGAGCGATCAGGCTCGGCTGTTCACGTCTCCGCCTTCAAGGCAATAACTCACGCTACGCCACTATCGGAATTGGTAGGCGTGGATTTTAAAAACGCCAAGGTGTCTTGAACTTCGGCTGGCGTCCATTTGGTCGCCACATCCGCAGCCTGAGCCGACCACAAAAAAGCCGCCGGATACCCCTTCTCCTCGAGCAAGTTCAGCCGGTTGATGACTGTTTGATCAAGCTTCTGCTTCTTCAAATCCGTCCAGTCTTTCTGTACCGCCGTGGCGAATTCACCGACAAAGCAGGAGTAATCCTCCGAAAATACATTGGGAGGCAAAATGCCGTCTTTTTGAGCGTAGAAGTGAAATTGATGCAAGGTCACACCCAAACCGGCGGAATTCCAATCGAACAAAGTGTCGTGATGCGCAAAGCCTATGGTTGACCGAAATGCCGATTGTCCATTGGGCAATTTCTTGGCGTTAATGCGCCCGATCCCTTTGCGCAGAAATTCAAGCATTCTGTCCAGTGGCACGGTTTTGTTTTCTTGTAGGCTGTGTTCATCCAAAGGCTTGTCCGTCGTCACCCATTCGGGTTCGTTCATCAATTCCCAGGCGTAAATGGCTTGCGGATGGCGAAGCGAAACTTCCAGCAACGGTTCCAGCACACCATCGAAAAAGCTCTCGCGTTTGACCGGATCATTTACGATTTCTGCCCGCCCACCTTTGACGATGCCTGCTTTGTGGTCGGCAACCATTCCATGATTGCACCAGTGAAAATCAATCAGGGACGGCACGAACTTCAGTCCCAGCCGGACACAGGTTTCCAGCACAAATTCAAAATCGTCGCACAGTTTGCTGTGACAGGGATGGTCAGCCGCTAGCGGCTCGAATTGCCATTGTCCATTTGAATTTTCAGGAGATTCGATGCCCGTGCCGTAATTCGTTCCGTCAGGCAAAACGAACCAGCGAACGGCAAACAATCCTTGATCAGCAAAACGCGTGAAGTCTTCGACAATGCGATTTCGCTTTTGCTCTCGCCAGGCAGGCAGGTTTTGCCAGGCTACCCAGGCTTGCGGCGGATCGCCGAAATCCCAACCATAATCAATCCACGGATAATTGATTCCCACCAAGAGTTTGTTGTTTCGCTGAGCCATTTGCGATTTCTCCTTTGCGTTGATTTTGCCACCTGATTCGCCAAAGTGCCGAAAGATGATGGCTCATGGGCTTTGCGGCTGCAAGGATTAGGCTATAATGCCGCTCGGGTGCTTGTCATGAGCAATTCCCAGTCTTGGAGAGAGAGATGAGCGATTACGACAATTCTTCTGAAAACCAGTCGGCAGATGAAAAAGCTCCCCGTAAGTTTCGCTGGAATTTATACCGGGCGTTATTGATCGCCGTACCAACCTTGATTCCCGTAGCGTACTTTTATTTGAGCGGCAGCGACCATTGGACAATCAAAGATCTGGCTGTTGTCGGCGTGATGTTCGTTGGTTACTGGGTGCTGGTGCTGTTTGTGGCAGCGCGCGTCTTGCGCCACCGAAACGCACAAGCCATCACGATGGCTTCGCCGCTAATTGAACTGCCGCTTTCCGCTGAAATCCGCGAACGGTTGACCAGTTTTGCCAATGGCAAAAATCAAAAACTGGCCGTGGTGGCTTTCGAACTCCTGGATCGTGAGATTCCACGGTTTGAACAGGAAGACGAACGCGACCGAGCCATTCGTGACAACGAACATTTACGCCAACAAGCCGGTCAGGGAACATTTTTGGTCGCCGTGACGACTGAAATCCTGAAACGATTGCTGCTGCTGAGTGGGGCTCAGGAAGATGACCGGAAAGTCTGGCGGGAACACATCAGCGAAACCGCCGCGCGAATTGTCAGTGACGCCCTGGATCATCGAAAGGTTCAGCAGGTTTGAAGTGGTTGCTTACCAGATGGCGAAAGGTTCGAAGAGCAAAGGGCGGGAAATCCCGCCCTTTTTTATTTGTCCCAATTGTCAGAGAAGCCGGAATTACCCTTCCAACGGAAGTCCCTTGTAAACCACACTCCAACCACGTTCCAGACTGGTGCTGATAGCGTCTTCATAATTACGCAAGGCTTCTCCACCGGTCTGAAATTGTTTCAGAATGGGCTGACCTTCGCGCGGATCATGTTTGATGATCGCGGTCATGGGCTTGGTCAAACCGTCGGCATCCACCATTTCGGCTCGAACTAATCCCAAAAAAGAAAAAATATCGTTCTTGGTTAAAATCGTCAGGAAAGTCTTGGGTTTGTCACTCATCTTCGTATGCACTCCCTACTTCAATCAAGTTTCGTAAATCACGTCGGCTCGCGGAGATTGCGGATCATAACACAGGAAATTACTGACCGCTCAAGTCCCGGCGCGCCGGTTTCAACAGATAAGCTGCCAGCATCACTGCCGTGGCGACTGAAACAGCGATTTTGTAACGCGACTGCAACGGCAACGGCGAAATGAATCCTTCAATCAGCCCGGCAATGATCAACAACGGGATGCAGCCAACCATTAAACGAACAGCCGTCAAACTTCGTTCGATCAAAGCTTCCTGGCGTGTGCGTTCGCCCGGCGCAATCAGTGACAACCCAATCATCAGTCCCGCCCCGCCGGCAATGAAGATTGCCGTAAATTCCAATACCGCGTGACCGAAGCCGAAATTCCAGAACGTGCCCATCATACCGTACTTGATCAGCAGAGCCTGCAAAGAGCCAATTTGCAAAGCCGACGGAATCAACACGCTAACCGTGCCGACGATCGGCACAATGCTAAATGCGAACACCTTCAAACTCACGCCGATATTATTGACAATAATTCCCGCTGCCCCCGTCGGAGCTTCCTCGTTCAGACGTTCCCACCAACGTTGATGCCCCTTGACGGCTTCCACCAGATGCGCAGGCACATAAGCGAAATCGGCGAAATCATCGTTTCGCCAAGTTGCGACAAACGAACTGGCTCCAAGCGCCAGAAAGATCAAAAACGTGGCCAGAGTAAACTTGAAGGTGCGTCGGAAAATGGCCGGGAAGTCGTACCAGTAAAAATCGAAGATCGAGCGCACGCCTTTCGATTCGGAACGGTAAATCATTCCGTGAGCGCGAATCACCAGATTGTTCAGGTAGCTGACCAGCCGCTGGTCGCGCGATTCCACGCGAGCAATTGCCAGGTCAGACGCCGCCCGACGATAAATCCGCCCGAGTTCGCGCACTTCCTCCCGACCAAGACTTCGCAATCCGCGCACGCTGCGGACTTGATCGGTCAACTCTTCCAATCGTTTCCAATTGGCTTTGCGCTTTTCGATGAAGTTTTCAGCCATAATAATTGGTACGGTATCGAGCGCGTAAAGTCTCAGTAACTGGTTGCCTAATTGCAACTGCAATCTGAGCAGGTCTCGCCCTTCAGAGCTGCGAACCCTTCTTTGGCAATAATCGGAACCATCGCCAGCGCTGCCAGCGGGTCAGCCCACCACCAGCCAAAAATCGCATTGAGTAGCAAGCCGCCAATCAGGATTGCCGAAAGATACGCGCAAAGATCAGTCTGCCTTGAATCCGCTTGCAAAGCGCGGCTATTGAGTTGTGCGGCCACTCGCCGTTTCTTGCGGGCCAGCAGCGGCATTACCACCAGCGATAACAGCGCCAAGCCGATTCCGACATAACTCGCTTCAGGCGGCTCGCGCCGGATCAGCGACTTTGCCGCGTCAAACGCCACATAACCGGCCAGCAGCAGAAAACTGACACCGACAATTTTCAACGCCATTCGTTCCCGCAGTTCGCCTTTCTCTCCGTCGCGCAAACGCCAGAGCAGCGTTGTGCCCGATAAACTTTCGATCACAGAATCAAAGCCGAAGCCAACAAGAGCGATGCTGCCGGCCATCAACCCGGCCCCGATGGCAATAATGCTCTCAAGGCAATTCCAAATGATGGTGAAGTACTCAAGCTGGCGACCGCGCGCCACAATAGGCGCAAGGTCAGTTGCGGTTTCGGTAAGTGCTTGACTCATTTGTACCTAATCCTGCTCCGGCGCAGCCTCAGTGTCTTCAATTTCATCGGCTTCGCCTTTGCCTCGATTTGGGCGTTTGATGCCGAACTTATCTAGCCGATATTGCATTGTTCGGAACGACAAGCCCAGCAATTTGGCGGAGCGCGTGATGTTCCAGCCAGTTTGCTCCATCGCCTGCATAATCAGCGACCGCTCCAATTCTTCGAACGAAATTCCTTCCGGCGGCAGTTTGAAACCACCCGTGCCTTCGATCTGAGCGGTTTGACGAATTTCGAGAGGCAAATCTTCGCCGGTGATTTCGTCGCCTTCGGCTAACAACAACGCGCGTTCGATGGCAGATTCCAGTTGGCGAACATTTCCCGGCCAGGAATAGTTCAGCAGCAAGCCTTTGGCTTCGCTGGAAAGTTTGATCGGGCGAGGAACGTTGGCGCTGTGTTTGTGCAAAAAGAAACTGGTCAGAACTTCGATGTCGTCGCGACGCTGACGCAACGGCGGAACCACGATCGGAATGACGTTTAGCCTGTAATACAAATCTTCGCGGAAGCGGCCATCTTTGACCATCGCCTCCAGATCGCGATTGGTCGCAGCCAACACGCGCACGTCAACTTTGATGGGGCGTGTGCCGCCGACCCGTGTAACTTCTTTTTCCTGAAGCGCGCGCAGCAATTTGGCCTGCATCGCTCCGCTGACTTCGCCGATTTCGTCCAGGAACAACGTGCCCTTGTCCGCGATTTCAAACAGACCTTTCTTTTCGACGTGGGCGCCGGTGAACGATCCTTTCTCGTGACCGAAAAGTTCCGATTCCAGCAGGTTTTCGTTAATCGCGGCACAGTTGACGGCTTGAAAGCGTTCGTTGGCGCGAGGGCTGGCTTTGTGAATGGCACGGGCGATTCGCTCTTTTCCCGTGCCGGATTCGCCGCGAATCAGCACGGTCGAAGGCGACGGCGCAACTTTGACGATCATCTTTTTGACGCGTTCCATCGCGTCCGAAACGCCGATAATTTCTTCGTCGACGGCTTTCATCTGAGAGACGGCTTTGGCGACAATCGCCAGTAACTTGGAACGGTCGAGCGGTTTTTCCAGATAATCGAATGCGCCGCCGCGCAGCGCTTCTTTGACGGTGTCAATCGAACCGTGCGCCGTCATCAAAATGACCGGCGTCGAACTGTCCAATTGCGCCAGTTCGCCCAATAACTGCAATCCATCCATTCCGGCCATTTTCAGGTCGGTCATAACCAGATCAAAGTTTTCGTGCTTGAACGACCGCAACGCTTCCTGACCGGAACCGGCAGTTTTGACTTCGTAACGTGGCGCGCCGGCTTCATCCAGCTCACCGGTCAAGATCATTTGCAAAATATCGCGCTGATTTTTTTCATCATCAACGATCAGAATTTTTCTAGCAGCCATCATTTCTCCAATGCTGAACTATGAATACTGAATAAGCTTCAGGTTCATCATCCCGATTTTATCATTCAGGTTTTCGCGGCAACGTCACAATAAAGGAGGTGCCAATGCCGACTTCACTTTCCACTTCGATTTGACCGCCGTGCTCTTCGATAATTTTTTTGGTCAACGGCAGCCCTAAACCAATGCCGGTTTCTTTGGTCGAATAATACGGTTCGAAAATCTGTTCCAGCGCTTCTGGCAAAATGCCAATGCCTGTGTCAGTGAATTCAATTTCGACCTGCTCGTCATTCGGCAACAAGTTGATGTCCAATTCGCCGCCGCCCGGCATGGCTTGAACGGCATTGATCATCAAGTTTGAAAAACAGGTTTTTAACTGTTCGGCGTCGGCAATCAGTTTGGTGTCGCCGGAGCCATTGGATTCAATGCTGATTTTGACGCCTTGCTCGTCGGCTTTGGCAATGACCAAATCGCGGACTTCCTGCACCAGCGCTCGCGCGTCCAGTTCCCGCAATTTGAGTTTCGCCGGACGCCCGTAGCTCAAAAAATCCGTCACCAGTTGGTTCAGCCGAGCCAGTTCGTCTTTGATCGTGGTCAGAATGTGTTTGTACTGAACCGTCTGGGCTTCGTTTGCCGGAGCAAAAGCTTCGCGCAAATGGTCAATCGAAAGATTGATAAAGTTCAACGGGTTGCGAATTTCGTGCGCAATGCCGGAAGCCAGCCGGCCAATCACCGCCGACCGTTCCGACCGTTGAAGTTCCTCTTCCAGTGCCTGACTGCGGCGCAACACGGTCAGCATTTCGTTGAAGGTTCGCGATAACGCGCTGACTTCTTCAGGCCCCTTGACCGGAACTTCGACATCCAGATTGCCTGCGGTCACTCGACGCGCGGCTTGCCCCAAATCGGTAATTGGCTGGGTAAAGCGGCGGCTGAACACGGCAATCAACACAATCAACAAGACACCAAACCCGGCAAAAGCAATCAACCGGTCGCGTTCAACAGCCAACTTGACGCGATTCAGCCGATCCATCGAAATGATGACATAAATTTTGCGAACGCCCGCGTCGGTTTCCGTCGAAAGCAGCAAAGTCTTGCTTTGACTGTTTTCCTTGGCGTGGAAATCCTGCCGAAGATCGCCGGATTGAACTTTCGGCGCGCCGTCAATGAAGGGTTTGATCTGCCGCCCCACATCCAACTTGTCCGTGCTATCAATAATCTTGCCGTTTTTGTCCGTGATGATGATATGACGAATGATGCTTTCGGAATCAATTCGCAACCCGCTCGGCTTATTAACCGCGTTGTACAGATACGAACCTTCGTTAAGTGTGCGAAACGCCAGGTCCGTCGCCAGTGGAATCGCGCGAATATATTCATCCACCTGCTCGGTTGTGCGTTTTTCCAGCGGCTGATTGATCAACGAAATCACGACCATCGTCACAATCAGAATCGCCGCAATAAACGCGATCATCTGCGCGCGAAAGCTGGCAAATGGTTTGAAATGTCCGGCAGGTTTCATAAAGGAATTTGACTCTTACAGTTTGGCCAACATCTTCCGCGCTTTGTCCTGAATGGCGCGGTCAGATTTGGCTCGCGAAGGATTGACCGAACGGCTGATGATTTCTTGCAACTGACGGCGCGCATCTTCTTTGCGCCCATCTTCCAGATAAGCTTCGGCCATCGCCAGTTTGAGTTCCAAATTCTGTGGCGCGACTTTTAACCCTTGCTCCAACCGCGTGATTGCACGGCTTAAATTGCCGCCGACAATTCGCGGCAATTCTTTATCCATTTCGCCCAGCGCCAGATAAGCTCCGCCATCCATGTACCTGTCATTCAACCGCAACACGGTTTCCATTTCGGCGCGAATCTTTTTGACCATTTGCAAGGCTTTCAACGCGCCTTTTTGTTCGCTAAATCCGCCGTAATTGGCCGCCAGCCAGAAATGCCCTTCCACGGCATTCACCTCTTTGGCAATGGCGCGCTCAGCGATGGCAATTCCCTTTTGGAAATAAGCCAGTTTCTCATTGTTCGCTGCCTCATCGCCGACGTAGTAATACGCTCTGGCGGCGCGCCACAACCATTGATACTCAGTAGTTCCGGTTGCCAACATCCGCTCGATGACGGCCAATGATCGTTTGTCGCCCTCCGTGTATTCGCCAAATGTGAACAGTGAATCGGCTTCGTGATATGGATTGGGCGGCGCAGTGGGACGATATTTCGATTGCGCCTGTCCAATGGATACCGACAACAGCACCAGAATGAGTGGGAAAACCAGATTACTCATGAGGCAGAAGCTAACAACTCGGTTTCAGTTCCGCAAGGCCGGACTCGTGCAAATTGGGCCGCCTTTCGTTGCGCCTGAATCGGCCTGATGCGATGATTCGCGGTCACTTCAGATCACCAAGGCTGGCATCTTCGGCTGGCGTGAACCACTTTCCCATTTTGCCCAATTGACTGATGAATTTTTCAGGACGCTTATGAAGAAGTCTATGATTCGCAATCTGTCACCCTTGTTTTGCGCCGGAGTCATTACGTTGGCGCTGGTTGTCACCGTCACCGCCACCCCGAATTCGCGCAAACGAAAAGAGCCCTCTCAAGCCAAATCCGACAAAACAGAGATCGAAAAGTTGGTCGAGATGACTCGTCGTGCCAGTGAAATGGCTGAAGCGGCACAAACGGAAGCGCGTCGCGCTCGCGAACAAAGCGAAGCGTTGCGACAAAGACTGGAGCAAACCGAACGCGAATTAGATTCGTTGCGCCAAGCCATCAACGCAGGCGGGCCATTGTTACCTGCCAGCGTTGAGGTGTCTTCAACAACGTTACCGACTTCGACGCAACAGGAACAAACGTTGCCAGAGCAGAAAGTGGAAGATCGGCTGGTCAAGCTGGAAGAACAAAGCGAGATCAACACGGCTCAAATCAAAGAACACGCCCAGACAAAAGTCGAAACCGGGTCGCGACTTAAGTTGCGCTTGTTCGGGGAACTCATTTTCAACACCTACTTGAACAGCAGCGAATCCGCCAACACCGACGTCCCCATCATCGCTTTCCCGAACTCTGCCATTGCCGGACGAAAGCACAACAACTTGGGAGCCACATTGCGCCAATCGAAAATTGGATTGGCAATGAGCGGCGCTCGATTCGGCAATGCGCGCTTGAGCGCCGAAGCCGAGTTCGATTTCTGGGGCGGTTCAATTGCCCGAACCGATGGAGACATGCTCGGCGCATTGCGCATCCGCACAGCCTCGGCTCGATTGGATTGGGATCGCACGACATTGGAAATTGGCCAATTGGAACCGATGATTTCTCCCCTGACGCCCAATTCGCTGGCGGCGGTCTGGATTCCGGCAATGGCGTCGACCGGAAATTTGTGGCAATGGCGTCCACAGATCACAATCGAACATCGTGCGCGGCTCAGCGATTCTTCATCGCTGATTTTGCAAGGCGGTCTGATGCCGAATTTCAGCGATATTTCCGGCACACCGATCGGCGTTACCGGAGGAATTACCCACGAAGGATATCCAGGCTACGAAGGCCGCATCGCGTTCCGCCGCACCCTGGAAGATGAACGCAACTTTGAACTGGGCTTTGGCGGGTACGGCGAACGCAAAGCGTTTTCCTTTAATCGCCGAGTAAACAGTTACGCGCTGACTGGCGACTGGCAAATCCCACTGACCAAACACCTCACGTTTAGCGGCGAGGCTTACTACGGCCAGAGCATCAATTTAGGCGAACGCTCCGCCACCAGCGTTGACCGGCTGTACGCCGCAACCGGCAACGTGCTGACCCCGACAACCGAAATTCGTGGCATTCATACAGCCGGTGGCTGGGCGCAGCTAAACATCAAAGCGACACGGAAACTGGAATTCAATCTGGCCGCAGGCAAAGACGATCCGAATAACGACAACATTCGCTTTGGCACGATTGGCAACTTTACGCGGTTCAAAAATCAGGCAGCATCAGCCAATTTCATCTACTTTTTGACCCAGAATTTTGAAATGTCGCTGGAATTCCGCCGCACCCTAACCGATTACGCGCCAGGGCGACGCGCCAACAACCACTTCAATCTGGCGTTTGGCTATCTGTTTTGACCGGGCGCGAAACCGATTGCTATATTCCTGCCTCGTTTTTCAGCGGAGTGAAAGGGGGCCTGCATTTGGCAAGCGGAGTTTATTTTTCCAAAACGTATCAGTTTCGCATCGCTGGCGAACGAGTCACCTTGCACAAAAAAATCGGCGAAAGTTACGAACACGTGCTGATGAAGGCGTTGGCTTACGCGTTGTTCCGCCCACAGTTTCCAAAGCTGGTCATCGAACAGCGCATCGGGTTGCGATACAAACCCGATCTGGTGGCGCTGAATGATCTGGGCAAAGCCGAATTCTGGGGAGAATGCGGGCAGGTTGGGTTGCGAAAACTCTCCTGGATCGCCAAACATAGCGGCGTTCATCAATTGGCGCTTTTCAAATTTGACATCGTCCCAAATCATTTTATTTCCCAGATTCGCGAAGAAGTCGAAGCTCGTTACCGGCCTCCGCAACGCATCAAGTTATTCAATTTCAACAGCATCGTTTTGGACCAGGCTGGCGAAGAGTTCGACGAAGTCCCCGAACTTTGGTACCAGCGTTTTGAAATTTGACGTTATGGCTGAATCCTCAAATTCCGAATACATCATCCGCGAATGCACAACGGTCGAAGATTTCACCGGCTGTCTGAACCTGCAACGCAAAGTTTGGCAATTTTCCGACCTGGACATCACTCCGCTGCGAAGTTTCGTCGTCACACGCCACAGTGGAGGGGCGAGCTTCGGCGCGTTTGACCGCGACAATCAACTGGTCGGGTTTTGCCTGATGCTTCCGGCGTTCAACGATCACGGCAAACCATATTTTTACTCGCAAATGCTGGCGGTCGAACCTGATCTGCAAAACGCTGGTTTGGGCGTCCGGCTAAAACTGGCGCAGCGCGAATTCGCCTTGCGAGTCGGAATTCCGATGATCACGTGGACATTCGATCCGCTGCAATCTCGGAATGCTCACCTGAACATCAACAAACTCGGCTGCGTCATTCGCCGCTACAAGGTGAACTATTACGGCAACGTCAGCACCAGCACGCTGCACGCCGGATTAGATACAGACCGATTGTTTGCCGAATGGTGGGTCGGTTCACAACGAGTCGCCGACGCGCTGGCAGGCACACGCAGCACAGGCACTCCCGAAGCCTTCATCGAAATTCCGCGCGACATTGATGAATTGAAAAAACAGGATTTGGACAAAGCCCGAAACTGGCAACTTCAGCTTCGCGCCGATTTCCAGAAGTTCCTGAGCGAAGGGTTGTATTGCGCCGGGTTTGAAGCCAATCCGAACGGCAACAGCCGCTACCTGTTTTTCAAAGACAATCACGAAGAGGAGAAATGAGTCAGTACCGCGACCGGTAGGGAGCGCAAGCCCGCGCGTGACTCGCTCCCTACCGGTCGCGGTACTGACTCTATGAGTTATGAAGATTGATCGCATCGAACTAAGAGAAATCCGTCTGCCGCTGGTCACTCCGTTTGAAACCAGTTTTGGCCGCACCTATGAACGCAACATCATTTTGCTGAAAGTGTTCAGCGAAGGCCTGCACGGATGGGGCGAATGCACCGTCGGCGAAAAACCGTTTTACAACCACGAAAGCACGGAAATTTGCTGGACGCTGATCCGCGATTTCGCCG
>DAOMFR010000003.1:0-7694 GCA_035429885.1 Blastocatellia bacterium
CCGCGAAGGCGGACGCACAGTCGGTGCAGGCACTGTCTCTGACATTATCGAGTAATTAGTCATTTGTCGGTTGCCAGTTACGAAAAATAACTGGCAACTGGCAAACAGGCGACCGACAAAAAATATGTTGAACGATAAAATCAGAATTCGCCTGAAAGCTTACGATTACCGCGTGCTGGATCAATCAACCGCAGAAATCGTGGAAACGGCTAAACGTACTGGCGCTCGTGTGGCGGGACCGATTCCGCTACCGACGGTGAAAAACAAAGTCACCGTATTGAAATCGCCGCACGTTGATAAAAAATCGCGCGAGCAATTCGAGATTCGCACTCACAAACGGCTGATGGACATTCTTGATCCGACGCCGCAAACGATGGATGCGCTGATGAAACTCGATCTGCCTGCCGGTGTGGATGCTGAAATCAAAGCTTTCGGACGTGATCGCAGATAACTCAGTCGGTGGTCGGCGGTCGGTGGTCGGTAGTTTGTCTACTGTCTACAGCCTGCTGCCTGCTAGCTACGACGGAGTACCAAAACAATGGTAAACGGAATTATCGGTAAAAAGCTGGGAATGACCCAGATTTTCGCGCCGGACGGAACGGTGACGCCCGTCACGGTGATCAAGGCTGGACCCTGTGTGGTCGTGCAGCGCAAAACCGTCTCTAGTGACGGCTACGAAGCGGTGCAACTTGGCTTGGTTGAAGACAAGGCTCCTAAAAATACCAACAAGCCCATGAAGGGGCATTTCGCCAAAGCTGGCGTGCCGCCGACAAAAGTCCTGAGGGAATTTCGTCTGGATGGTGTCAGCAGCGAAGTTAAAGTTGGTGACAAAGTGATGGTGGATCAGTTTGCCGAAAACGACATCATTGATGTGATCGGCACAAGTAAAGGTCGTGGGTTTGCTGGATTCATCAAACGCCATGGCTTTGGTGGTGGACGTGCATCACACGGTTCAATGTTCCATCGCGCACCTGGTTCCATCGGAGCATCGGCGTATCCTTCACGTGTTATCAAGGGCACGCGGATGGCCGGGCATATGGGAGTCGAGCGTGAAACCATCAAGAACTTGAAGATTGTTAAGGTCAACGCTGAAGAGAACCTGATACTAGTAAAAGGTTCGGTTCCCGGGCCAACAGGCGCTTACGTGTTGATCAAAAAGAAAGAGACCGACTAAAAATGTGTAGGGCGATTTTCAAAAATGGTCCTACCGAAATTTTGAGAGGGCAGCGATGCCAACCGTTGAAGTCAAAAATCTGAAAAATGAAAGCGTCGGCGAGCTTGAGCTGAAAGAAGAAGTTTTTGGAGCTCCGCTCAACGAGTCTTTGATCTATTTTGCGGTTAAAAACTATCTGGCTAACCAGCGTCAGGGAACGGTGAAAACCAAAACCCGTGGCGAAGTCTCTGGTAGCGGCAAAAAGCTTTGGCGTCAGAAGGGCACCGGGCGTGCCCGAGTTGCCAGTTTGCGCTCGCCGCTCTGGAAAGGTGGCGGTAACGTTCACGGCCCGCAGCCGCGCGATTGGAAATCGGAAATGCCGAAGAAGATGAAGCGTGGTGCTTTGCGGTCGGCTCTTTCCGAGCGCCTTCGTGAAGGTAATTTGCTTGTGGTGGACCAGCTTACGTTGAGTGACCATAAGACAAAAAGCTTTGTGACCATTGCCGAAACATTCGGTTGGGACAACAAAACGTTGATTGTTGAAACCACGCCGGAGCGGAACTTGGTTCTCTCCTCGCGCAATGTCCAAGGAGTGACTGTTGCCGCGAACGTGAATGTGAATATTTACGACGTGCTCTACCACGACAAGATCGTTTTTACTCGCGACGCAATCAATGCTTTGCAGGATAAGCTGAGCAAGTAGACGAATCGGTACAGAGGAAAGAACTATGAAAACGATTTGGGATGTGCTCAAAGCCCCGGTGATCACGGAAAAGGCTCTTAAGTTGAAAGAACAGAGCACGCACGACATCCGCGACAGCAAAAACAAAAAGACCATCAAACGTGACCGTCAGGTGCTTGCTTTCCGCGTGGCGGACGATGCCAGCAAGTACGCTATCAAAGGCGCCGTTGAAGCAATCTTCAAGGTTGAAGTTGATCAGGTGCGCGTGCTTAAGCATCACGGAAAGACAGTACGCCGTGGTCGCACCGTTGGTCGCAAATCAGACTGGAAAAAGGCTTACGTGACGCTGAAACCCGGTCATCGAGTGGATTACGCGGATTCGATTTAGCTGTTCGTAGTTCCGCCTTCGAGCGGAAGGTTTTGGGCGCGAAATATTCCGGTCAAAGCCAGCACTACAAACGATTGAGGGAACGATGGGAATCAAGAAGCTTTCACCAACAAGTCCGGCTCGGCGCTATCAGACTTATCTGACGAATGATGATTTGACGACTGATAAGCCTTACAAGCCACTGCTTGAGCACAAAAAACGCACCAGCGGACGTAACAATCTGGGCAAGATGACTGTGCGTCATCGTGGCGGTGGACACAAACGCCATTACCGGGTTGTGGATTTCAAACGCGACAAAACCGGTATTCCTGGCAAGGTGGCGACGATCGAATACGATCCGAACCGTTCAGCGAGAATCGCGCTGGTCAATTACGTTGACGGCGAAAAACGATACATTATTGCTCCTGCCGGTTTACAAATTGGTCAAACAGTTATTTCGGGGCCCGAATCGGACATCCTTACGGGCAATGCTCTTCCGATCAAAAACATTCCGCTCGGTACTCAGATTCACAACATTGAGCTGAAACCTGGCAAAGGCGGTCAGATGGCGCGTAGTGCGGGCAGCTTTGCCCAACTCGTCGCCAAAGAAGGTGGCATTGCACAGCTTCGATTGCCGTCCGGAGAAATTCGCTTGGTTTCTGTGGACTGTATGGCGACTGTTGGGCAAGTCGGCAATTCCGAGCACGAAAATGTTTCCATTGGAAAAGCTGGTCGTACACGTTGGAAAGGCGTACGCCCGACCGTTCGTGGTGTTGCGATGAACCCGGTTGATCACCCGCACGGCGGCGGTGAAGGCAAAACCTCCGGCGGACGCAATCCGGTAACCCCTTGGGGACAACCGACCCGCGGTTATAAAACGCGCAACAACAAGCGCACTGACAAGTTCATCGTTAAACGGAGAACCAAGTAATCTCAGATTTGAGGTTAGAGATCTAAAGCTATGGCACGTTCAGTCAAAAAAGGCCCGTTTATTGACGCGCATCTGTGGAAGGCCATCGAAAAGATGAATGCGGCGAATGAGAAAAAGGTTCACAAGACCTGGTCTCGCCGCTCGACAATTACGCCAGAAATGGTCGGTCACACGCTTGCGGTTCATAACGGCAAAAAATTCATCCCGGTTTACATCACCGAGAACATGGTTGGACATAAGCTCGGAGAGTTTTCGCCAACGCGCACTTTCAAAGGTCACGCGGATAAAGCAGAGAAGTCTGCCGGTAAGAAATAAGGAAGACCGGGTTTGGGGAGATAAAGGGGAGAGGGCAAACTGTTTCTTTCCCTGATTGTCGCCGCCACTCGTTCGATAGAGGTTCGTAATATGGAAGCAATTGCGAAAGCAAAAAACGTCAAGATGTCCTCGCAAAAGGCCAAACTGGTTATGGATTTGATTCGTGGCCGGATGTACAGCGAAGCGCGCGAAATTTTGCGCTTCACGAACAAGCGCGCTGCTGGCCTGATTTACAAGGTGCTTGAATCGGCTCGCGCCAACGCTGAAGTGTTGGCTGATCAGGAAAATGTGATGGTGGATGTGGACGAGTTGTGGGTCAAAGAATGTTTTGCCTGCACCGGCACGACCAAGCATCGCCGTCGTGTTCGGCCTGCGCCGATGGGGCGTGCGTATCGCGAGCGTCGTCATTACAGCCATCTGACAGTGGTTGTTTCAACGGAAAATCGAGCCAGTAAGAAATCTGGTAAAGCTGCGAGCAGCGAAGCTGAAGCGGCTGAATAAGTTCAGAGATTTCGGCAAC
This sequence comes from Blastocatellia bacterium, assembly GCA_035429885.1. Lineage (GTDB taxonomy): Bacteria > Acidobacteriota > Blastocatellia > RBC074 > RBC074 > RBC074. Next base: position 3,969 of record DAOMFR010000003.1, read on the forward strand.
GGAGAAATTATGGGTCAGAAAGTTCATCCTTATGGGTTCAGGCTTGGTTACAACCGCGGCTGGCATTCGCGCTGGTTTGCCAAAAAAGAATTTGGCGCGTTGTTGCTGGAAGACCTGGATCTGAAAAAGGAATTGAAAAAGCGCTTTGCGCAAGCTGGCGTTTCTCATATTCAGATTGATCGCGCAGCCAATCGTTTGCGCATCGTTATTCATACTTCGCGTCCGGGAATCATCATCGGTCGCAAGGGCGCTGAAATTGACAAGCTCAAGCAGGAAATGAGCCGTCGCACCAAGCGCGAAATCCTGATTGATATCCGTGAGATTAATAAGCCTGAGTTGAATGCTCAATTGCAGGCTGAAAAAATCGCTCAGCAGCTTGAAAAGCGTATTGCTTTTCGTCGTGCGATGCGGAAATCAGTGGAAGAAGCGAAACGTTTTGGCGCAGGCGGGATCAAAATTCGATGCTCGGGACGTTTGGGTGGTGCTGAAATCGCCCGATCCGAATGGACATTGGATGGCCGTTTGCCGCTGCACACGCTGCGTGCCGACATTGATTATGGCTTTGCCGAAGCGCACACGACTTATGGTGTAATCGGCATCAAGGTTTGGATTTATCGCGGCGAAATTATGGACCCGCGTGAAGCGATGATGAAGAGATAACTGAAATGGCTGAATATAAAATTCCCAAAAAAGTTAAGTATCGTAAACAGCAACGCGGCCGTCGTGCCGGCGCAGCCAAGCGTGGAACTAACATCGCTTTCGGTGAATTTGCGCTGAAAGCAATGGAAGTTTCGTGGGTGACTGGTCGTCAGATCGAAGCAGGCCGTATCGCGATCACGCGTTTTGTCAAACGCGGCGGCAAGCTGTGGATTCGCATTTTTCCAGACAAGCCGATTACTAAAAAACCGGCTGAAACTCGTATGGGTAAGGGAAAAGGCGCTCCGGAAGGCTGGGTTGCCGTGGTTAAACCTGGACGCATCATTTTTGAAATGGAAGGCGTTGACGAGGTAACGGCAAGGCGGGCGATGGAATTGGCGGCGGCGAAATTGCCGATTAAGACCAAATTCGTCACACGTCAAGATCAGGAAGGAGGCGCACTGTGAAGCACAAATTGGACAAGATGCGCGAAACCTCTAGCGAAGAATTGGTCAAACGACTGGCCGAAATCAAAGAATCGATGTTTCGCCTGAACTTCAGAAAAGCTCTTGGCAATACTGACACCGTGGCTCAGATTCGCAGAGAGAAAAAAGAACTGGCGCGAATCAAAACCCTTCTGCGCGGGCGTGCGCTCGGCGTTGAAAAGTAATTCAAAGGCCGTGGCTCTTACGAAACGGCTAAAGTGAATTGAGTATGGAAGAGAAAAAAGACAATTTGGAAGAGCAAGTCGTTGCCGAAACTGCTGCGGCAGCCGACGCTTCCGCCCCTGCGGGGAAGAAAGCTAGCGGCCGACGCACTGAGAAAGTCGGCATTGTGACCAGCGATAAAATGCAGAAAACGGTGGTTGTCCGCGTGGATCGTCTAGTCAAGCATCCGGTTTACAAACGGTATGTGCGCCGACGGTCTAAGTTTATGGCTCACAATGAAATTGACGGCGTGAGCATTGGCGACCAGGTACGCATTGTTGAAGCTCGCCCGCTTTCAAAGCTCAAGCGTTGGCGTGTAGTCGAAGTGATACGAAAGGCAAGTAAGTAGTTGTCGGTTTGCGGTGGCGACAGACGGTTACGTTACCGAAATCGCACCGGTTACCGCGGTTACCGACAAGGAGGCTAGCAATGGCATTACAGATGCGATCCGTTTTGCAGGTCGCTGACAATTCCGGGGCAAAAAAGATTGCGATGATTATGCCCTTCGGCGGCAACATCGGTTCACGCGCTTCGTTGGGCGATGTGATCACGGCTTCGGTCAAGGAAGCGTCACCGGATGGAACGGTGAAAAAGAAACAAGTTGTTAAGGCTGTTATCGTCCGCACGTGCAAGGAAGTTCGCCGTAAAGACGGCACATACATCCGCTTTGATGAAAACGCGGCGGTCATCATCAAACCCGATGGAGAGCCAGTGGGCACTCGTGTGTTCGGGCCAGTCGCTCGTGAATTGCGCGAAAAGGGATTTATGAAGATCGTCAGTCTCGCTCCCGAAGTTATCTAGGTCGAGCCAGACACGTGAAGGAGGCAAGCGAAATTATGCCAAGCAGAATGAAAATCAAGAAGAACGATCAGGTAGTCGTCCTTTCCGGGCGCGATAAAGGAAAGCGCGGTCGGGTTGTTGAGGTGATTACCAAAAAGCAAAAAGTTGTGGTTGAAGGTGTCAACGTTCTGAAACACTTTGAACGTCCGAACCGCCCCAAAGGTATTGCCGGCGGAATTGTCGAGCGCGAAGCGCCGATTGATGCTTCAAATGTTATGGTGCTCGAAAACGGAGTGCCGGTTCGCGTTGGCTACCAGGTTTTGGAAGATGGCCGCAAGATTCGAGTCTCGAAAAAGACCGGAGCGGCTCTGGATTAATCGCCGTCTCGGCTGAGATGGGAGATTTGAGATTTAGTTATGGCTGCACGACTCAAAGAAAAATACCTCAAAGAAATCGCTCCGGCGCTTACCAAGGAATTTGGTTACACCAATCCGATGAGCATTCCGAAGCTTGAAAAGATCGTCATCAACGTCGGTTTGGGCGAAGCAATTGCAAACTCCAAAGCTGTGGACGTTGCTGTCGGCGATTTGACAACCATTGTTGGCCAGAAGCCTGTTGTCACAAAGGCGAAAAAATCCATTGCCGCATTCAAGCTTCGCGAAGGAATGAGCATTGGTGCGATGGTAACCTTGCGTGGTGACCGAATGTATGAATTTCTGGATCGTTTCGTCAGCTTGGCATTGCCGCGAGTCCGAGATTTTCGTGGTGTTAGCCCGAAGGCATTTGACGGACGCGGCAATTACACGGTCGGTCTAAAAGATCAGTTGATTTTTCCGGAGATTGATTTCGGCAAAGTTGATAAGGCGCGCGGAATGAACGTGTGCATTGTGACGTCGGCCACCACCGACGAAGAGGCGCGCTCACTGCTGCGCCATTTGGGAATGCCGTTCCGGCAAAACTAGGACTTGAGACACTATGGCAAAGACTTCAAAGATCGTTCAAGCGAACCGGAGACCGAAATTCAAAGTGCGGGGTTACAACCGCTGCAAACGTTGTGGCCGTCCGCGTGCATACCTGCGGAAGTTTAGCGTTTGCCGAATTTGTTTCCGCCAATTGGCGTTGCAGGGCGACATCCCAGGCGTAACGAAATCAAGTTGGTAAAGACTGGAAGTTCCGAGTGGAGTTGAAACGATGATAGTTGATCCGATTTCAGATATGTTGACGCGTATGCGAAATGCTATTGAGGCGCGTCATTCAAAGGTTGATGTTCCGGCTTCGCGGCTGAAAATTGAAATTGCCCGAATTCTGAAAGAAGAAGGGTACATCACTAATTACAGCATCAAGACAGCCGAAGGCACTCAAATTCGCACGCTGCGGATTTTTCTGCGGTACGGTCCGAAGGGGGAAAGCGTGATTTCTCATCTCAATCGTGTATCACGCCCCAGCCGTCGGGTTTATGTAGCCAGCGACGAAGTCCCGAAAGTGCTTGGCGGTTTGGGAATTAACATTTTGAGTACATCGCACGGAGTGATGACCGGCAAGCATGCTCGCAAGTCGAAAGTCGGCGGCGAATTGCTCTGTAGCGTTTATTGATTTTTCTGGT
>DAOMFR010000003.1:7794-22748 GCA_035429885.1 Blastocatellia bacterium
AACGACGCTGACCTTTGACCACTGACGAGAAAGCTATGTCACGAGTAGGCAAAAAACCAATCGAGATTCCGAAGGACGTGAAGGTCAATATCACGAATTCGGCGGTCGAAATGCAAGGGCCCAAAGGCAAACTAACGGCCACGATTCCTGCCGGAGTCACGCTCAAAATTGATGAAGGCAAACTGGTTGCAGAGCGACAAGATGACGACCACACCGCGATACACGGTACTGTGCGTGCTTTGATCGCCAATGCGATCAAGGGCGTGTCACAGGGCTTTTCGCAGGAGATGGATGTTGTTGGTGTCGGTTACAAGGCTGAATTGAAAGGACGATCCATTCAGTTTGCGCTTGGGTATTCACACACCATCGAATTCGTGTTGCCGGATGGCGTTACAGCAAAAGTCGAAAAGCTGGCCCGCACTATTAACCAGTATCAGACGACCGTTACGCTTTCCAGCATTGACAAAGAATTGCTGGGGCAGACTTCGGCAAACATGCATCGTTTACGCAAGCCTGATGCTTACAAAGGCAAAGGCGTTCGTTACGCTGACCGCCCGATGAAGCTAAAACCTGGTAAGACTGGCAAATAAACGGTGATTTCATAATGGCTGCACGAAGGGGTCGTCGTGGAATGTTACTGCGACCGGCTCATCGTTCGGCGAAGGCAAAATCGTTATGGCAAAAAGTTCAAGACAAGATATACGGCGCGCTGTTCATTCGCGCATTCGCAAGAAAGTAAAAGGAACAACCGATCGCCCTCGTCTGGCTGTGTTTCGCAGCCTCAATCACATTTATGCTCAGGTGATTGACGATATAAATGGCGTGACGCTTTGTTCGGCTTCTTCGGTCGAAAAAAGTGCGGGAGTCGGCAAAGGCGGGAATATTGACGCTGCCAAATCAATTGGCAAATTGATTGCCGAGCGCGCTAAAGAAAAAGGCATTAACAGTGTGGTATTTGATCGCGGCGGATACATTTATCACGGACGCGTGAAATCACTGGCTGAAGCCGCGCGCGAAGCAGGTCTTCAGTTCTGATTTTGGAGAATCGTTCTATATGGCGTTAAAGGAAAGAATTAATCCGGACGGGTTCGAGCAGAAAGTTGATCAAGTGATTTCGATCAACCGCGTTACCAAAGTCGTCAAGGGCGGTAAGAATCTCTCTTTCGCTGCCTTGGTGGTTATTGGTGATCAGAGTGGCACTGTTGGATTCGGCACCGGCAAAGCGAAAGAAGTTCCGCAGGCGATTCGTAAAGCAATCGAAGCAGCGAAACGCAATCTGGTTCGCGTGCCATTACGTGGCACGACTCTTCCTCACATGATCGTAGGAAGGTTTGGGGCGGGCAAGGTTTTGCTAAAACCTGCACCCGAGGGAACTGGAGTTATCGCTGGTGGCGCGGTTCGTGCGGTGATGAACGCTGCTGGAGTCAGTAATATTCTGACCAAGTGTCTAGGCTCTAACAATCCACATAACGTCATCCGTGCAACGTTTGATGCTCTTGCGAACATGAGAAGTCCGGAAGATGTCGCGCGCTTGCGTGGCCGCACGGTGGAGGAACTCTAAGATGGCGAACGAAAAGAAAATCAAGGTTCAATGGTATCGCAGCACGATTGCCACTCCGGAAAAACACAAAGTGATTGTGCGCAGTTTGGGCTTCACAAAGCTGAATCAGATTGTCGAACGCCCAGACAATGAATCCACTCGTGGCAGTGTTGCCAAGGTTCCGCACTTGTTGCGAATTGTCGAATAAGAGATCGAGGTTCGAGTTATGGCTATTGGCTTAAACAATCTGAGAGCGCCTGAAGGCGCGACGCACAAAAAGAAACGGCTGGGCCGTGGGCAGGGATCAGGTCTAGGTAAAACTTCCGGTCGCGGCAACAAGGGGCAAAAGTCACGTTCCGGTTACTCTCGGAAGCGCGGTTTTGAAGGTGGCCAGATGCCCTTGCATCGCCGTTTGCCGAAACGCGGTTTCACTAACATCTTTAAACGTGAATGGGCAGAAGTAAACCTGTCTCGGTTGGAAGAGTTGTTTGAGGCTGGCGCAGTTGTGACTCCCGAGATTCTGGTTGAAATGGGACTTGTGAGACGGTCTCTGAAAGGTTCTGTGGCGGTTCTGGGAAAAGGCGAATTGGGCAAGTCGCTTAACATTAGTGCTCATCGCTTTAGTGAATCGGCTAAGGCAAAAATTGAAGCCGCCGGTGGCAAGGCGGAAGTCATCGCCCCTGCTGAGCGCAAATCCGAGTAATACTTTTAGGTTTAGTATCCCGCTTCACGGCTCGAACCATAAGTGATTCGGGGAGGCCAACGAGGAAGTTATGTTTGAGTCATTTATCAATGCGGTCCGCAACTTGTTCAAAGTTCCTGATTTACGTCGCCGAGTGATCTTCACACTTGGGATGTTGGCGATTTATCGCGCAGGAATTCATGTGCAAGTTCCTGGATTGGATAGAGATGCTCTTGAAAGTTTTTGGAGCCAGGGAGCTGGCGGATTATTTGGCGCGTTGGATTTATTTTCGGGTGGAAATCTGCGTCGAATTTCAGTTTTTGCCTTGGGCATCATGCCCTACATCACTTCCTCGATTATTTTACAGTTGATGGCTTCGGTTTACCCCGCGCTGAAAAAGATTCAAGAAGAAGGCGAGCTGGGGCGACGCAAGATCAATCAGTATACGCGCTACTTGACGGTTTTGCTTTGTTTGGTTCAAGGCGTGAGCTTGGCTTATTGGTTGCAGCGCCAAGCTGATCCGACTGGGCGTCCATTAGTAATTGGTGGTGGTGGAATTGGGTTTGCTCTGATCGCAATGTTGGCTTTAACAGCCGGCACGATGTTCATCATGTGGATCGGTGAACAAGTTACAGAGCGCGGCATTGGAAATGGAATCAGCTTGCTGATTTTTGCTGGTATCGTTGTTGGCGTTCCGAATGCGATCAGCCAATTGTGGGGCACAATCAAAGATCCGGGATCAGCAGTCTTCGTGATCATCTTGTTACTTGTGATGCTGGCAGTGACGGCGGGAATTGTTTTCTTTGAGCGAGGAACAAGGAAAGTTCCGACCAACCATACGCGGCGAATGGTCGGAAACAAAATGGTGCAGACGCAATCATCGCATCTGCCGTTGAAGGTGAATATTGCGGGAGTCATCCCCGTGATTTTTGCTTCATCGGTTCTGGCAATTCCGCAATCGTTGGTTACGATTAAAGATTGGGATTGGCTGAAGAAGGTTAATACCTGGCTAAGTGGTGGGCATCCAGTTTATGAACTGTGCTTTATTACTGGAATCGTTCTCTTCGCGTTTTTCTATGTTTCGATTGTCTTTAACGCTGACGAAGTCGCGGAAAATATGCGCAAACAGGGAGCGTTTATTCCAGGCATTCGGCCGGGTAAGCGTACAGGGGATTATCTGAACGGAATTTTGGTTAGACTGACCACCGTTGGTGCCATTTACTTGGTTGTCGTTTGTCTTATCCCGCAGTTGATGATCAGTGGTTTTAAGATTCAATACTTGCCATTGGTTGGCCCTTGGCTTGATAGCGTGATTCAAAATATCCCCGGCTTAAGATGGATTCTTACAGGGGTTGGGGTCTCGTTCTACTTTGGCGGAACAAGCTTGTTGATTGTAGTTGGTGTGGCAATGGATACGATCAGCCAAGTTGAAGCTCAGTTAGTAATGCGTCATTACGACGGGTTTTTAGGTTCGCGAGGTGGTCGCTTGCGTGGTAGACGTACGTAATAAATATGATGAGCTGGCGGATAAAATTATAAGTAGGTTTAGTCGTCATTATGCCAAGAGTCATTGTGATAATCGGGCCGCCAGGAGCAGGCAAGGGAACACAAGCTCGGTTGGTCTCTGAAAAATATGGCTACCCACAGATTTCGACAGGCGATATTCTGAGAGAAATGGCGCAAGCCGAGACTGCGCTTGGTCAGGAAATCAAATCAACGTTGGCTTCTGGGAAATTGGTGAGCGATGAGATTTTAGCCGAAGTCATCCAAGCGCGAACATCGCGTTCAGATTGCGAGAACGGCTATATTCTGGATGGTTTTCCACGAACTGTGAATCAGGCGCACCAACTGGAAGAGTTGGCGAATCAACAACAGAAGGATGTTTTGTTGGTTCGGGTCAAAGTTCACGAAGATGTGTTGTTCAAACGATTGACTGGGCGTCGTATTTGTTTGAAATGCGGCGAAATCTACAACATATATTTTCGCCCTCCTAAAGTAGAAGGTTTGTGCGATTTGGACGGTAACGCACTTGACCAGCGAAGCGACGATAATCCGGATTCTGTGGCTCGGCGTTTTGAAGAATACAGGTCATCCACTGCCCCTTTGATTGAATACTATCGAAATAGTGGGCGTCTCATTGAAACTAGTGGAGAAGGTCAAGTTGAAGAGATTTTCGAAAAGCTGTGTTTGCTTATTGAAGGTGCTGTCAGCAGATAGAAACAGAAATGAGCCGCTCCTTCATTCAAATAAAAGATAGATGATCATTCGTAAATCTCTAAACGAACTCGAAAAAATGCGGCGCGCGGGATTAATAGTCGCTGAAACGTTGCGTGAGTTACGAAAATTGGTTGAGCCAGGGATTACGACTCGTCAGTTGGATTCAGCAGCAGAAAAGAAAATTCGAGCAGCGGGGGCTTATCCGACTTTCAAGGGGTACAGGAAATTTCCTTCAGCTATTTGTGCTTCCGTGAATGATGAGGTTGTTCATGGAATTCCATCAGAGCGAAAACTTCGTGAAGGCGATATCATAAAGATTGATTGTGGTGCGACGCTCGATGGTTATGTTGGCGATGCCGCCATCACTGTTCCTGTTGGAAATGTTTCGACGGCAATTGAAAAGCTCGTGGACGTTACGCGGGCATCGCTTTTTCGCGCTATTGAAAAAATGGTTCCCGGTAATAGGCTGTACGATGTTTCCTATGCTGTTCAAGAGTATGTCGAAGAAAACGGTTTTTCGATTGTAAGAGACTTTTGTGGGCATGGCATTGGTCAGCAAATGCACGAAGATCCGCAAGTGCCAAATTATGGCCGCCGTGGTACAGGGCCAAAGTTGAAAGATGGATGGGTATTGGCGATTGAGCCGATGGTAAATCTAGGTACCCATGAAGTGCAGATTTTGAGCGATGGATGGACAGTCAAGACGAAAGATGGCAAAGCTTCATGCCATTTTGAACACACCATCGCAGTTACTGAGGATGGGCCAGTTGTTATGACTGCGCTGGAAGATGGGTCGCTAACATTGTAGTGCGCAGTAAGAAGGCTAGGGATTGCCTTGCAAAAACACGACCCACGGTTATAATGCCAGTTTCGCGTTATAGTGTTGAAGGTCACTATCTGAAAGTATGTCGAAAGAAGACGCCATAGAGGTACAAGCTACTGTCCTTGAAACCTTGCCTAATGCAATGTTCAAGGTTGAATTGGATACCAAGCACCAAGTTTTGGCGCATATTTCAGGGCGTATGCGAAAGAATTTCATCAAAATATTGCCGGGTGACAAAGTTCTTGTTGAGCTCTCACCCTATGATTTAACACGCGGGCGCATCGTGTATCGGTTTAAATAGTACCGCGTATGAAAATCATGAATTTGAATTCGATAGTTAAACTAACGAGGCTGAAATGAAAGTCAGAGCATCAGTCAAAAAAATTTGCGATAAGTGCAAAATTATTCATCGGCATGGTGTGGTTCGGGTCATTTGTGTAAACCCGAAGCACAAACAAAGACAGGGATAACTTATTGTTCCACCTCAGGTTTTCAATTTGAGGCTTTGGAGTAGATAGTAGTTCACGGAGAAAGATAATGGCTCGTGTAGCAGGCGTGGATTTACCACCGCAAAAACGCGCTCAAATCGGTTTGACCTATATTTATGGGATCGGCAAGTCACGCGCAACCAGCATCCTTACGGAAGCTCAGGTAGACGTGAACAAGAAGATTCGCGATCTGAACGAAGAAGAGTTAAACCGAATTCGTACAATTGTTGATCAGGGGGGCAGCGTCGAAGGCGACCTGCGCAAGCAAATTCAATTGGACATCAAACGGTTGATGGACATTGGTTGTTACCGTGGTCTACGGCATCGCCGCAGCTTGCCTGTCAGAGGCCAGCGAACTCACACCAACGCGCGTACCCGAAAAGGACCGCGTCGTGCTACAGTGGCGAAAAAGAAGATCGCAGGCAAGAAATAAGAATCGGGCGTTTGGTGGTTAGCTTCTTTGTAAACAAGCCACCATTCGCCAATGGTAGAGTACTGACCTATGGCAAAGCAGCAACAAACCGCAGGCAAAAAGAAAGTTTTTAAGAAGAAAGAAAAGAAGGTCGTTCCTCAGGGCATTGTTCATATTCAGGCGACTTTCAACAACACTCTGGTAAGCATTACAGACCTTCAGGGCAATTTGGTTGCTCAATGCTCTTCCGGTGCGATGGGATTTCGTGGCTCACGCAAAGGGACTCCGTTTGCAGCTCAACAAGCTGCCAATAAGGCTGCTGGTATTGCTCGTGACAGTGGTATGCGCAGTTGTGAGGTGCGTGTCAAAGGGCCAGGCTCCGGACGTGAATCCGCTATTCGTGCAATTATGGGGGCGGGAATTGAGATCAGATTGATCCGCGACGTGACCCCGATTCCGCACAATGGGTGTCGTCCGCCGAAGCGTCGGCGCGTTTAACCCCGCAAGTTTATTTAGAGTTTTGATAGAATTAACAGCGCAGCTTTTCCAGTCTCTGAGGAAAACGCTTGAAAAAGATCGTCGTCAGGCTGCGCGCTGAAGCATTTACGGAGGAATAGAGATTGGCAAGAGATAGAGGCAAACAATGTCGCATGTGTCGGCGAGAAGGGGAGAAGCTCTACCTTAAAGGGGAGAAGTGCTACAAACCCTCGTGCCCGATCGAAAAGCGTGGAGTCAATCCCCCGGGTCAACATGGTCCAAATGCTAAACGCAAACCAGTTGCTGGTGGGTATGGCGAACAGTTGCGTCAGAAACAACGCGTTAAACGCATTTACAATTTGCTCGAAACTCAGTTCCGCAATTACTTTGAAAAAGCCGCCAGCCAAAAAGGCGTCACGGGTGAAAACCTGTTGGCTTTGCTTGAGCGGCGACTGGACAACGTGATTTATCGGCTTGGTTTTGCGATGTCGCGAAGACAGGCTCGCCAATTTGTGCGGCACGGTCATGTTCAGGTCAACGGGCGTAAAGTCGATATCCCATCGTTCCAGGTAAAAATTGGCGATGAAATTGCCGTTCGGGATAAAAGCGCTGATAATGCGCATATTCAAGGTGCGTTCCAGACCTCTGGAGGGCGCGGACGTCCAGGATGGCTTGAGATTGTCAATGCTGACAAACTCGTTGGTCGCGTAACTGCGCTGCCACGGCGAGATGATGTTGATCCGAATATCAAGGAACAGCTAATCGTCGAGTTGTACAGCAAGTAGTCGTGTCCGCTGCGGTTGCCGCCACAAGGCGCGACTGACAGGCTCGCCACCTTTGGGGACGGGACTGGTTCGCCGCTACTGTGAAGAAGATTTATGGCAAGCAGCGAGACGCATAACGTTGGGTTAGTAATAGTTGGAGACAAAAAAATAAGCATGTGGACAGGATTCCAGAAGCCGAAACGTTTGACATGCGAAACCATGACGGATCGCTACGGGCGTTTCTCAGCCCAGCCCTTCGAGCGCGGTTTCGGTACGACAATTGGTAACAGCCTGCGCCGCGCATTGCTTTCGTCAATCGAAGGCGCAGCCATAACGGCAGTCCGCATTGACGGCGTTCTGCACGAATTTTCATCAATTCCCGGAGTTGTTGAAGACGCGACTGACATCATTCTCAATCTGAAGCAGGTTCCGTTTAAGCTTCATTCGGGTGAGGCTAAAACGCTTCATATTTCACGCACAGAACCGGGAATGGTTGTGTCTGGAGATATTGAATCGGATGATGATGTCGAGGTGCTGGACCCTAATATTCACATCGCAACTGTGAGCGAAGGTGGCAAGCTCAACATTGAATTGCGGTTGAAAAAAGGTCGAGGTTACGTTTCGGCAGATCGAAATTTTGATGACGATTTGCCGGTTGGTTATATCCCGGTTGATTCGGTTCATTCGCCCATCACGAAAGTCAATTTTCATGTTGAAGCTGCGCGATTGGGACAGGATACCGACTACGACAAGCTTCTGCTGGAAGTTTGGACCAATGGCAGTATTACGCCGGAGCATTCGATTGGGCTTGCCGCCAAATTGATAAAAGATCACATGGCGATCTTTATCAATTTCGAAGAAGAGGTTGAGCAGCCTGTTGAAGCAGTGGTCGTGAAAACTTCGCAACCCTTTAATGAGCATCTGGACAAATCGGTTGATGAGTTGGAGCTTTCAGTGCGATCGTACAATTGCCTGAAAAACTCTGATATTAAAACGATCCGTGATCTGGTTCAGAAATCCGAAGCAGAAATGCTCAAGACCAAAAACTTCGGGCGCAAATCGCTTAACGAGATCAAAGATATTTTGGTGTCGATGGGGCTTGGCTTGGGGATGAAGTTTGACGATAACGGAAATGTAATCAGAGGCCCTGAAATGTAAGCCTCCAGCTTTTCGACACTGGTTGTCGGAAAGCGCTAAAAGTAGTTTAGTTAAGGAATTAAAGTCATGAGACATTTAGTTGCACATAGAAAGCTAGGGCGAACATCTTCCCATCGCAAGGCGTTGCTGCGTAACCTTTGCACCTCGTTTGTTCTCCACGAACGGATTATCACCACGCTGCCAAAAGCTAAAGAGTTGCGTCCATATGTCGAAAAAGTGGTCACTTTGGGGCGTCGCGCTCATGTGGCTACTCAAGCTGGTAATGCAGCCGCGGCAGTCCACGCAGCCCGTCAAGCAGCAAAATCCTTTTTTTCCGGAAACGCTGGGCTCGAGAGCAAGCAGCACAATCAAGGTGCAGAACGTACCGCTGGCGTTGCTGCTTTGAAAAAAGTGACTAGCGAATTGGCAGAACGCTTTGCTGATCGTCCGGGCGGTTATACGCGCATTTACAAACTTGGTCCGCGCAAAGGTGATGGCGCAGAAATGGCCTTGATTGAATTCGTCGGCAGTGAAGACAAAAAAGCTGTTGCCGACAAAACTGAGTAATTGTAAAGCAAAGTCGCAGAGGGATGTTCTCTCGCACACTTTAAGTTTTAAGCCTCAACCGTGCGAGGCAACACGCGGTTGAGGCTTTCATTTTGCCCACTAAACTATTTGGCTGAAGCTTATGAAAAAGATCGAGCGTAAAGTGAAGCGCGCGACTGGCATAGGGGACAAGACGGCCAAACCCGTCGCCCCCAAAAGTAAAGTTGCTGCGGACTCCGGTGACAACCTGAGCTTGACTGAGATCAAAGCTCTCATTGAATTGATTTCAGACAAGCAATTCAATGAATTTGAACTTGAGCGAGGCAATTTTAGATTGCGTCTTTCAAAAGGTGCGGCCAAGGCACCTGTTGTTCATCAAGAAACCGTAAGAACTATTGAACACGCAGTGGCGCCCACTCCTGTTGCGACGGTTGTTCAGCCGCAACTTTCTGTGCCACCACCGGTGACCGAATCAGCGCCAGCCAAGGAAGAAGAAAATCTACACATTCTTACCTCGCCGATTGTCGGTACTTTCTATCGTTCACCAAATCCGTCAGCAAATCCGTTTGTCGCAGTTGGCGATACCGTCGAAGCTGGGAAAGTGCTCTGCATCATAGAAGCAATGAAGCTGATGAACGAGATTCATGCGGATGCCAGCGGAGTCATCGCCAAAATCTTTGCCGAAGACGGCCAGCCGGTCGAATACGGCCAACCCTTGTTTGGAATCAGGAAGTAGTCGTTGGTTGCTGGAGGTTGTTGGTCAGAAAATAGACTGACGAAGCTTCCAACTGTTCTTAACCAACCAACACCAATCGTTCATCGCCAAACACGTACTTTATGTTCAAAAAGATTCTCATTGCCAATCGAGGTGAAATCGCCTGTCGAGTCATTTGGGCTTGTCGCGAGCTCGGCATCAAAACCGTGGCTGTGCATTCTGAAGCAGACCGGGATAGCTTGCATGTCCGTTTTGCCGACGAAGCCATTTGTATTGGCCCTGCCCCATCGCCCAAAAGCTACCTGAACATTCCGCAAATCATCGCTGCTGCTGAAATTACGAACGTAGATGCGATTCATCCTGGTTATGGATTTCTTTCGGAGAATGCTCACTTCGCCGAAGTTTGCAGAGAATGCAATATCACTTTCATTGGTCCAAGCCCGGATGCCATTCGCATGATGGGGGATAAGTCAGAAGCCAAACGAACGATGAAAGCCGCTGGCGTGCCCGTAACGCCGGGCAGTGACGGTTTGATCGAATACGAAGAAGAAGCTCTTAGAGAAGCTGAGCACATAGGTTATCCCGTCCTGATCAAGGCCACCGCCGGAGGCGGCGGACGGGGAATGCGTATCGCTCGCAATAGTAGCGAGTTGTCCAGCGCTTACCAGACCGCCCGTTCTGAAGCCGAAGTAGCATTCAAAAACAGCGGCGTTTATATCGAAAAGTACATTGAAAATCCTCGCCACATTGAAATTCAGGTGCTAGGGGATAACTACGGCAACGTCATCCACCTGGGAGAGCGCGAATGTTCCGTACAACGCCGGCATCAAAAACTGATTGAAGAGTCGCCATCCCCCGCCGTTAGTTATGAATTGCGCCAGGAAATGGGAAAGGTTGCCGTCGAAGCCTGCAAACGAATTGGCTACAGCAACGCCGGAACGATTGAATTTCTAATGGATGAAAACAGCAATTTCTACTTTATGGAAATGAACACGCGTATCCAGGTCGAACACCCAGTGACAGAGCTGGTGACGGTTTCAGACCTGGTTGCAGCGCAAATCCGTATTGCTGCCGGCGAAGAACTGACTGAAACTCAAGATGAATTGATGTTCGTTGGTCATGCCATCGAATGCCGCATTAACGCCGAAGATCCTGTCACCTTCACGCCAAGTCCAGGAAGAATTACCACGCTTCATCTTCCAACCGGTCCCGGAGTTCGTGTGGATACGGCGATTTACAATGGCTATTTTGTTCCGCCGCACTACGATTCGTTGATCGCCAAAGTTATCGTTCACAGCCGCACACGGGAACGCGCCATTGCCCGCATGCGTCGCGCTCTGGAAGCAATGGTTGTCGAAGGAATTAAAACGACCATTCCCATTCACCTCAAAATTCTGAACGATCCGGATTTCCAAAGCGGGAATATCTCGACGCGCTTTATGGATCGGTTCATGGTTTAAGCGAAGCGTTGGGCAACGTTGTTTGTTGTCCAACGGGATGATGATGCTCACCAGTTGCCGAAACCCTCAGCGGTGCGGATAATCCTCACGTCAAAAACCTAAGGGCAACTGCGCCCCCAACGAAATCTGAATGAAAGAAAGCTTGCTTCAATACCTGGCTTGCCCGGCCTGCGGTGGAGATTTGTCGCTGGAACCCACGGAACTGGACGGCAGCGAAATCGTCCGCGGAACTTTATCCTGTGCTGGCTGTGGTAAAGACTTTGTCGTGCGTGAAGGGATTCCGCGTTTTGCTGATCTGACAGGTGATAACGTTCAACAAGAGACTGCCGAAAACTTCGGCAAGCAATGGTTGGAGTTCGATCACGTCGCTAATCATCACGAGCAACAGTTTTTGGATTGGATTGCTCCGGTCACCCCTGATTTTGTTCGTGGCAAAGCTGTCATCGAAGGCGGTTGCGGCAAAGGTCGACACACTCGATTGATTGGCGAATGGGGAGCCAAGGTTATCATCGGCGTAGATCTGAGTATTGCTGTTGAAGCTGCTTACCGAAACACGCGCGACCTGCCAAACGTCCACATAATTCAGGCAGACATTTACCAACTGCCGCTAAAGAAAATTTTTGATTACGCGTTTTCCGTCGGAGTCTTGCATCACCTGCCAAATCCGCGCGCGGGGTTTGCTTCTCTGGTCAAACAGATTCGACCAGGCGGAGCAATTTCAGCCTGGGTGTATGGGCTGGAAAACAATGGCTGGATCGTCAATTTCGTCAATCCATTGAGGGAACATATCACTTCCAAATTGCCTATGCGGGCGCTTTACGCTTTGTCTTATTTGCCGACCGCAATTCTTTGGCTGGCGTTGAAGTTGGTTTATTTGCCGCTGAGCAAAACCGGATTGAAGCGGTTTTTATTTTATGGCGATTATCTTTGTTACATCGCCCGCTTTCCGTTCCGAGAAATTCATAACATCGTTCACGATCACCTGACGGCTCCGGTCGCGTTTTATATCAGCCGCAAAGAGTTCGCCGATTGGTACGCCGAAGCTCAAGCCGAAAGAACTGAAATTCATTGGCATAACAGCAACAGTTGGCGCGGGTTGGGATACATCAAAGCTCAGCCCCAAGCGGAGAGCGATCATGGAAACTAAAGCCACCAAAGCTGTTGATGCGGCAATGCGCCCGGTAAATTATGAAATCATCTTTGAATCCGAAGACGATCATTGGTGGTTCGTTGGGCGACGAGCCGTAGTTTTTGCTCAAATCGAAGACGCTTTGGGGAAGCCAACACCTTCACGAAAAGGTTTTCAAGCTCTGGATATTGGCTGTGGAACAGGCGCGACAATGGATCATCTGCGCAGATTTGGAGAAGTGCAGGGGATTGATCTGGCAATGATTCCGCTCAGCTTTTCGCGTCGCCGAGGCCATGACCGAACGATGTGTGCCAGCGCCACGGAATTGCCGTTTGCCGATGGAACTTTCGATCTGATTACGGCTCTGGATGTGATCGAACATCTGGACGATGACGTGGCGGGCTTGAGCGAAATTCGTCGCACGTTGAAACCGGGCGCTCCGGCTGTGATTTACGTGCCGGCCTTTATGAGTTTGTGGGGGCCGAACGATGACCAGTCAGGCCACAAACGCCGCTACCGATTGCCGGAATTGAAGGCCGCAGCCGAAGCCGCCGGCCTGACCGTCGAGCGAATCAGTTACTCCAACTTCGCCATGTTTTTGCCGATCTGGCTGGGGCGAAAAATACTCAACCTGTTCAAGAGAACCGAAGCGAGTGAAAACAAAATCAATCATCGGTTAATTAACAATTTGATGGCGTGGCTGTTCGCCAGCGAAGCAAATTGGTTGCGGCGGCATCGGTTGCCGTTAGGCGTTTCAGTTGTTTGCGTTGTCAGAAAGGCACGAAACCAGAAGCTATAGCGACTGGGTTTCTTCTTAAACAATGACTCCAAAACTTTCACTTTTCCTTCCCGTCTACAACGAAGAAGAAAACCTTGACCGGTTGAACCAAAAGATTTTTGAAGCGATGGCTACACTCGGTCACACGTTTGAAGTCATTTATGTGGACGACGGCAGCAGCGACCGTAGTCTTGAGTTTCTGAAGAAATTTGCCGCCGCGGATTCTCGTGTCAAAGTTATTGGTTTCCGCCGCAACTATGGCCAGACGGCGGCGATGGCTGCCGGAATTGCTGCCGCACGAGGCGAAGTGTTGATTCCAATGGATGCCGATTTGCAAAACGATCCGGCGGACATTGCTCGGTTATTGGCGAAACTCGACGAAGGTTACGACGTGGTTTCCGGCTGGCGAAAAGACCGTCAGGACGCTTTCATCACGCGGACGTTTCCTTCCCGCATCGCCAACGGCTTGATCTCGAAAATCGGCGGAGTCCCTCTTCACGATTACGGCTGTTCGCTTAAAGCTTATCGCCGCGAAGTGCTGAAAGACGTGAATCTGTACGGAGAAATGCACCGCTTCATTCCGATCTATGCCGCGTGGGCAGGCGCGCGAGTCACCGAAATTCCAGTTGCTCATTACGCGCGCATGGCTGGGCAGTCCAAATATGGTTTGTCGCGCACAATCAAAGTCGTCTTTGATATGGTGACGATCAAATTTATGGCTAGCTACCTGACCAAACCGATTTACGTTTTTGGTTGGGCGGGAGTCATGGCTTTTGCCATCTCGATTTTTTCTGGAGCTTTTGCTTGCCTTATGAAGTTTGCCAGTTGGCCAAAGCATGCGGATTTTATTCAAACTCCGCTGCCAGTGCTGGCAATGATGATGTTGGGACTGGGAGTGCAGTTTTTCCTGATGGGGTTGATCGCCGAAATGCTGGTGCGGACGTATCACGAATCGCAGGGCAAACAGATTTACACGATCAAAACCAAAATCAACTTTGACGAAAGCGAGGCCGCAGATGGATAGAATCAGTACCGCGACCGGTAGGGAGCGGGTCTTGTTGATGAGCTTAGTCGAGCAGTCGCGCTCCCTACCGGTCGCGGTACTGACTCGATGCTTGCTCGCCGCTGTTTTTCTGCTGCTGTGTGGGCAATCAATGCTCGCCCAGACGACGATTCTCACCCATCCGCTCGACCCGCTCAGCAAAGAAGAAATCGGCGCCGCCTCCAAGCTGCTGAAAGAAAGCGGCAAGCTGCCAGCCAACGCTCGCTTCCAAATCATCGTGTTGAACGAACCGCCAAAGGCCGAAGTCTACGCATTTAAACCGGGTGATGCGTTTCGCCGCGAAGCCTTCTTCGTCGCTTACGACCGAGCCAACAACAAAACCTTTGACGGCGTGGCTGACTTGCGCGGTCAGCGAATTGTTTCGGTTCGGGAAGTTCCCGAAGCTCAGCCGAGCATCATGCTTGATGACGTGTTGATGTTTCAGTCCATCGTTCGCAGCGACCCGCAATGGCAATCGGCGATGCGGAAACGCGGCATCACAGAGTTTGGCAAAGTCCAAATCGAAATGTGGTCGGCGGGCAACTTCGGCTTTCCCGAAGAGCAGGGCAAACGATTGTTTCGCGGTTTGTCGTACCTGCGCGAAGATTCCAGAAATCCTTATGCTCGCCCAATCGAAGGCGTAATTGCCGTCGTGGATATGAACGCTCGCAAAGTGTTGAAAGTCATTGATAGCGGCATCGTTCCGGTACCGTCAGCCACAGCCGACGTGGATGAAAAATCCGT
>DAOMFR010000003.1:22848-24371 GCA_035429885.1 Blastocatellia bacterium
AGTTGGAAGCACGTGGATTACATGACCAACCAAAACCAATCGCGCCGAGCGCGTCAGTTGGTGATTGGCATTTTCGTCGTCGTTGGAAATTACGATTACGGCTTCAACTGGATTTTTAACCAGGACGGCACGATTGAGCAGGAAGTGTTGCTGACCGGGGTGATGGCTACAAAAGGAGTTTCGCCGGATGCACAGCAAAAGCACGATCCTCACGGCCACGTCGTAGCCGCTGGCGTCGCCGCTCCGCACCACCAACACTTTTTCAACTACCGTTTGGATTTCGACGTGGACGGCAGCGCCAACACGGTCGTCGAACAAAACACTGAAACTCTGCCACAGGGCAAAGAAAATCCTTACGGCAATGCGTTTGTGATGCATGAAACGTCGCTCCGCCGCGAAGCCGAAGCTCAGCGAAGCTTGAATTTGGCTACGCATCGGCGTTGGCGAGTGATCAATCCAACGGCGAAAAACGGGATCGGCCAGCCGACAGGTTATCTGCTGTTTACAGGGGAAAACTCAGTGCCGTTGCCGGGCGAAAACTCCGCCGTTCGCCAACGAGCCGGATTTATGAATTCGCATTTGTGGGTAACGCAATACGAACCTGATGAACGGTACGCTGCTGGTTTATACGTCAATCAGAGCAAAGGCGGCGACGGCTTGACCAAATGGGTTAAACAAAACCGCGAGTTGGAAAACAAAGATGTCGTGATGTGGTATTCCTTTGGCGTGACGCATCTGCCACGCCCCGAAGATTACCCTGTGATGCCGGTTCACAAGGCCGGGTTCAAGTTGATGCCAGTCGGCTTTTTCACGCGGAACCCGGCGCTGGATTTACCCAAGTGATGTGTTGTTATGAGTTCAAGCGACGAAAAATTGTTGGATGATATCGGCTGGCATTTGCTGGAAGAGTTGCAGGCCGATGCGCGCACCAGTTACGCCGAACTTGGCCGTCGCGTCGGATTGTCCACGCCGGCGGTGATGGAACGCGTCCACAAAATGGAAAAGGCGGGCATCATCACCGGCTATCGCGCTGAAGTGAATCCGGAAAAAGTCGGCTTTCAGGTGACGGCGTTCATCCGCATCGGTCTGGCGCATCAAGTCCTGCCGCGTCTGGAAACTCTGTTTCGGGAGATTCCCGAAATCATCGAATGCCATCGTGTCACCGGCGACGATTCGTTGATCCTGAAAGTTCACGTCACTTCGATTCACCATCTGGAACAAGTCGTTCATCGCATTACGCCTTATGGCATGCCAGCGACTTCGATTGTGTTGTCGTCGCCGATTCAGGGACGGCCAATCGAGCGCAAGATGGTTGAACAGTCCACAAAGAAAAATCGCGGAGCGCAATAATTCACCAATGTGCGGCATCATCGGATTCGTCAATTTCAATCAACAACCCGCGAATGAGCGCATCGCTCGCGCGATGAATGACGCCATCACTCATCGCGGCCCCGACGACGAAGGCTTTTATTTCAAAAACCAAATCGCTCTGGGAATGCGCCGACTTTCGATCATTGATCTGG
>DAOMFR010000003.1:24471-104612 GCA_035429885.1 Blastocatellia bacterium
TTGTACTTCACGCAAACCGGCGAAGCTTTTGTTTTTGCGTCTGAGTTGAAAGCGGTAGTTCAGCATCCTTCGGTCGAACGCAAGGTAAATTTGCTGGCGCTGCGGAAATATCTGCAATACGAATTCGTTCCTTCGCCGCACACGATGCTGGAAGGCATTCACAAACTGTTGCCCGCGCATCGGCTGATTTTTGAACAGGGAAGCTGGCGAACTGAAAGTTATTGGCAACTCCGCTACGACGGCGAAAGACTGAAAATCAGCGAAGATGAGGCCGCCGAAGAAGTCCGTGATCGTTTGCGCGAAGCCGTGCGGATGCGATTGGTGTCTGACGTGCCGCTGGGCGTGTTGCTGTCTGGCGGAATTGATTCCAGCACGATGGCCGAAATGGCTTGCGAAGCCGCTGGCGGACGCGTCAAAACCTTTTCCATCGCGTTTGAAGAAAAGTCGTTCGATGAATCTTCGTACGCTCGCAAAGTTGCCGAACAACTCGGCACAGAACATTACGAACAGCGGTTCACCGAACGCGATATGCTGGACATCGTGCCGGAAATTCCGCGCTTGCTGGATGAACCGCTTGGCGATGGCTCGCTGATTCCCACATTTTTGCTCTCGCGGTTCACCCGTCAACACGTGACCGTCGCGCTGGGCGGAGACGGCGGCGATGAATTGTTCGCAGGTTATCCAACCTACGGCGCGCACCGCATGGCGAAGCTGTATCAGATGATTCCGGGCTTTGTGCGCAGCGGTTTGATTGAACCGCTAGTCGCCGGTCTGCCGGTTTCGACGGAAAACCTGTCCTTCGATTTCAAAGCCAAACGCTTCGTGCGTGGAGCGTCGCACGGCGCGGGAACTCGGCACACGATCTGGATGGGTTCGTATGACGCCGCGCAACAACGCGAATTGCTCAATCCCGAAATCATCGCGGCTTGTCCTGATGAGAAAGTCTTTGACGAAATCTTGCCGCTGGATCGGTTGAACGGCAACGGCAATCTGATCGAAGAAATGATGGCGCTCGATGCGCGGCTGTACCTGGCCGAATGCGTGTTGTTCAAAGTTGACCGAGCCAGCATGGCCGCTTCGCTGGAAACGCGCGCGCCGTTTCTGGATCACACCTTCATCGAATTCGTTTTGAAGCTGCCGATTGAAATGAAGCTGAAGGGATTGACCGGAAAATACATCCTGAAAAAAGCCATGCGAGGCCGCTTGCCCGACGACGTGATTGACCGTCCGAAAAAAGGCTTCGGCATGCCCGTCGCCAAATGGGTCAAAGGCGAATTGCGCTCGCTGGTGCGCGACACCTTTTCGCCCGAACGATTAAACCGGCGAGGATTGTTCAACGCCGCTTATGTGCAGCGATTGCTGGACGAACACGAACGGGGCGTTGCCGATCATCGCAAACTGATTTGGACTCTGTTGATGTTCGAGATGTGGCCACTGGCGGCGAGTTAGTGTAAATTGCCTGCATAGTTTCAATTCAAATACACAAGCAAACTGAATCTTTATGGCTGACACAAAAACAAATCAACCAACCTTTGGGCCGCCGAAATCGGCGATCCGCGATATTTTTGAGCAACTGCTGATTACGGTGGTGATGGCGTTGTTTCTGATGACCTTCATTGCGCAGGCTGTGGCTGTGCCGACGGGGTCGATGCAGAACACGATCAACATCGGAGATCATCTGTTCGTCAACAAGTTCATCTTTGGCAAACCGACTCCGGTCTTGGGCAAGTTGTTGCCGACGCGAGAAATCAAACGCGGAGACATCATTGTGTTCAAGCTGCCCGAAGATCCGAAAATCAACTACGTCAAACGAGTGATTGGGTTGCCAGGAGATACCGTTCACGTCAAAGGCCGCCGCGTATACGTCAACGGCAAGGAAATTCCCGAAGAGCGCGCGATCGTGGATTCCCCTGACCCGCGTAAAGGCGAGTTGACGATTGAAAAGGTTCAGCCCAAACCTGCTGGCGCGTGGTATCGCGTGTATTACGTCGACGGTCGTTCGTCCGATGAAGATCGTCAGGGAGTTGGCGATTCTGCAGCAGAGTATGCGGTCAAAGAACCTACGACAGTTCCGCCAGACAAATACTTTGTCATGGGCGATAGCCGCGACAACAGTTTGGACAGCCGGTTTTGGGGATTTGTGCCGCGCGAAAACATTTTTGCTCGCGCGCTGTATGTTCATCTGTCATTTGATCCCAGCGTCGGCGATCCTGAAAAAGGCGCAACGCTGTTGGATAAATTGATGGGCATCCGATTCAAACGAATCGGCACCGCAGTGAAATAAGCTGTAACTTTAGATTTTAACTGAGCGGCTGGGACGATTTGATCGCGTTCAGCCGCTTTTTAACGTGTCGTCATCGCTAGGACGGTTGAAGCAGGAAGGCCACGCATGAAACAAAAATCCTGGTTGTTTGTTGTCTTGACGTTATTCGTTATAGCCGGAATCGGTGCGATTGGATGGGGGAAAGTCGGCAATGCACAAGGCCAGAATTCTCCGCAGCAAAAACGCGAAGAGTTGTATCGGCTGAACAATCTGGGCGTCGCCCTGATGGAACAATACAAGCACGAAGACGCCGTCAAACAATTCAAATTGGCGTTAGAGCGAGATGCGAACTTTGCCATTGCTCGCGTCAATTTGGCGATGGCAGATTATTTTTTGAACGATGCCAAAGCCGCAGTCACTGAAGCTCAAGCGGCGTTGAAAGTCGCTCCAACCAGTTTGCACGCGCAGTATGTGTTGGGCGCGGCTTACAAAAAAGACCGCCTTTACGACGAAGCCATTGCCGCGTTCAGCAAAGTTCTAGCCGTTGACGCCAAAGACCCTTACACCAACATTCAAATTGGCCAGATTTATTCGTCCAAACAGCAATACGCCCAAGCAGCAGAAGTTTTCCGTCGCGCCATGGACGCCGAACCTTACAACGCGACGGCAGTTTACAGTTTGGCTCAGGCGATGATTCGCGCAGGCAATCAAGCCGAAGGACAAAAGCTGTTAGCGCAATTTCAAAAGCTGAAAGCTTCGGGCTATTCAACTACGCTGGGGCTGACTTACGGCGAGCAGGGCAAATACGCTGAAGCCGTGGTCAGCACCGGAGCCGAAGCCGAGTTGGTTTCAAAAGACGCTGCGTCCATAAAGTTCGTTGACGCTGTTGCCGGGGTGAATGTGAAGACAGCGGCCAAGCCTTTGTCAGCGGTGCTCGGTCGAAAACTGACCAAAGCCGAATTCAGCGAAGAGACAAAACGCGAACTGGTTTCAGCTTTCAGTTCAAACGTCGCGCTTGGAGATTACGACGGCGACAACAAACTCGATTTGCTGGTCAGCGGCGTTGACGGCAGCAAGCCTTTCATCAAGTTGTTCCACAACGACGGTGGCAAATTCTCCGATGTGACTGACAAAGCCAAGCTGACAACAACGGGTTTGGTCAGTGGCGCGGTCTTCGGAGATTTCGACAACGATACCAAAACTGATCTGGCGGTTTTCGGCTATCAAACGCTGGCGATTTGGCGAAACAACGGCGACGGCAGTTTCAGCGATGTCACTGAAAAATCCGGGCTGCCGAAAACCACGACTTGGGCGATGACGGCTGCGTGGGTAGACGCCGATCACGATGGCGATTTGGATTTGTTCGTTGGCAATTTCGCTGACCTGTCGCAATTTCCCGCGAAAGATTCGGCGACGTTTCCGGACGATTTTGCCGGAGAAGAAAATCGCCTGTTTCAAAATAACGGAAACGGCACATTCACAGACATCACGGCCAAAACCGGATTGGCCGGCGGCAAAAACAAAACCACCGCCGTGGTTCCGACCGATTTCAACAACCAGCGCGACATAGACTTTTTCGTCGTCAATTACGGCTCGCCCGCGCAACTGTTCAGCAATCAGCGCGACGGCTCGTTCAAGGAAATTGCGGCTTTAGTTGGAATCAACTTCAGTGGCAAAGCTCTGGGAGTTGGCGCGGGCGATTTGAACAAAGACAACTTCATTGATTTTTACCTTCCCGACTCTGACGGAAACGGCGCTTTGTTTTTGAGCGACGGCAAAGGCGCTTTCGCGCGAAAAGGTGACGGGGCGACGGGGCGACGGGGTGAATCGCTTGCAGCGCAAATTACTGATTTCGACAACGACGGTTTGCTGGATGTTGTGACGCAAACGATTGCTGGCGTGAGCTTGCGACGAGGGGTAGGCGACAATCTTGTCGAAGCTCCTAACTCCCAACTCCTAACTCCCAACTCCCGATCATTAGCGCTTGGAGATTTCACCAGCGATGGTGGAATAGATTTGATCGGTTTCAACAACGACGGCGGAATTGTCGCGCTGAAATCCGAAGGCTTCGGCAAAAACTTCGCTCGTATTCAGCTTGCGGGCAAGACCAGTAATCGCAGCGCTATCGGAACCAAAGCCGAACTTCGCAGCGGCAGCTTGCGCCAAAAACTGGAAGTTTATTCGACTTCGCCTGCTGTGGCGTCGGCGGGAGTGACGTTCGGGCTTGGGTATCGAACTGCTGTGGATGCGCTGACGATGTTTTGGCCAGCCGGAATTATGCAATCGGAGCTGGCGATCAAGCCCGGCGACAATCAGGTGGATGAACTCGACCGCAAAGGGACTTCGTGCCCGTTGCTGTACGCCTGGAACGGCAGCGAATACAGCTTCGTGACTGACTTCCTCGGCGGCTGTGCCATCGGAGCGCGCGAACCCGGCAACACCTGGAGCCAGCCCGACACCAACGAATACATTCGCGTCACCAGCGACCAACTGAAACCGAAAGACGGCGTGCTTTCGATGCGGATGAACAATCAGTTGGAAGAAGTGATTTTCTTTGACCAGACCAAATTGCTAGCGGTGGATCATCCGGCGGACACTGAAATTTATCCAAACGAACGATTGATGCCCGGCCCGCCGTATCCTGAATTCAAAATCTATTCGGTCAAATCTCCACGTCCGCCGGTTCGCGCCACGGACGACAAAGGCAAAGACATTTTGCCGCTGATCAAAGACATTGATCGCCGTTACCCCGAAGATTTTGAAAAGCTGCGGTTCAAAGGCTACGCGCGCGAACACGCGATGGAGTTGGACTTGGGAAATGTGACCAACGCCAAACAGGTTTTGTTACTGCTGACCGCCTGGATTGATTACGCGGATTCGACGGCGAATCTGGCGGCTGCTCAGGCTGGCGTAGAAATCGTTCCGCCTTACGTACAGGTCAAAAACGCCGCAGGTCAATGGCAGACCGTCATTCCGCAAATGGGTTTTCCTGCCGGATTGCCGAAAACGATGACGGTTGATCTGAGTGGCAAATTCCTGTGTTCCGACAGCCGGGTTCGCATCGTCACCAGCATGCGCATTTACTGGGATCAGATTTTGGTTGATGCCTCTGAAGGCGTCAGTGCAGGGGCGCCGGTGAAAGTCACGACGCTGGATCCGATGACGGCCAATCTGCACTGGCGAGGTTTTCCACGCGAATACTCTCCCGATGGACGCAAGCCGCTGATTTACGATTACCGCACGATTGAGCCTTTTGCTCCGTGGAAAGCGCATCTGGGTAATTACACGCGTTTCGGTGACGTGCTTGAACTCTTGACGGCGACGGATGATATGTACGTCGTCACTCGCAACGGCGATGAGATTCAATTGGACTTTGACGCGCGCCGATTGCCAGCTTTGCCGTCGGGATGGAAGCGGACGTTCCTGGTTTTTGCGGATGGTTTTGGCAAAGACATGGATTTGAACTCTGCGCGGCCTGAAACCGTCGGCGAACTGCCGTACCACCGGATGAAGAGTTATCCCTATTCGCCCGGCGACGCTTATCCAAACGACAAACGCCATCAGGATTATCTTGAACGCTACAACACGCGGACGGTCGGCAATCAGACTCAAGCTGCTTGGCGCGGCGTCAAATAACAATAAAACGGCAGAGGAAGAAAGCTGGTTGAGATTACGGAACAAACGGAAATAACGGAGAAGACGGAAAGCAGTTTTGAATTGCCTCCGTTCGTTCCGTTTGTTTCGTATTCTTCTTTTGGCCTTCTGCTTTTTGCTTTTTGCTTTTTACAGGTCTCAGCCCAAACGTTTTCTTCTCAAACCTGTTTTCCTTCTCGCCCGATTTCGATTGATCGTTGGCGAGCCGAATACTTCAACAACACAGACCTCAACGGCGCGCCTGCACTGGTGCGCGACGATACTTTGCCCAACAGTCGCTTTCTGGATTTCGACTGGCAGCTCAACTCACCCAGCAAAGATTGCGGCGTCAATCCTGACAACTTTTCAGTTCGGTGGATTCGCTCAGTTGCGTTTAGCGGAGGCTCTTACCACTTTACCGTGACGACGGATGACGGTGTCCGTTTGTTCATAGACGGACAGGAACGGTTGAATCGTTGGAGCGATCAACCGCTGACGACTTATACGGTGGACGTTCAGTTGTCGGCGGGCAATCACAAAATCACACTGGAGTATTACGAACGCTGGGGCAGCGCGGTGATGAAGCTGAACTGGCAGCCGCATCCGTGTTTTGCTGTCGTGTCTGAAGATCATTGGCGAGGCGAGTATTTCAACAACGACTCTTTAACCGGTCAGCCCGCGATGGCGCGCGATGATGGCGAAGGGGATTTGTTTTTCGACTGGCACGGGCAGAGTCCTGAATCAAGTTGTGGCGTTTTGCCCAGCGGGTTTTCGGCTCGTTGGTCGCGGCGAGTTCCGTTCGGCGCTGGAGCTTATCGTTTTGACGTTGCCGCTGGCGTTGGCGCGCGAGCTTTTGTTGATGGGCGATTGCTGTTCGACAAATGGAACGGCGAAGCGACGGGGAGTTTCAATCTTCAGCTTGGTGGCGGCAATCACCTGTTGGTTTTTGAAGTTCGCGGCGGAGCGAGTGCGCCGGTCGGCTTGCATTGGAAACCGTTGCCTTGCGTTGCTGAAATCGCTGAAGACCATTGGCGCGGCGAGTATTTCAACAGCGACAACCTCAGCGGCAATGCGGTGATGGTGCGCGATGACGGCGACCGGCAGATTGATTTCAACTGGTTGGACGGCAGCCCTGCGGAATCCTGCGGAGTTCGCCGTGACGGTTTTTCAGTTCGCTGGACTCGGTCGGTGGCGTTCGACGCCGGGCGGTATCGCTTTGTGGTTGGCGGCAACGACGGCATCAGATTTTACGTGGACGGCCAGTTGAAAGTGGATGAATGGCGCGAACAATCGGCCAGCTTCATTGCGGAAATCGAGCTGACTGCCGGTCGTCACGAACTGAAGCTGGAATACGTGGACTTCGATGGCAGAGCCTACGTCAAGCTGGCCTGGCAACCGCCGCCGTGCATCACGCGAGTCGCCGCCGAACACTGGCGAGGCGAATATTTCAACAACGCTGAACTGGCTGGAAAGCCTATGCTGGTGCGCGACGAAGGCGATGGCCAGTTGAATTTCGATTGGGGGTTGGGCAGTCCCAACAGCATTTGCGGGTTGAGCGCCGATAACTTTTCCGCTCGGCTGACTCGGTCAGCGGTTTTCGGCGACGGCGTTTTTCAATTCAAGCTGACAGCCGACGACGGCGTGCGCGTGTTCATTGATGGCCAGTTGAAACTGGATCACTGGCGCGAACAGATGCTGACGGAAACGTTCGACGTGTGGATGACGGCGGGCCAACATCGCATTACGATTGAATACTTTGAACGCTTGGGCAGCGCGGCTCTGAAATTCAGTTGGCAGCGGCATCCATGTTTTGCCGATGTGCCGCCGGATCATTGGCGCGGGGAGTATTTCAACAACACTTCATTGAATGGCCAGCCCGTGATGATTCGAGACGATGGAGACGGCGCGTTGAATTTCGATTGGAACGTGAAAAGCCCTGGCGGGAATTGCGGTGTCGTCGCCGATGAATTTTCAGTTCGATGGACACGTCGAGTGATCTTGCCTGCTGGCGTGTATCGCTTCACGTTGACGGCGGATGACGGTGCGCGATTGTTCATTGACGGCAAACGGGTGATTGATGAATGGCGAGATCAACCGCCGACCAGTTTTAACGCCGAAGTTTTCTTGCCCGAAGGCAGCCATCGCCTTGTCGTCGAGTTTTATGATCGGGCAGGTGGCGCAACCGCCAAGCTGGAATGGGTGAAAATTGTTCGCCGCCCGGCGCAATAACGTCTCGGAATTCGTCCGCCTGCTCGCCGGTTTGATGGACACCTCAGCCATCTTGAGTACAATCCGCGCATCCGTACTTCAAACCCCGATCAAGGAGATTCTCCGCAATGACCTGGAATCAGGTTTACGACCCGTTTAATTCGTGGCCGCTTTCAACGGCCGTCGCTGCTTTGCCTGTCTTGACGTTGTTTTTTGTGCTGGTGGTGTTGAAAGCACGAGTTTGGGTTTCGGCGCTGGCCGGAATGGTGATGGCCGTTTTGCTGGCGCTACTGGTGTTCAAAATGCCAGCGGTGTTGGTTGTCGCAGCCGCCGGGCACGGAGTCATTTTCGGAATGATCCGCATTGCCTGGGTAATTGTGGCTTCGATCTTTTTGTACAACATCGCGGTTGAAACCGGCCAGTTCGACATCATGAAACAATCCATCGCCGGGCTGTCGTCGGACAAACGATTGCAGTTGGTGTTGATCGCGTTCTGCTTCGGAGCTTTTCTGGAAGGCACAGGCGGAGGCGGCGCTCCGGTGGCAATTGCCGGTTCGTTTCTGATCGGGTTGGGCTTTCCTCCGTTTCAAGCGGCGACGTTGTGTTTGATCGCCAACACGGCTCCGGTGGCCTGGGGCGGAGTTGGAAACCCAATTCGCGTGCTGGCTGAAGTGACGGGCATTCCAGCGATGCAATTCAGCGCAATGGCCGGGCGCATTTTGCCGCCGATGTCGCTGATTCTGCCGTTCTGGCTGGTGCGAAGCATGGTTGGCTGGAAAGAAACTTTTCAGGTTTGGCCGGCGCTTTTGGTCAGCGGTTTGTCGTTCGCCGGGATGCAATTTTACTGGTCGAATTATCAGGAAGCCGGATTGGTGGATGTCATCTCGGCAGTCTTTTCGCTGCTGGTGATGGTCGCGTTCCTGAAGTTCTGGAAACCGGCGAACGAAATGCGGCTGGATGGAGCGGAGCATTCCTCTCGCATCGCCAAGCATTCAGCAGCGGCAGTTCTGAAGGCCTGGTCGCCATTCATTCTGGCTTCCGTGCTGATCTTTTTCGCCAGCTATCCGAAGATCAACAAGTACGCGATTTTCAGTTCGCTGAAAATCCCAATGCCCATGTTGCATAACGCCGTGATGAAAGTTCCGCCGGTTGCCCCCGTTGCCACTCCCGAAGGCGCGTTGGTTGATTTGAACTTCATCGCCATTCCGGGAACCGCCGTTTTTATCGGCGCTCTTCTCTCAGCGTTGTTTCTGGGCTTGTCTTTGACTCGTGCGTTGAAGATTTTTGGCCGAACGCTGGTCGAGATGATTCCTTCACTGTTGGCAATCAGCTTTATGGTCGGACTGGCGTACGTCACGCGTTACGGAGGTATGGACACTGTCTTGGGCTTGAGCCTGACCGGGACCGGCAAGTTGTTTCCATTTTTCGGTACGATGCTTGGCTGGTTGGGCGTGGCTTTGACAGGAACCGACGCCGGTTCGAATGCGCTGTTTGGCAATTTGCAGAAGGTTACTGCTGAGCAGTTAAATCTAAGCCCGGTGTTGATGGGGGCCGCCAATTCGGCAGGCGGGGTGATGGGCAAGATGATTGACGCTCAATCCATCGTCGTTTCCAGTTCGGCCACGCAACAACATGGAAACGAAGCCGCCATTTTCAAAGCCGTTTTCTGGCATAGCGTCGCGCTGGCAATGATGGTTGGCGTGATTGTCATGATTTACGCGTATGTTATGCCGTGGATCATTCCACGTTGAAGGAGCAACACGATGAAACATAGTTTGCCAATTCTGTTGTCGCTGATTGTTTTGTTTGCGGGATCAGCCCAGGCTCAAAGCAAAGCCGCGCCAGCCTTCAATAAACTGAAGGAATTGGTGGGCGACTGGCAGGGCAAGGCGGCGGACGGTTCTGAGCGAAAGGTGACTTATCGTCTGGCTTCCGGAGGCTCAACCATCATCGAAACGTTGATTCCAGCAGGAGAGCCGGAAATGGTCAGTGTTTACCATCGAGACGGCGACAGTTTGTTGTTGGCGCATTACTGTTCTGTTGGCAATCAGCCGCGAATGCGCGCCGAAGTTCCGGCAGGCGACGTCAAAACCCTGGATTTCAGATTTGTGGACGCCACAAATCTGAAAAAGCCGACCGAAGGCCACATTCATCAGGTAACGATCAGGTTTCAGGACAACAATCATGTTTCAGTGAGCTGGACTTGGCGTCAAAGTGGCAAAGATGATGTCCAGACTGTCCTTTTCGAACGGAAGAAGTAGGCTTCGTGTAAAAATCACGGTGAGTAGATAAGTCGCAGGCAGTTTGTCTGCGACTTTTTTATCAGCGAATCTCCTTTGGAAAAGAGCTGTTGAGTTGTAGTGAAACGTTCAGCTCAAAATTTCATTCCCTGTTCTGGCTGGGCTGAATCTCTCAATCAGGGAAACAGAATGCCCGGTTCGGAAACTTTATTCTCGACTTTCTTTTTTGCCGGACTATAATCGCGCCCAGTCAGTGGGAAATCAGCCAGAGGAAATTATGGAACCAGTTAAAACCCATGAAGTAACACAACTGCTGCGCGCTTGGATGCAGGGCGAAGACGGCGCAGAAGGCGAATTGTACAAAATCGTCTACGCCGAGCTTCATCGTATGGCTCATCGCTACATGAGCCGTGAAAATCCCGGACAAACATTGCAAACCACAGCCTTGGTCAACGAGGCGTACGTCAAAATGGCTGACGTCAAAAACCTGAACTGGCAGGATCGCGCGCATTTCTTTGCCGTTTCGGCCAACATCATGCGCCGAATTCTGGTTGACCGGGCACGGTCAAAACAGGCCGTCATGCACGGCGGATCAATGAATCGTGTTGATCTGGAAGCCATCGTCGAAATCCCCGAAGTTCCCGGCGTGGATTATCTGGCGTTAAATGACGCGCTGGACAGGTTGGCCGAAATGGACGAACGCAAAAGCCGAATTGTGGAGCTTCGGTTTTTCGGCGGCTTGACCAACGAAGAAATTGCCGAAGTACTAAAGGTTTCAGCCGACACCGTTATGCGCGATTGGCGATTTGCCAAAGCTTGGTTACAAAGCGAGCTGAACGGAGACAACAGCCATGCATCCGCCAATGGAAGCGCCCGCTCGACTCACGCTTGAAGACATCTTCCAAACTGCGTGCGACATGCCGCCCGCCGGGCGCGCAATGTATCTGGATGAAGCTTGCGCCGGTGACGAACAACTGCGCCGCAAGGTGGAAACCATGCTTCGTCATCACGACGAAGATCAGGATTTTTTGGAAACTCCCGCCGTCGAAGACGCATTCAGGGAAATTGCCGAACAGCAAAAAAATCAATCTGGTAAACATCGTCCGGCGATGATTGGCCGGCAGATTGGCAATTACCGGATTCAGGCCCTGCTGGGCAAAGGTGGCATGGGCGAAGTCTATCTGGCTCACGACAGCGATCTGGATGTGGATGTCGCCATCAAATTCCTGACGGAAACGTACGCCGAAGACCCGGAATGGCAGGCTCGCTTTAATCGTGAAGGCCGTTTGAACGCCGACCTGACTCATCAAAACATCGCCGCACTTCGCCACAAAGGGCAGCTCGATGGACGCCCGTTTCTGGTGTTCGAATACGTACCCGGCCAAACCCTGGACGACAAGCTGGCAAACGGTCCGTTGCCGGTCGCTGAAGCTTTGCCAATCTTTCAGCAATTGGCCGCCGGACTGGCCCACGCGCATTCCAGGAAAATCATTCATCGAGACCTGAAACCAGCCAACATCAAAATCACTCCCGATGGCCAGGTTAAAATTTTGGACTTCGGCATTGCACGGCGAATCGCGACCGATCTGGCGACCGTGGAGATGAGAACCATCGCTCCCGAAGAGCAACTAACGCGCGATTTTGGCGAAACTATCAAAGGCGAAATCATCGGCACGGTTGTGTACATGAGCCCCGAACAGACTCGCGGCGAAATGCTGGACGCGGGCACGGACATCTGGTCGCTGGCGTGCGTGATGTATCAAACCCTGACCGGCAGATTGCCATTCAAAGGCGTAGACACATACGACACGCTCAACCTGATTCGCGATCCGCGCCACGATGCCGATTGGCGAGCTCTGCCAACTGACACTCCCAAAAAGATTTTCCGATTGCTGCAGCAATGTTTTGTCAAAAGCCGCCAGTCTCGGTTGCCGTCAGCGGCCCACATCGTCGAAACAATTGATCAATTGCTCAGCCCAGCCATCAAACGCTGGAAGCGGATTGCGCTTACCGCAACAGCCGTCTTGTCTGTGACCACCGCACTGTTTTTATGGTTGTGGGCCAGCAGAACTCCGCCGCCGACGTATGTGGCAGTGATGCCATTCAATGAAAGCGGCGAAACTTTGAAAATTGGCGGAGGACTGGCCAAATCGCTGCGCGATTCATTGGCGACAGTTCCAAACCTGATGGTGCTTCCATATTCCGGCACAGGCGAAGCCAAGTTAGGAAGTCTTGCCCCCGACAGTTTAATCAAAGCGATGGGGGTCGAATGGTTATTGTCCGGCGATGTTCAACATAATGGAGATGAAGTGGAGGTGCGGTTTCGTATTTTAGGGAATCGCAATCAGGCGCCAATTGAAGCCAGCGTCAAAGGTTCGCGGCAAAATTACTCGGAACTGTTGAACACGCTGACCAATCGAGTGTCTGGTTTGCTCAGAGTCACTGCGCCCAAAAACACCAGAATTGGGTTTAGGGACGAAGAAAAGTATTTAGCTGCAATTGCTTTGCTGCAATCTGACTTGACGGAAAATCTGGTGGATCAAGCTCTAACGTTGCTGGAAGAATTGGCGCGAACCGAGCAGGAACCTGCTCGCGTCCAAGCGATTCTGGCGCGTGCATATTTACGCAAAGCTTCTTTGTCCGGGAAAGACAGGCGCAACTGGGTCAGCAAAGCAGAAAAGGCGTCTGAAGACGCCATCCGGCTTGCCCCCGATCTTCACGAGGTAAAAGTGACGAGCGGGATCATGAAGGCGTTTGAGGAAGAAAACGAACAAGCAATCGCGATTCTGAAACAAGCTTGGCAAGCGAATCCTGATGATTCGATCGCCGCGCTCGAGCTGGCCAGAACTTATGAAGAAAGCAAACTGGATGCAGATGCTGAACGAACTTACAAAGAAATTATCAGCAAATGGCCCGGATACTGGCTTGGCCATCACGAACTAAGCTATTTCTATTTTTACCGGGGCCGGTTTGCTGAAGCGCAGGAACAGGCCAGGGTGGTGTTACAGATTAATCCAAACAATCAGGCGGGCTGGGCGAATATGGGAAATATTCAGCACGAGCTTGGAGAGTACCAGCAATCAGAGCAGACCTTTCGATACTTGCTTGATACCCGGAAAGATCTTTCACCCGGTGAGCAGGCATCGAACTGGTTGGCCATCGGGATTGCTCAGATTTTCCAGCAGCGATATGTGGATGCTGCTGCCAGCTTCACCCAGGCGTTGGAGATAGATAAAGATTCGCAAGACCCGACGTCGTGGGCATATCTGGGAGATGCGCAGAGCGAAATTGGTGGCGAAGCGAAGGCTGCCTATAATGCTTATACAAAGGCGATCCAAATTCGCCGCGAGAATGAACTAAGCCCTACTGGCATGGCGCGCCTGGCAGAACTGTATGCGAAACGCAGCCGGTCTGGAATTGTCGGGCCGGGGCAGGTTGCCAAAGACCGACAGCTCGCGCTGGATACGATTCAACAGGTCGTCAACCATCAATCAGAAAATGCCGCGCTCAAATCAGATGCGCTTTATGCTGTGATCAAAACTTATGTGTTCTTGGATGAAGAACAAAAAGCCATCGGCTATGTTGACAGAGCGGTGAAGGCAGGGGTGGGAAAGGCTAGGCTTGAAAATGATCCGCAGCTTAAGAAATTGCGCCAGAGTTCTGATTTTCAGCAGGTGATGACGCGCTTCAAGCAACAGCAATAAATTCCGTTGAGACTCGTCAATCTGAACGCTTAACTGAGGAGACTAATTATGAAACGAAGAGTGAAGGTCACGTTATACAAAGACTCATTGGGGAATTATGCCGTTACGGCCAAACCGCCTTTAATAACGTTAGGTGAAAGGTTTGAAAGCGAAGATGGAGCGGAACTTGATCCCATGACATTGACCTGGGTCTTGGAAGAGCATGAAGAGAATCCCAATCCTCCGAACGCAAAAAGGCTGATCATCAAATTCGGAGAAAATTCGCCATTTGCAGAAGACGCCTCGAACGAATACGTCGCCTCAGTTGGCGCGGATGGCGCACAACTGGAAACTGCGGCAATTAAGATCGGAGCCACTGCGGAAGACCTTACGCTTTATAAATACGATGTTGAAGTCATTGCTAAAGGGACTGATTTGGATGAGAACGGAAACCCGAAAGATGTTGTGGTCAAACTTGATCCGCACATCAGAGCCAAACGAGGCACCGTCAGGAAAAGCGATCTGATGGATTGAAGCTACACCCTTATCTTGTTATGCCGTCGACGGCGTATCTTTGCCAAGCTTGGGAACACGTTGCGGTGAGTTGCCTTTCTCAATTTCAAGGAGATTTTCGATGCAAAACAATCAGTCAGCCGAACCGGGAAAACCACAGGACGATTTTCAAAAACAATTGCTTCAAATGTCACCGGAAGAAATCCGATACAGGCTTTACCATCTGCCTTACGAAAAGTTGCAACAGGTTATTCTGAACATCACTCCTCCGGCTCCAGCGCAGAAAATAACGATTGCTGTAAAAATGCGCCGAGGCATTCCGGTTGATCTGGACATCAAACAAGAAGGCTGGAAAGTGTTGAAACAAACCGAGCAGGTTGTCTGGGTTTGTGATGGTGGCAAACTGGAAATTCGGTTTGATCGGGCCCTGAGCCCTTTTATCGGAGACAGGTTTGAAGTGCCGCAAAACGCCAAAGCGTTTTCAGGGAAACCAGATCCGAAACGGCTAAAAAATTCCGTTTTTCGATATACGGTGCTGGTTACCACCCCAGACGGCTTTTTCCTGAAGAAAGATGCAGAAGTTTCAATAGAACGAAAATCTGCTGCTGCGAAATAAGCCTTTATCCAAGGAGCGAGAACGCCTGCTCGGCATCAAGAAATTGACTGCTGGGCAGGCTTTGCTTTTAGGCGATAGCGTCGTAAATCAATACCTTTGACCAACACTCGCCACACTCTTCCCGGAATTTGTCGTGAATGGGATCCACTTGATACGCTTCGTGGCCGGCTTCGTCATCGCAAACGATGATCAATGCACAGGAATATGACCGGTCAATGATCGGACGGTCCGTGGAGGCGGGAGTGCCGACAAAGCCTTGGCGGACGCTTTTGATCGTGGTTAGCGAATTGACGCCCGCCCAAAACGTGGCGCGTTGTTCTTCGGTCAATTCGGGTTTCAGCCAGAAATAAACAGAGTGGATAAACATGATCAGATTCCAGATGTTAGGTAAGAGGTTTCAGGTTAAGAGCTCGTTCGATCAATTGGCGCTGGTCGTTGCTCAAGCTTTGGGGGAAAACGCCCGGCGCGAACCATTCGGCGCGACTGATTTCACGGCTTTGCGGTTGAAAGGCAGTTTTGGAAGAACAGCGAAATATGATTTCGATTTGATTGTATCGTTCCAGCGCTCGAACAAATGCGATTTCGACGGAGTCAACTTCCAGGCCAATTTCTTCGCGTAACTCGCGGCGAATGGCAGCTTCAGGTTGTTCGGCCGGCAGGATAAATCCGCCGGGAATTCCCCAGCCTTCACCGGGACGATACCGGTGTTGCAGCAGCAGGATGCGACCAGCTTCGTCCGTTACCAACGCGCCAGCCGTCACGGTGAAGCGCGATTCCGTCAGCAACACACCCCATCGCCGAACTCGTTTCGGCACTCGCCGCCAGATTTTGCTTGCCAATTCGGCCAGCAGGTTCATTCTTTGGTGATCGTTTCGTCCAGGTTCAGCAGAACGCGAGCCACCATTGTCCACGGAGCCAGTTTGGTCAGGTCAATGTCTTCAGGCAGCTTGTTTGTGTCGGGCGAAGACACGTAAACCGCCGCCGCGGTCTTTCCTTCGAACAGTTTCTGCTGGTCGGCCAACAGCGACAGCAACCGTTTGGTTTCCAATTCGGTTGGTTTGCGTCCAGTGCTCAGCCGGAATGCATAAGCAACTTTTTCCGCGTCGGATGCGCCGCCTTCTCGAAATGCGCGCAGCGCCAAACCTTGAGCGGCTTCCATAAACATGATGTCGTTCAAGCTGGTCAGCGCCTGCAACGGAGTGTTCGACCGAATGCGACGTGTGCAGGCAAAGTCGCCGTTCGGTTGATCAAACACAATCATCGAAGGGTAGGGAACAGAGCGTTTCCAGAACGTGTACATTGCGCGGCGGTAACGGTCTTCGCCGGTCGCCGTCGGCCAGGGCATTTGCGCGCCGTAACCCAAGCTCAGAACTCCGTCAGGAATTGGCGGGTATACTGAAGGGCCGCCGATTTTGCGGCTGAGCAGTCCACTAGCTGTCAGGACGATGTCGCGCACGGTTTCGGATTCAACTCGCAGCCGGGGCGAACGAGCCAGCAAAACATTGGTCGGATCGGCTTCCGCCAACTTCGGCGTCAGTTTGGACGATTGGCGATACATCGCTGAATTCGCGATCAATTTGTGAATGTGTTTGATGCTCCAACCGTTTTCCATAAACTCCACGGCTAGCCAATCCAGCAACTCAGGATGGGCAGGACGTTCGCAACGCGCGCCGAAATCTTCGGGCGTCGTCACCAGTCCCACGCCGAAATAACTTTGCCAGATACGATTGACGATGACGCGAGCGGTCAGCGGATTTTCTCTGGCGACGATCCATTTAGCCAATCCCAGACGGTTGCGCGGAGCGTCTGCCGGAAATGCATGTAGCATCGCAGGCGTGCCCGCCGAAACCGTTTCAGCGGGGCGTTTCCAATCGCCGCGGCGAAAGATGTGCGTTTCACGCTGAATGCCGCGAGAGGCGAGCGCCAGGGTCGTTGCGCCGTACGGCCATTCTTTCATCAAATCATCAATCTGTTTGTTGGCTTCGTCGAATTCCGCAACGGTTGTGCGGTAGTAACTGAAAATCTGGTGTTGCTGATCCTGTGTGCGTTTGTCGGCTGGAACTGACAGCAACCGGCGCACGTTGGTCGGCAATGGATCGGCCTTGGGATTCACCGCGGTGGTGACCGAAATTCGGAAGCGTCCGATGTTCGGCATGACGTTTCCGATCCTGACCGTTTCGTCGGATTTCTGAGCCAGTTGAAAATTGAACGTTGTGCCGCCGTCAAAGCCTACAGGTGTGGTCGTCGCGAACACCATTTTGCGATCTTGGTTGCGGCGAACGTTCCCGGCGTCGCTGTTCCAATGAGTTTTCAGATTGCCGTCAATCACGTTTTTGACCGGAAAGTCGGCGCGTTCAAAATCTGTGGTCGCGTTTGTCAGCGGAACGGTGGCCAGTGCAGTCAGTTTGTCAGTTGGCGCGGCTTCGACGGAAAATTCCGAAACGAAAAAGCTCCCGTCGGGCGCGCGTCCTGGGCCGCCGCGCGGCAAAACTCCATCGGTCATAAATTCCAGCCGGAACCCTGTGATGTTTTTCAGCTTGGTTCGCGCCGTGATTTTGTAATTGTTGCTGGTGGAATTGTCGCCTTTGGCGATGAACGAACCATCTTCCAGTTTGTCGAACTTGACGCCGAATGCGGCGAAAATTTCGCCATCGGTCAACGGCGTCCATTCAATCTGATTTTGCTTTGCATCTTGTTCCCACTTGGCTAAACGGGTTGGCAAGTCCGTAGTTTTGGCCATCAGGTCATTTTCGATCTTGGCGACTTTCGACAGAATCTCTTGACGCTTGGTGGTGATTTTGGCGTCGGGGACTTCGATTTCAGGTTCGTCGTCGCTGTTGAGGAAGGCGTAAAACGAGTAGTACTCCTTCTGCGCGATCGGGTCGAATTTGTGGTTATGGCATTGCGCGCAGTTGATTGTCAGTCCCAGAAAGGCTTTGCCGACGGCGTCCACGCGATCGATCAATCCTTCGACGCGGAACTGTTCGGGATCAACGCCGCCTTCCTGATTCAGCATCGAATTACGCAGAAAACCTGTGGCGACTCTCTGGTCCAGCGTCGGATTGGGCAACAAATCACCGGCAAGCTGTTCAATCGTGAACTGATCGAATGGCTTGTCTTCGTTGAAGGCTTTGATTACCCAGTCGCGATACGGCCAGATCGAACGCGGCAAATCTTTTTCAAATCCGTTGGTGTCGGCGTACCGCGCTGCGTCCAACCACCAGCGCCCCCAACGTTCGCCGTAATGTGGCGATGCCAACAGGCGATCCACCAGTTTTTCGTATGCCTGCGGCGAAGTGTCGGCCAGGAAATCGTCAATCTCTTTCAAACTTGGCGGCAAGCCGGTCAAATCCAAACTCAAGCGGCGAATCAGCGTTTCTTTCGACGCTTCCGACGACGGAGCCAGTCCGCGCCTTTCAATTTCAGCCAGGATGAATCGGTCAATGGGCGTTTTTGCCCAAGCTGCGTTTTTGATTGGTGGCAAGGCTGGACGATTGGGCGCGACGAAAGCCCAGTGCTTGGCGACTTCTTTCTGTCCTTCGATTCCTCCGTCCGGCCAAACAGCGCCTTCCTCAATCCAGCGTTTGATCAATTCGATCTGCTCCGGTTTCAACTGGCCACCCATCGGCATGCGCGCCTCTTCGTTCAACCCCAACAGGCGATGCATCAACCGCGAATCTTTGCTGTTGCCGGGAATGATGGCTGCGCCGGAAACGCCGCCCTTCATCGCGGCGGCTTTGGCGTCGAGCCGCAATTGCGCCGAAGCCTTTTTCGCGCCGTGGCATTGTGCACAGTTCGCGGCGAAAATCGGCGCGATGTCGCGGTTGAAGTCCACCTTGGCCTGACTGGCCTCAGAAGCGAAGTTAAACGACAGCGCCAGCACACAAATGGCGGCGACAAGACAAATCACGAGTTTGATTCGTTGCGTCATAAATCGGAATTCCAGTTGAAAGATTGCAGTTGTGACGGAATGAAACGACAGACGTTTTATATTTGCTTTGCCCAGCAATGGCAAGCTTTACCCACTTGTTGCCGTGCGTGGTACTGTATCCGCCAATGAGTCGAAAGAAACAAACTAATCAAACTGCCTCCGTGACGGACATTGACGAATTACTGGCCGCGATTCGCCGGGAACCTGACGGACTTTCCCTGGACGAACTGGCTGAGCTGTTTGAGCTTGGCCGCGCCGAACAGAAATCCGTGTCGTTGTTGCTCAGCCAGCTTCAGGGCAGCGGACTGTTGCGCCGACACGGGCAGGAATATCGCTGGGCGGATTCCAACCGAGCCTTGCTGGGGACTGTTCGCCAGCGTCGCCGCAAAACAATTCATTTCATTCCTGACGAAGCCTATGAGCGAGCGCGAGGCCGCATTCGCATCGCTGCCGAAGATTTGAACGGCGCGTTCGATGGTGACCGGGTTGTC
The DNA here is from genome assembly GCA_035429885.1 of Blastocatellia bacterium. Taxonomy (GTDB): domain Bacteria; phylum Acidobacteriota; class Blastocatellia; order RBC074; family RBC074; genus RBC074. The sequence goes on from DAOMFR010000003.1 coordinate 44,050, forward strand.
GTCAGTCTGGGGCGAACAGCTCAGGGCAAGGACCGCGAAGCCAGGGTGGATATGATTTTGAAGCGCGGCCAGCTTCGCATCATTGGGCGACTGCATCACGGCTTCCGCGAATCGTGGGTGGAATCGCTGGACGAAAAGTTCCTGTTCGATATTGAAATCAGTGGCGGCGAAGCGGCGGAATTGAAAGACGGCTGGATCGTGCTGGTCGAAGTTACAGGTTATCCCAGCGGCTCCGCCAAACGCAGCGGCTCGCATCACCGCCAAAATCCGAAAGGCCGTATTGTCGAAAAGCTGGGCGCTTCCAGCAGCGAACCCGGCATGGATATCAACGTCGTGATTTACAAACACGACTTGCCGCACATTTTTCCTCCCGAAGTGCTGGCCGAAGCCAACGCGGTTTCTCCTGTTGTTACTGAAGAGCAATTGGCTGGCCGCTTGGATTTGCGCGAAGTTCCGACCGTCACGATTGACGGCGAAACCGCGCGCGATTTTGACGACGCCATCAGCTTGAAAAAATTGGACAACGGAAATTTTCAGCTTGGCGTGCATATCGCCGATGTCAGTTATTACGTCCGCGAAGGAACTCCGCTGGACGTCGAAGCGCGGTTGCGCGGAACGTCTGTGTATTTCCCCGAACGCGCGATTCCGATGTTGCCGGAACATTTGTCGAACGGAATCTGTTCGCTGAATCCGAAAGTGGATCGCCTGACGATGTCTGCGCTGATGGAGGTCGATCGCCAGGGCCGAGTTGTCGGCTACGAACTGCGAGAAAGCGTCATCCGCAGCAACGAACGCATGACTTACACGGACGTGAACAAGTTGCTGACTCACGCTGATCCTCAGTTGGCGATGAGATACGTGGATTTGCAGGAGTTGTTCAAAACGATGGAAGAGCTGGCGCGCATTCTGATCAAGATGCGCACTCAACGAGGCGCGATTGATTTCAATCTGCCCGAATCCATTTTTGATTTCGACGACGAAGGACGCATCGCCGGCGTGCTGAAAGCCGACCGCAACATCGCTCACCGCATCATCGAAGAGTTCATGCTGTTGGCCAACGAAACCGTCGCCGGGCATTTTCAACGGCTCGGAGTTCCTTCGATTTACCGCATTCACGAAGAACCGGAATTTCAGCGCGTGATGGAATTTGCTCAACTCGCCGCCAGTTACGGCTACAAATTTCCTGCCAGCGAAATCAGTTCGAAAAACTATCAGCAGTTGTCCAAACAGCTTGAAGGCAAAGCGGAAGAGCGGGTGCTGGCTTACGCGATGTTACGGTCGTTGCAGCGCGCGCGGTATTCCGCTCAGAACCTGGGGCATTTCGGATTGGCTGCGCCGGTTTACACACACTTCACGTCGCCGATTCGGCGTTATCCAGACTTGATCGTTCATCGCGTGTTGCGTGGGCTGCTGATGGCTGGGGACAGATACGGAACAGGGAGCGGTGGCGACCTGGTGGGCTCCGAAGGCCGTGCTTTACAAGACAACCGGGACGCTACCGCTTCCCGTTCCGTACCGAAGACTCGCAATGTGCCGAAACCGATTTCCTTCGGCGATCTGGAATTGATGGCGGAAGAATCCAGCGAACGCGAACGCGCCGCCGATGCCGCCGAAAACGAGATTGACGAATGGCGCAAAGCTGTTTTCATGGCTGAACGCGTCGGCGAAGAATTTGACGGGATGATTTCCAACGTCCGCGATTTCGGCTTTTATGTGGAACTGGACGAATTTTTCATCGAAGGTTTGGTTCCGGTTTCTTCCATGATTGACGACTACTACAACTTCGACGAACGCAGCCACACATTGATTGGCCGCAGCAGCAGGCGAAAATTCCGGTTGGGCGACCGCGTCCGCGTCCGCGTGGATCGCGTGAATGTGGATCGCCATTTGGTGGATTTTTCAGTGGTTGATGCTTCCAAACCGCGTAGCCGGAAAAAGCGGCGATGACGAATAGCCAATATGCTTGCTGGCGAAATTGCTCAATCGTTTGATGGCCGTTGAGCAAGTTTGCGCAACGAAGCCCCTCTAAGCGGTGCATTTGCGTCAAATTGGCAGGGAACAGCGATTGCACTCCAAAACCTTGAAAGCCGTTTTTCTCGCTTTCGAACGTACCAATTAGTTTTGAGAGGAGTTGTTATGAAAATCGCAAAGCTGTTCTTGATTGTAATCGTTGGCGTGTTTGCTTACGCCGGAACACAGGCTTTTGCGCAGAAAGATGCCAGTCAAACCGAGCGGGGCAAAAAGCTGTTTATCAATTATTGCGCCAGTTGCCACGGCGTGGATGCCAAAGGCAGAGGCCCAGTCGCTTCGTCACTGAAAAAGACGCCGACGGATTTGACCAAACTTCAAAAGGGGCCGAAGTTTCCCACCAGCGAAGTCACCAAAAAGATCTCTGGAGATTCGGTGGCTCCGGTGCATGGGAAACGAGACATGCCGGTTTGGGGATTGATCTTCAGCCAGGAAGACATCGTCAATCTGGTGAAATATTTAGAATCCATTCAACGACTGTATGAGCCTCAACCGGCGGGGTAAGGTCTGCTCTGAACCCAGCCGTCGGCTCCAGAAGTCGTGAAGCCAGAATTATTTTTATATGCCGTGCGGGCCAGCCCAGGCTTGCACGGCTCGTTATCATTTCGACTGGTGCGAAGCTGGCAATCAATTTCGAAACTCTCTCCCATCTTACAGTCTAATAGCCGTAAAGCCTTCAGCCAGTGCCGCATTGGTGCTAGGATACGGATTGCTTACCGGAGTTCACCCATAAACTCAATTTAGAAATGGTTCCGCGTCAAGAGAGTTGTTGACGTAGGATGGTAAAAAGTAAAGTCATGTCTGAAGTTATCTCACCAAAAATATCTAACAACACATTCAAGCGATGGTTTTTTGAGGGACAGGTCAGAGAGATCGAAGGCCCACACGAACGTGAAGGCCATCATCATACTCACCCTTGGTGGCAGGTGATGTGCCTGACCGGCGTGGATTATTTTTCGACACTTGGTTATCAGCCCAGCATTGCTTTTCTAGCTGCTGGAGCCTTGTCGCCGATTGCTACGCTGATCCTGGTTTTGCTGACTCTGTTCGGAGCGTTGCCGATTTACAGGCGAGTTGCAGCAGCCAGCCCGCACGGTGAAGGTTCGATTTCAATGTTGGAAGACTTGCTGCCGCGTTGGCGGGGCAAACTGTTTGTGCTGGTTCTGTTGGGATTCGTGGCGACGGATTTTGTCATCACGATTACGATGTCGGCGGCAGACGCGACGGAACACATCGTCAAAAACCCGCTCATGCCAGACTGGTTGCATCACCACGTGGTCGGAATCACATTGACGCTGGTGGCGGTTCTGGGAGCGATTTTTCTGAAAGGCTTCAAAGAAGCCATTGGTTTGGCAGTGGCGTTGGTGGCAGCTTATTTGTTGCTCAACCTGGTTGTTGTGTCTGTTGGGGTTTACCATGTTCTGATAAACCCGCAGGTAATTTCGAATTGGAAAGATGCGATGTTTGCCTTGCCGGAAGTGCGCGGTAATCCATTGTTGATGATTGGATTTGCGTTGATTCTGTTCCCGAAGCTGGCGCTGGGGCTTTCAGGGTTTGAAACCGGGGTTGCGGTTATGCCGCTGATCAAAGGCGAGCCGAATGATGAACCTGCGAAGCCGGCAGGTCGCATTCATAATACCAGGAAGCTGTTGATTACCGCCGCACTGATTATGAGCTTTTTCCTGATTTCCAGCAGTCTGGTGACGACGATGCTGATTCCCGCTGAAGAGTTTCGCGCGGCGGGAAATGGTCAACCGGCAGGAGAAGCGTTCGGGCGCGCGTTGGCTTATTTGGCGCATGCCTATCTCGGGCATGGGTTTGGGACGGTTTACGATATCAGCACGATTGTCATTTTGTGGTTTGCCGGCGCTTCGGCGATGGCGGGGTTGTTGAATATCGTGCCGCGATATTTACCGCGATACGGTATGGCTCCCGATTGGACAAAAGCCAATCGGCCGCTGGCTGTGGTGTTTACGGTCATCGCTTTTGCAGTAACAATCTATTTTGAAGCGAACGTCGAAGCTCAAGGCGGAGCTTATGCCACAGGCGTGTTGGTCTTGATGACTTCGGCGGCTGTTGCTGTAACCTTGTTGGTTTGGCGAGAAGGCAAGATCCGGTTTCTTTTCCTCACGATTGCTCTGGTGTTCGGTTACACCACGGTTTTGAATATTTACGAACGTCCAGACGGCGTGAAGATCGCCTCGTTCTTTATTGCTGCCATCATTGTCGTTTCGATTGTTTCCAGGGCATTGCGTTCGACGGAATTGCGTGTTGATGGTGTTGAGTTTAACGAACAGGCTCGCCTGTTTATTGAAGAAGCCAAGAGTGGCACGATTCGCATCATTGCCAACCGGCCTGATCGTGGAGATGTTGACGAATATCGGCTGAAAGAAAAAGAAGAGCGCTGGAACAATCATATTCCGTCAAACGAACCGATTCTGTTTTTTGAAGTTCGCCCGGGAGATGCTTCAGACTTTTCCGGGTTGCTGAAAATTCGCGGTGTGCAAGTTGGCAGTTATCGGATTTTGCGGACGAAAAGCCCGGCAGTTCCGAATGCGATTGCTGCATTTTTGCTGAACGTGCGCAATCAGACTGGCCAAATTCCGCATGTCTACTTCGGTTGGACCGAAGGCAATCCGTTGACTTACGTCTTGAAGTTCATCTTTTTTGGGGAAGGCGATACGGCTCCGGTGACTCATGAAATTTTGCGTCAGGCCGAGCCGGATCGTTCTCGCCGACCAGCAGTTCATGTGGGCGGCTAAACGCTAAAACTGAGAGAGGAGATTCATTAATGGCCAAGCGTTTAATCAGTGTTGATGATTTCGTCGCGACGATTTGTTCTTTTGAACAAGGCCTTATCACTCGAGACAGTGTGTCGGAATTTTGCGACAGCGTACAAATCAGTGATTCTTCGCTTGAGCCGTTTGTTTTCTTCGATCAGAACTTTTACACGCGCAACATGATTTACCGCGACGATTTGTTCGAAGTGATGACCATTTGCTGGCAACCCGGACAAAGAACCGCTGTCCATACGCACAACGGCCAGCTTTGTTGGATGATTCCTCAGCGTGGCAATTTGGGAGTGGTAGATTACAAATGGTTGGGTTGCGATCACCCTGAAAACCAGAACGTTGTCGGCATTGATTGCCTGGCCGGCTCGGAGCACACCAAATTGGAAGTCGTCCGCCAGATCGAAGCCTGTGCTGGAGGCACCGTGTTGACCGCCGATAAATTGCAGACAATTCATCGGCTATATAACTTTGACGAACCGGCAGTCAGCATCCACATTTACTCGCGCCCGATTGATTCTTGCGTGGCGTTCGATATGGAAAAGCAACATTGTTATCGTCGCCAACTGGCTTATTTCAGCAAATATGGCGTGTTGGAACCAAAGCCGGAAACAATGCCTGTGGCTGCGTCAAATCTGGTAACGATTGCGGCGCGGCGCTAACTGTTTGCCAAAATAAATTCCAATCGCTAAGATTCCCGCTTCGCAAATGACCGAAATTGACGGCTATGAAGGCAGTGACGACGACGCCAAGGTAAAATGGCGGCTTCAGCGCAACACATATATTTATATTCTGGTTGCGATGCTGGCTGCGTTTTTCTGGTCTGGCCGCAAAATGATGCTGGGAGTTGCTTTAGGCAGTATGCTGAGCCTGTTCAACAAACGATGGTTGGAAGGCAGCATGCGCGCGATGTTGAATCATTACATCGCACGCGAAACCGGCAAAGTTCCGCCTTACACCGTTTCGAAGTTCATCTTGCGTTATTTCGTCATTGCTCTGGTCATTGGAGCAGCGGTTTTTACTCGCAGAGTGCATCCGCTGGGAATTGGGATCGGTTTTGCCGCGCTGGTCGGCGGAGTGGTGATCGAAACGGCTTATCAGCTTTATCTGGGATTCAAAACGAATCCGAATTCATCTCAGGAATAATTAGCAATTATGTTTCTACTGAATCTTCTGCAAGAACACGGAGAAAAAGCGGCTGAAGGAGCCGCAGCGACTCAGCACGGCGCTGAAGCGGCGACTCAGCATGGGGTGGAGGCTGCTGCACAGACTGCAGGTCACGTCGCCAACGCTGCTGGACATGCTGCTGAAGCTGCCGGACATGCGGCAGGTCACGGTGGCGGCCATCACGTGCCCTGGCTGGCTGAACAAGTCAATCATTTGCTCGGCCCGACTGTTTTTGAACTCCAAAAAGCGATCATGCCGCCGATTTACAGCGCGCTGAAAATCTTTGGGCCGCACTGGCCCGGCGAAGGCAAAACCTACGAACAGTACATTGCTTCGGGGGAATTGCCGATTCCCACCCAGATCGTCATGTTTTCGATCGTTGTGTTGGTCGCTGTCGTCGTGTTGTGGTTGTTGCGCGGCAAGCTTTCGACCGAATCGCCGACTTCGCGCCAACAAACGTTTGAAGTTGCCGTCGAAGCAGTGCGCGGCTTTTTGGCTGATCTGGTCGGCCCAGGCGCGATGAAACATTTCCCCGTGGTGATGACGTTTGCCATCCTGATTCTGTTATCGAATCTGTTGGGAATGATCCCAGACATGATTTCGCCGACGGCGAATTTCAATGTGACACTGGCGTTGGCGATCACTTCATTCCTTTACTACAACTACGTTGGTATTCGGGAAAACGGGCTGTTCGGTCACATCAAACACTTTGCCGGTCCAATCTGGTGGTTGATTCCGTTGATGTTCCCGATTGAGATCATTAGTAATTTGGCGCGAATTCTCAGCTTGAGCATTCGTTTGTTCGGCAACATTTATGGTGAAGAGCAGGTCAGCGGAGCCGTTTCGGGAATGGTTCAGTGGGGCTTGCCGATTCTGTTGATGCCGCTGGGATTGCTGACGTTCTTCCTGCAAACATTCATCTTCATTCTGCTTTCGATGGTTTATCTGGGCGAAGTTTCGCACCACGACAGCCACGAACATGGCTCAGAAGCATTTGGTTCAGTCCAGGCGCATGGCCAGGCAGCGCACTAAGTTTTTTATTGGACAAGCCGGGCGGCTAGTCCTTTCTTTGACAAGATGACGTGATCGGCCTTTGATCCAAGGCAGCTTCAAGTTAACCCGAGGCGGAAACGTTGTGAGGCGCTTGCAGTCCCCCAGGACTTGCAATGCAGACCCAGCGTCGCATTCATCCCGAAGCCGTCGAACGTGACAGACCAGCATCACGCATCAACTGATCAACAGCAACTTTGGGCATTTGGAATTTCATACTGTTGTTTATCCAAATCCGATTGCCGAACGGTTGCCGATCCAAACCAACTTAACTTTATCTTTTAAGGAGAGAAAAACAATGTCACGCAACGTGATTCGTGTGGTTGTCAGTTTAATGGTTGTTCTGGTTTCAGCAGTGAGCGCGATGGCTCAAACGCCAGGCGCGGCTGAAAGCGGAAGCGGTTTGGCTAAAGGCTTGGGCTACATCGGCGCGGTTGTCGGATTCGGCATCGCCGCTGGTCTTTGCGGACTCGGCCAAGGCCGTGTCGGCGCTGCAGCTTGCGAAGGCTTGGCGCGCAACCCCGGAGCTTTCAAAGGCGTTCCGCTGCCGATGATTCTCGGTCTGGTGTTTATTGAAACCCTCGTGATCTTCACGCTGGTTGTCGTGTTGCTGATTGTTCCGCAAGCTGGATAATCACTCACGAGCCCATCAGTCTTAAAAAAACAAAGGCGCACTCATTCGGGTGCGCCTTTGTTTTTGTGCTTTGGTCTGTCAGTGAAGAGAGTGTAAACTGTGCGCGTTCAAGGTTCTTAAATCAAAAAGCTAAAGTGAAACAAGAAGGTTTTTGCCAAGAAGATTGGCAAAACTGGCAGTCAGTATTCAGCAGCCACCTCCTACAAGTTGATGACTGATTGCGGTATCTGACAGGGAGTTTTTATGACCCAACGTCTTCGGAAAGCAGTAATTTTCGCAACGCTTTTGTCGTTAGTCATCAGCGCGATTTCCCCTAACGTTTATTCTCAAGGCCGACTTGGTCGCGCCCCGGCGCGTGATGCGGAAGGCAGTTCACCGCTGCCAGTTGGGACGACCACCATTCCCGCAGGCACAATCATTATCCTGGAAATTGACGACCAATTGTCTTCCGCCGGCTCCAAGGTCAGCGACAGATTTCGCGCTCATGTAGTCAGTCCGGTGGTTGACGGAGCCAATAAAACACTGATTCCAGTCGGAATCGTTGTTGAAGGTCACGTCAGTTCCGTCAGTAAGGCAAAGTGGCGTCACCGCTCAGGGGTTCTGGCAATTGTGTTCGACAACTTCCGCCGTCCGAATGGCGATCCGGTGCCGGTTAAAGGAACCTTGACCAGTGCCAGCGCTGAAGACCGTAAGCGGATGGATGAGGAAGCTTATTTGAAAGGCGATTCTTCGCTCAAACGTGACATTGCCTTTATCGGAGGCGGCGCGGGTGCAGGCGCAGCCATTGGAGTGTTCACGGGCGGAGCACTGATGGGAGCCGGGATTGGCGCTGCCGTTGGATTGACTGCCGCCTTGTTGATGAAGGGCAAAGACGTCACCATTGAGCCAGGACAACGGTTCGGAATGATTCTGACCCAACAGATTTCTTCAAATTTGTTTCAAGCGAACGCCAGTCCTATACCGACTCCGGTGCCAACGCCGATTCCCACACCGGTGCCTTTTCCACCTAATCCTAATCCGAATCCTTATCCGTATCAGCCAACGCCGACACCAACGCCATCCGGACCGCTTCCAGGCCCGCTGAGTCCTTATGAAGCGACGACGATTCGTGAAGGCGATGGTTCCGTGAAGCTAAGAGTGAATGCCGACGCTCCCTCTTCCGGTTGGCGTGTGTTCAGTAATCACGAGAATCTGGCCAATGGGCTTGTACGAATTCGGTTGCGTGGAACTCCTCCGCGCAGCACTGGCGTCGAGCCAAGATTTCAACAATCCGCAATTCTTCCCGTGCCTGAAATTTGTCTGGATGACAAAAGCGGACTGTTGCGACGGGCGGAGTTTATGGACAAATACGGCAGGTCCAGCTTTTCCGTAGAGATTCCCTATCAACCCGGCACTCGTTATGGACGGGCCCCGGCTTCAGCGCCATACAATGCTGGCAACTCCGGGACAAATTATTCAACTCCCGGTTATCCGAACGGAACCATACCCGTGGGAACGACTCCTCCGACAACAAACCAGCCGGGCACTTCATTACCCACTCCCACGACTTCGATTGCGGTCCAGGCGCAGAGTGCAGCGGCCAAAGTGGATTACATCCGCCGACAATATGCCAATGATCTGGGATACATGATCAATCGTACTGGCCCTCCAACATTTATTGGCCAACAACCGCCGTCTGCAGATCAGAAACAATTTTTTGATGGTTTGATGGCGTTGCATGCGTCATTGCTGAGATTGCAAACGGGAGCAACTGATGCGAATAGCGTGCGAAGTAACGCTAGAAGAGTGCAGGAAGATGCGGAACTCACTAACCAAACTTGGAAGCGTGTGCGGCTCGATTCCAATATGAACAGTCGCTGGCAGGCAGCTTACGCAGAAATCAATTCGCTTCTGGGTGTAGCGTTAAGATAGGAATGTTGGGAAGGTGGCGCGCCCGACAGGGCTCGAACCTGTGACCTACGGCTTCGAAGGCCGGCGCTCTATCCAACTGAGCTACGGGCGCGCAATCGAAATTTCAAATCATTGATTTCAAATCTCAATTCGGAAAGTACCACAGACCAAACAAAAGCGGCAATACGTTGCCGCTTTTGTTTTTTGCGCTCAGCAAGTAAACTCAAAACCTCCTCAATTTCACCAAACTCTTGTCTTCTCTTCCAAGAACAAGATTGAGGCATTTTGCCCTAGTGGTGTCAGAAATTGTCTCGCTTGGAACGGATGCGAATCACTTATTCTCTTCTGAAAACCAGTTCACAATTTAGGAATCACTAGGTTTTTTCTGTCTAAATAGAGTGAAGTTTTGGAATTGAACTGATTGCAGAAGACGATCATGAAAATATTTTTCCTGGCATACCTGTTGCTCAAATTTAGACTCAATTTTCTTCGAACCTGGGGCAATTGTGATGACGCGTTGGATCCATCTTCACGTGTTTAATCGGCTCCCTTCCAGCTTTTAATTAGACATCAGCACACTGGCAAAGAAATATGCTGGGTGAAAAGAGTTCATTTGCCTGGATGAAGCGCTGATGCCATTTGCATTTTGTGTAAGCTTATTGGGCTGGCACAAAACGAACTACAACGAACTTTTAATCAGAGGTAACTATGAAAAGGTTGATATTCCTTTGTGTCATGGTTTGCGCGGGCTTGGCTTCCGCAATTGCACAAACCAACACAGGGCGATTGGTGGGAACGGTCGCCAGTTCGGACGGCGTCATCGCCGGTGCGAGCATCACGATCACAGACGACAAGACTCGCAGAGAGAAAGTCATTACATCGGCAGGCGATGGAACGTTCACGATTCCGCAGCTTGAAGTCGGAACTTACACCGTTAAGGTAACGGCCAACGGGTTCAAGACCTATACCGCGACCGACGTGAAAATTGACATCGGACGTGAATACGCGCTGACAATCACACTGGAAATTGGGCGCGTGGAAGAGTCTGTCACCGTTGCGGCAGGCACGGACGTTCTTAATGCAGTCAACGGCGAATTGAGTGCGACCGTCAGTGGCAAACAGATTATCGAATTGCCGCTTAACGGGCGCAATCCGCTGAACCTGATTGCACTGCAAGCAGGTGTGTCACAAAACGGCGCGCAAAATACTTCGATCAATGGGCTGCGTACTTCGTTCACGAATATCACGCGCGACGGATTGAACGTGCAAGATGGCTTTATTCGTTCCAACGCGACGGATTTTTCGCCGAATCGCCCGTCAGTGGACAACATCGGCGAATTCACGATCACGACCTCGAATTCCAATGCCGACCAGAATGGCGGCGCGCAGATTCGGCAAGTGACGCCGCGCGGTGAGAGCAAATTCCACGGCTCGGCGTTTGAATTCAACCGCAATTCGGCGCTGGCGGCGAACAACTTCTTCAGCAATCGCAGCAACATTCCAATCGCATTTCTGAACCGAAACAATTTCGGCGGCAAGGTGCTTGGCCCGATGCCGTTGCCGCGCTTTGGCCAGGGCGGATCGCCGCTGCTGAAAAACAAAGCGTTCTTCTTCTTTGGCTACGAAGGGTTGCGCACGCGCACTTCGTCGCTGGCGACACGCACGATTTTGTTGCCGGGCGCGCGCCAAGGAAATTTCACTTACGTGGACAACGCCAACGTGACGCGCACGGTGAATCTGTTTTCGTTGCTGCCCGCCAATTCGGGCATCACGGGAGTAGACCCCTATGTTGGGCAAAACATCCTGTCGCAAGTTCCCACGGTTGGAAACCGCGCGGATGTGGGCGACCAATTTAATACGACGGGGCTGAGTTTTAACCAGCCGTCGAATTCTGATCGTAACGTGTACACCTCGCGCGTGGATTTCGACATTAACGAAAAACACACATTCAACGTTGTTTACGATTACAACAAAGAAAACAACCTGCGCCCGGATGTGGATGGCACGCAAGGGTTCAATACGCGTCCCGCGACCATTCAATCATCGGATAACAAGCTGCTGGTGATGGCGTATCGCTGGACGCCCGGTGGACGGTTCAGCAACGAAATTCGGGGCGGCACTTTCCGCAGCATTGTGCCATTCGACAACACGCTGGCGAACCCGGGCTTTTACGTGAATCCTACGCTTATTAGCAATCCTGTGGTGACCTTTCAGGATCAAGGGCGTTTTACGCGCTATTACAACTATCAGGACAACGCCGATTTGAACTGGGGCAAGCACAGCCTGCGTTTTGGCGGTCAGTTGCAGTTCCAGGAAGTGGACGCTTACAACGACGCAGGCATTGTCGCCACTTATAACATGGGCACGAACGTCAACACGCCAAACTTGGTGGCAGGCCAGTTCCAGGGAGGAATTTCCGTAACGCAGCTCAATACGGCCAACGCATTGTTGGGTTTGGTGGGTGGTCTGGTGACCAGCGGTTCGCAATCCTTCAACGTCGAAAACAAAAACTCCGGCTTCCGTCCGGTTCGCCGTCTGCAGGATTTCCGTTACGGCAACCATTCGTTGTATGTGCAGGATCAATGGCGCGCGATGCAGTCGCTGACCGTGAACGTGGGGCTGCGCTATGAGCTTTACACGGGATTGAAACAGAACAACGGCTTGGCGCTGGAAGTGGCTATTCCGAAAGGAACAGATCCGGTGCAGGCAATTCTTAATCCGAACGGAACCTACAACTACATCGGCGGCAACGCTGGCGTGGAAAATCAGTTTTACAAAACGGATAAGAACAATTTTGCTCCCATCATCAGTGTGGCTTGGGCTCCGAACAAGTGGGGCAAATTCGGCAAGTATCTCTTTGGCGAAGGCGGCAAAACTGTGTTGCGCGGCGGATACCGCATGAGCTACCTGAACGATCAGATGATTACGGCGCTGAACAACGCGGCTGTGGGGAATGCGGGGCTGGGAACGACCTCGGTTGGAGCAATCAATCCCCTGACCAGCAACACGGCGCTCAATGCCCGTTTGAACGCGCTGCCTTCAATTGCGTCACCGGGCGTGCCGGTGGTTCCGCGCACCTTTGCGCAAAACAATTCGGCTGCGTTCAGCTTTTTCGGCACAGCCTTCGCGATTGATCCCGAAATTCAGACGCCGCGTGTGGAAGAGTACAACTTCGGCATCCAGCGCGAATTCGGCGCGAACGCGATCGAAATTCGCTGGGTTGGCGGACGCGGCAACAACCTTTGGCGCTCGATTGATTACAACCAGATGGACATCGTCAACAACGGCTTCCTGGCGGATTTCAACCGCGCGCGCGCCAACCTGGTGCTGACGGGAAATCCGGCTTGCACCACTGCGCAAAACGCTGGTTGCCAGGCGCTGACCGTGTTCCCGAATCTGGTTGGTGGCGGTTCATTGGCCAACACTGCGAACCGCAATCAACTGATCAACGGCACACCCGCTGATCTGGCGCTGAACTACATTCAGTTGAATCAGGCAGGCACAGTTAAGTTTCTGCCCAACGCAGGCACTGGCGTAGCCAACCTGTTCACGAACGGCGCGAAATACAATTACAACTCCGTGCAGGCAGAATTCCGTCGTCGCTTTACCAAAGGGTTATACCTGCAAGCAAATTACACCTTCCAGAAAACGCTCACCAATGGCATTGGGACGTCCCAGCAGTTGGTGGAACCGTTCCTGGATAACGCCCGTCCAGAACTGGAATATTCGCGCGCCGATTACGACCAGACGCACGGGCTGAAGTTCAATGCCATTTATGAATTGCCGTTCGGCAACGGACGCAAATTCTTCGGCGGAGCCAATCGCGTGGTGGATGCGATCATCGGCGGGTGGCAATTCAGCCCGATCCTGACGATCAGTTCCGGCGCTCCGATTTCCATCTTTGATCCGCGTGGAACGTACAATCGCGCCGGCCGTTCAGGCCGTCAAACGGCAGTTACTTCGCTGAACAAGGATCAAGTCAAGGACTTGTTTGGCATTTACAAGATGGAGGCGGGGAATTCACGAGGCGTTCCGGCGGGCATCTACTTCATCAATCCGGCTGTAATTAACACGACGGGACGTGGAGCAGAAGGTTTTGGCACGACGGCATTTTCTGGCCAGGCCTTCTTCAACAATGCGCCAGGACAAGTCAGCGGTATGGAGCGCGCATTCATCAACGGGCCGTGGTACACCAACCTGGATGCGAGCTTGGCCAAGAACTTCCGCATCAAGGAAGGCATGCGCTTCCAGCTCCGTCTGGAAGCTTTCAATGCCCTGAACAAGACCAACTTCTTCTTCGGGCAGGGACAAAACATTAACAGCACGACCTTCGGGCGTGTAACATCCGCGTTCTCGCCGCGCATTATTCAAATCGGCGGACGCTTTGATTTTTAATCCTGAGAGAACAAGCTAGCCTTGAACGGGAGCGGCCTAAAAACCGCTCCCATTTTTTTTGATGAAATCGAAATGCGATTTTGCCTGATGGGATGTCTGATTGCGTAGTAATCAACCGGTTCGCAGTTTCGATTTCGCCAGCGCCGTATACTGTGCTCCCGCCGGATGTAACTCACTTTTAAACAAGACCAATTCGCCGACTTCAAATGATAATTGGGGAAGTCGAACCATGTCTGCTTTGGCCATCAGCAGTTTGATGTTCTTGCCGGATTTCACGCGACCAATGGTCAAGTGGGGCTTGAACGGTTTGTCTTCGCGATCAAATCCCAACGCCACCAACTCAGTTTCCAAACGCTTCTGCAGCTGCGCGGCAATTTCTGTATTTCCGTCCAAGCCCACCCACAACACGCGAGGCTGACGAAAGTTGGGAAAGTATCCCGTGTCGCCTAATTGCAATGCGAAGGGCGAAAACTCCGTGGCGATCTGGGCGCAAAGCTGCTTCAGGGACTCTACTTGTCGCTCACCAACTTCGCCCAGAAAGCGCAAAGTTAGATGAATGTTGTCAGGATTTGTCCAGCCCACATCCGCGCCGGTTCGGCGAAGCTCTGATTGCAGCTTGGCCAGCTCAGCTTTGATGGCGTCAGGAATTTCAATGGCGATAAACGTTCGCATGGTGAATCTCCGATATACGGCCCAAATCAGCCAGAACAATTGCTCAGCGTATCTGGGAAACCGTCACAAAGAAATTTTTCCGGCAGATGATAGTTCTGGGACCTGACTTCCGCCTTAGTGGGTGAAGACGAAAGAGAGTCTGAAAGATCAGTGAGCAAACCCAGAGCGATTCACTGAATGAAAGAGCAATGAACTTCGGCAAGGAGTTGCCGATCGCTAAGCGCGTTGTGATCGCGCAGGAGAAAATACCCAAATGTTCAAGTTATTCAAAAACGTTTTTATCGCATTAACCATCGGAGCAGTCATTTCAGGCAGTGTGCTCATTCCGCTGCCGGGCGCAACGGCGAGCACAACCATTCCAGTCCAAACAGGAGCGGCTTCGGACAGCGAAGAATTGCGGAATTTCCCGGCGCAGACACGATTGGCCTGGGACGGCGTTGACGATGATGGAACTGTGAACAACGTGCGTGGAGCCAGCCTGAATTTGCGCGTGGAAAACTTAAGCCCTGCGGCGCAACAAGTGGAACTTTCCTTGCGGGCGGACAATGGCGGAACTTTCAATCCGAAACTGGATGTTGGCTCAGTGCGGTTGGACGGGTTTGGCAGCGTCGTGATTCCCGTGGACGTGCGGCGTTTTGGATTTGTGATCAGCAGCATGCTTTTTTCCGGTCGTTTGCAGGCGACGGCGCGCGTGCTGGATGACGCGGGAACGTACATTGAAACCAGTCTTTCGTCGCCCGTGTTCTTTCACCCGACCAGTGTGAACACCACGGCGTTTTACGGCAAACAGGCGTTACAGCGGCAATTCAGTGGCGGCGATTTTCGCGGACGGGCCCGAAACGATTTGGTGGATCGCGAAGACTCCATTTTGACTCGCGTGATGGACGCGGGCACAGGCAATGCCTCCGCGGAAAGTTTGCGCGAAGAGCAGGCAAAACTTGCTGAAGACGTGAACGAGAGCCGACGACCGAGCACATCGGCTGTGGCGAGCGAAACTGACAGCTTCAACCTGAAAGCCGAAACTCAGGAAGCGACTGCGGCGAACAAATATCGCACGTGCATTCTGTTTCGCATCCAAACGACAGATTCCGGCAGGACCATTGATAACGGCTCGAACAAAGGCGGCACGGAAGATTACTGGACCAAGGCTGACGCAGGAATGGACGTTCCCGCTCACGGCGTTCACGTCCGAATCAAAAAGAACGGCGTCGAAAAAACGTATGTGACAGATCAGTCCACAGGCTGTTTCAACTGGTCGCACGATGAAACGGGAGAGTTTTTGTTGACGGCTTATGGGTATGCGTCGGATGTGAGTGGCACCTACGTTCGCATTCACAACAACGTAAATGACTTTTCTTCCTATCCCGGCACGACGTATCGAGTTGCGGGATACATCAAACCGTCTACTGCCGGAACTCAGTATTACGCGTTCGGCAACTATGACAGCGAATGGACCGCGATGGCGATTGCCGCCTTCACGCTGTACCGCGTGCCAGGAGCGCCGAACAAGGCGTACCACATGGCCATTGATAACACTGCGAACGCTTATTCGTCCGCGCATTGGAGCAAGTCGAATTCGTACATCACCAGCGGACGGCATTACCTGCGCATTGCCAACGTGGACCCGAATGGCGGCATGCCGCAAGCTCACCAGAAATCGGTGGTTTCTCACGAAATGGGACACGCCATCGCCGCGCTGTATTACGGCGCGCAACCCGGAGCCAAGAATGGCGGCGAACCGGACGTGCGAATTGATCACAACGTGACGCCGGACAATTGCGTGGCTGCGAATGTTCCTTTTGATAGTTACTGGATTGGATCGAAGGAATGGAATTCGGTTGGCTTCCGCGAAGGCTTCGCCACGTTTCTTGCTGCTCGTGTGTGGAACAACAAGGATTACGAAGGCGCACTGAGTTGGATGGGAACGCAGCTCGACTTGGAACGCCACAGCAATGGCACCGGAACGACTTCGGGCGGGCGATTGGAAAATGTTTGTTGCACAGGGCCAAATTGCGGTAACTCGCTGAAAAGTGCTGGAACCAATGAAGATTGGGTTCTGTTTTTCTGGGACTTGTATACCAACAAGGATGACGAATGCACCCAACAGCCTTCGATCTGGGGAATGTTGAATTTATACAGCGGCACGCGGTTTCGGTCAGGGCTGGCTTACAACAATTACTTCGGCAAAATGCGCGAAGCGGTGATGGCTGTCTGGCCTCAAAGCTGTCTGGCGGAAAAGCGGTTTGATGCCTACGCGATTCACAATGGCATCAACAACTGAAACGGCAAATCGTTTTCTCAACCGCACCGGGTTCTCTTGTCGCGGACAAGAGAACCCGGTGCGGTTTGTGGTCAATCTTTTTTCAGGATGGAAACGCGCCGTGGATCATGTTGCGAAGTGCGCGAGAACACACGTTTGAAAAATCCTGGTTTGGCGGGGGCTAGCAGCTTTTTGATTTTGGGAATCACGCGGCGAACGGCTTCTTCTCCGGCGGCGATCATTTCAGCGGCTTTCGACAAATCGTCCGCGCGAACGTGCTCAATTTCCGGGCGGACGATCACATCGGCATCCGAGTAAATGTACGTCACGGCGCTGCGACCCATGACAGACATCGCCTGCGACATGATCGTGAACATGTTGTTTGGTTGCGGAATCGGCAAATGCTGGGAATTCACATCCACGGCGATGACGACATCCGCTCCCATCATCCGGGCGACAGAAGCCGGAATGTGGCCGACTAAACCGCCGTCTACCATCAATCGTCCATTGACAGTCACGGGCGTATAAAACACTGGCATGGCGCAACTGGCGCGAATGGCCAATGGAATGCTGCCTTCGGTGAAAACCACCATCTTGCCGGTTTGCAGATCGGTTGCCACCGCGCCGAATGGAATGCGTGTTTGCTCAAAGTCGGTCACGGGGAAGTTCTGGCGAACGTAATCTTCAGTGCGTTCGCTGTTGTAAAACCCCAGCAGCGACACGGTAGGCCGTCCCAAATCGCTCCAGCGAATGGTCAATGCCAGTTGTTCGATTTGATCCGGCGAAAGCCCCGTCGCATACGCGCCGCCGATCAAGGAACCGACGCTGGTTCCAGCCAGCAAATCAATCGGAATCCCATGCCGTTCCAATTCGCGCAACACACCAACGTGAGCGCAACCGCGTGCCATGCCACCGCCGAGCGCCAACCCAACTACCGGACGTTTTTCATTATTCTGTGCCACAATCTGAATCCTCCCCAATTCTTGAAAACATTGCCAATGTACATTTGGACTTTTCCGCACGGCAAGACTTTTCTTGACGTTCGACAAAGTTTGACAGTTTGGGGCCCGGCTTTTACCTTTGCCCAATGGTCACACTTTCCGACATTCAAGCAGCGCGTGTTCGGCTGGAGCACGCAATCTATCAGACGCCATGTCCATTGTCGCAAACGCTCAGCCGATTATGCCGCTGCAACACCTACTTCAAGTATGAAAACCTGCAGATGACCGGCAGCTTCAAAGAGCGCGGCGCGTTGAACAAGCTGTTGCAGCTTTCAACGGCAGAGCGCAATGCCGGAGTTGTGGCCGCCAGCGCGGGCAATCACGCGCAAGGCGTCGCGCATCACGCGACGCGGCTCGGCATTCGGTCGGTGATTGTCATGCCCAAAGCGACGCCGCTGATCAAAGTCGCCAACACTGCCGATTTGGGCGGCGAAGTCGTCCTGCACGGCGCGACGTATGACGAGGCGTTGGCGCACGCGCGCGAATTGTCGGCTCATCACGGATTCACGTTCGTTCACGCCTTCGACGACGAAGCGATCATCGCAGGGCAGGGAACCATCGGGCTGGAATTGTTGGAAGAGTCGGTGAAGTTCGATGCTGTCGTCGTGCCTATCGGCGGCGGCGGAATGATCAGCGGCATCGCCATTGCGATGAAAGAATTGCAGCCCGGCATTCGCATCATCGGCGTCGAACCGGAAAATTTCGCTTCGATGAAAGCGGCGGTCGAAACCGGTCAGGTCACCGAAGTCCCCGCGCATCCCACCATTGCCGACGGGTTGGCGGTCAAACGCGCCGGGCAGAAAACTTCGGAACTGGCGCGTCGTTATGTGGACGACATTGTCACCGTCAGCGAAGACGAAATCGCCAGCGCGATCCTGAAGATGCTGGAAATTGAAAAGACTGTGGTCGAAGGCGGAGGCGCGGCCGGGTTGGCGGCGGTGTTGTTCAACAAGCTTTCCAACCTGGAGGGCAAAAACATCGCTATTGTCATCAGCGGCGGCAACATTGATCCGAACCTGTTGTCGAAGATAATCCAGCGAGGTTTGGCCAAAGATGGTCGTATGGTGCGCATTCGCGCAATGATGCGCGATCGTCCGGGAGAACTGGCTCGCATTTGCCATCACGTCGCCGAACACGGCGCAAATATTCTGGAAGTCGAACATAACCGCGCCTTTTCAAACCTGGAAGTCGGCGGTGTGGAAATTGACCTGACACTGGAAGCGCGCGGCCATGACCACGTCAATCATTTGCTGAAGGCGATGAGCAAAGACGGAATTCAAGCCAATCTGTTGAGCTGATTAGTCGCCGCCCAGCACGACTTTCCCGCGAAGAAACACGAAGGCAAATCCATAGATCTTCTTCGTGAATTTTCGTGGGAGATTTGAGGGTTATTTGAGGACGACATTTTCCAGCCGCCAACCTTTCTCTCCACCAATGACCAATGTCGCCTGAATCCGGTCTCCTTTTTTCACTTTGTTCAACAGCTTTTCGTCTCGCAAAGGGAACGGCATGGTCATCGCTTCCATGTAACCTTTGATTTCCTGGTGTTCGATGGTCACCTGTTTCAGTTCCGGTTCGACGGAAACAATTTTGCCGTTGAGTTGATAGCGACGCTCAGGATCGGTGGCTGTGGCTGGTTTCGCGGGTGTGGGCGAAGCTTTGGCTGCTGCCAATTCCGCTTTTGCTTGAACGGCGGAAATCTGTCGCGTGTACATGGCGATTTTCCAGATGGCTTCGTCGCCGATGCGGCCTTTGTAGCCAGGCATGCCGCTCGCTTTGATTCCTTCGCTGACGGCGGAATAAATCTCGCCATCACTTAGCGAAGCGATTTCCTTGGCGGTCAGGTCGGCTGGCTTTGTCGGCATGATGGCGGAAAAATCCGTTTTCGCCTTGCCGTCGTTGCCATGACAAGCGGCGCATCGTTGCAGAAACAGAATCTTTCCAATTGCCAGATTTTCTTCGGTTGCCGGCAATGGGCTTTTTAACTGTTTGGCGCTGACCGGAATCAATTCTGTCGCCGGTGTAGCTTTTGCGGAATCGGCATAAATGATTTGCCGATAGCTGATTTCCGAAGGCTGCAATTCTTTTTGCCCTGCTCCTTGCGCAGGCCGCAACAGAGTTCGTTTGATCCAGTTGCCACGAGCATCGAATTCATACTTGACGGAAAGTTCGGCGGCGATTCGTTTGCCGTTGTCGTGCGTCCCGCGTTCGATGACGTTTCCTTTGCTGTCATACTCGACGAACTTCTTTGTGTTGTTGTCTAAATTGACAATGCTGTTGCTGTCCCGTTTAGCGGTTGGATCAAACAACGCTTCGTGTTGCGTGATGGCAAATCCGTTTTCCATCACCACGCGAAATGGTGTTTGCAGAGTTCGTTTGCCGGAAGCGTCGTACAACGTTGTCGAAGACGCCTGTTGCGTTTCCACCCATTGGCCGTTTTGTTGGTCAAGCACTACATCGTCAGTAAGCGTACCCCGCACATCACCGATCAGACCGTCACGTTCGCGGTCAATCAATGATCGCGGATCAATCCTGGGTTCTGATTGGCAAGCAGCCACCACCGGTATCGTAAAGATTAATAGCAAGAGCAGTTTGTTTCGCACGGTTCCTCGCATTGGATTGATATTGTTGTCAGCTCTGAAAAAGCTGTTAGCCAAACGGCAGCACTAAAATTCAGCGCGCTTGTTGTTTGGCATCGGCTTCGGACAGCAATCGTTCCAGCAACTCGATTTGTTTTTGCTGCATTTCGATCAGCGTTATCCAATCGCGTTCACGCAATTCCGTCAACTGTTCATGCAACTGCAAAATTTCCAGTTCAGCTTTGATGTTCACTTCGTAATCGTGCGTGGCTTGCTCACGATCTTTGGCTGCCATGCGGTTCTGGCTCATCATAATCACCGGAGCTTGTAATGCCGCAATGCATGAAAGAATCAGGTTGAGCAGGATGTAGGGGTAAGGGTCATAAGCTCGCTGCATCAACACGAACGTGTTGAAAAGCATCCAGGCAACCAGAAACCCCAAAAAGAGAAAGATAAATGTCCAACTGCCACCGAAGGAGGCGACGTGGTCTGCGACACGTTGGCCAAATGTGAGTTGTTCATCGAATTCACTGATAACGTCTCGCGAAATGTGGCGATGGTTGATGAAGCGTTCAACGATTTCGCGCTCTTTCGGCGGCAACTTGTCAATTTCGATTTGCAACAATTTTCGCGCAGTTTCAGGACGATTGATTTTGGCAATCTTATGATTCATCGAGCCTCCAATTGGTGAATATTTGGTGGGCGCAGCTTACAGCAGGTTTTGACCCGGAGAACAGGCGAGAATCATTTTCCGTTGAGCTGATGAACGGTTTTTCGCAACTTGGATGTGACAAGGCCGGTCAGGCCATTCGGCTCGAACGCTTTGACCAGTGCCAGAACAGGTCTGAAGCTGAACCGCGGGGGATAAACTGCCAGGTATTCTTTTTCGACGAACGAGGGCGCAAATTTGGACTTGAACCGATGCAGGGTGTGAAAGTGATAAAACATGTCCATATGGCGATAGATGAGTTTCAACACGCGCGCAACGATTTTGAAATCATCTTCCGGTTCGACACCTGCCAGAGGCGAAGTGGCCAGCGTTGCTATTTGAGCGCCTTCTGCCGACAGATGCTTCAACGCTTCGACAACCAGCAATTCGCTCACTCCGCGCTCCGCTTTCGGATGGCGAATCAAATCTTCCAGATACCATCCGTTCCGCGCATAAATCGGTGAACAGGCCAGGAAACCGCACAACGCTCCGCTGGCTTCGCGCGCCAAAAAATAACGCTTGTGTTCGCTCAGCTTGAACGGTGTGAGTTCCAGTAACCAGCCCAGCGCGTCAATTTCACGTGTATCCAGCCAACGGCGGCAAAGCGATTCAATTTCGGTCCGCGTTTCCGGGTGAGAGTTCGAATCCGGGTCGTAAGGCTCAACGATGATTCCAGCGTTACGGGCCTGATTAACACCCGCGCGAATCTTTTTGGCGCGGTCTCCAGCGGGTTTCCATTCAGGCAATTTGAAATAACCCGATTCGCCAACACACAACAAACGCATTCCGCATTCACGCGCGACAGCGGCAAATTCTTGGCCCACTGGCAACATCAGGCAGTCCAGGCGTTTCCGGCGGCAATGCTCCAAAAAACTACGCGTAACACTCAGCCAGTTTTCTTTGGCCGCCAGCGGCGCAGCGACGACGATCAGCACATTTCCAACGCGGCGAAACACGACTGCGGCTTCGGGGAGTTCAGACCACCAAACTTCCATTTCGCCATACAGCGACAGAAACGATTGGTGTTCGTATCCGTATCGCTTCAGGATTTGAATCAGACGCCACTCGCAATTTGCTACGGCAACTTCTTCGACGGAAGAATCAAGCGGAGAACGAAATCTTTTAACCTTGTCGGGGAGCCAGTCTGTTTGTCGCAGCAATTCCAGGCTGAAGCCGATGGCTGAGCCGAGCAATAAACCTTTGGCTGTAAGGCCAGTCGCTCGCCAGAGCGAATTGCGCGTTAAATGCCCCGTGATAATCAGGACGAACAGGCTTTTGCGGGTCAGAATCAACGACGTAAAAACACCCAGCGCACTGCTTAAAGCGGTCGTTTGTCCCATCTTTTGCTGAGAGAGAATCAGTTTGTCGAAAAAACTGACGGCTTTAACCATGATGCGTTTCCAGGGCAAATTGGCGAGGGTTGCAGATAGCGCCGACAATGCCTCCCAAAGCTTCTGTCACTTCGCTATCCGCAATCCTCATAAATCGGTGAAAAAGGCGGGCAAGAGTTTTATGTCCTGCCCGCATAAGACGTGAGTCACGTTGTCTCAAGGTGTCAACCGTTGATGCTATCCACCAGCATCGTAGACTCACGTTCCGCGCCTGTGCTCTTTTCAGGCGCAGAAACTCGAGGTTTGTTTTTTCCTTCAAAAACCAAATACAGCGTCGGCAACACAATCAGGGTCAGCAAGGTCGCCGAAATTAAACCGCCGATGATGACCACCGCCAGCGGCTTTTGCGTTTCCGAACCGATACTGTGCGACAACGCCATTGGCAGCAGGCCCAGCATCGCCAGCATGGCTGTCATCAAAACCGTTCGCAGCCGGACGAGTCCGCCTTTCAGCACAGCCTGATACGGCGACAAACCTTCATCACGCAGTTGATTGAAATAGCTGACCATTACGACGCCGTTCAGCACGGCCTGGCCAAACAACGCGATGAAGCCGATGGCGGCAGACACGCTCAAGTGAATGCCCGTGAACAGCAGCGCGAAAATGCCGCCAATCACCGCAAACGGCACATTCAGCAAAATCAGCATCGAACTGCGCACCGATTTGAACGCGTTAAACAACAGCACAAAGATTAACAACACGCTGACCGGAATAATCATCGCCAGTCGTTTCATGGCGCGTTGCTGGTTTTCAAATTCGCCGCCCCAGGTGATGGAATACCCAGGCGGCATTTGGACCTTCTGCGCGACCTTTTGCTGCATTTCGGCGACAAGGCTGCCCATGTCGCGGTCGCGGATGAACACTCCGATGGCGGCGACGCGCAATCCCAATTCACGGCTGATGTTCATCTGGCCAGACTTGGTCGTGATGGTTGCCAAATCGCTCAGCGGAATGCGTTGTCCGCCCGGAGCATCCACCAGAATGTTTTTGATGTTTTCCATCTGGCGCTGTTCTTCGTTCAAGCGAACGGCCACGTCGAATTTTCTCTCTCCCTCCCAAATGTCTGTGGCGACGCGGCCACCCAAGGCGGTTTCAATCACGTCCTGAATGTCAGCGACGTTCAATCCGTAACGCGCAGCTTTGGCGCGATCAATTTCAATCTGCAACTGCGGCACTTGTCCGTAACGATCAATGAAGGCTCGGGCGACGCCGTGAATTGGTTGAATCGTGTCCAGCACTTTTTGCGCTTGTTCTTTCAACACGTCTCCGTTTTCGCCGAACACTTTAATGACAATCTGGCCGTCAATCTGTGAAATGCTTTCCAGCACGTTGTCGCGAATGGGTTGGGAAAAGCTGGGGTTGATGCCCGGAATCACATCCAGCGCTTTGTCCATTTCTTTTTCCAGCTCTTCGCGCGTTAAACCTGGACGCCATTCAGCCGGAGGTTTCAGGTCAACGAAAAATTCTGCCATGTTGATCAGCTTCGGATCTGTGCCGTCCTCCGGGCGTCCAGCCTTGGAATTGACCATCTTAACTTCCGGGTATTTGCCCAGAATGCTACGCACCTGGCGCGTCAGCCGAACGGTTTCCTGATTTGAAATGCCCGGCGGAAACGTGATGTTCACCCACATCGTGCCTTCGTTGAGTTCGGGCAAAAATTCGCTACCCAGCAGCGGCACAATGGAAAGGCTGACAGCCAGCATTACCACCGCCGACCCGATGACGATCCATCGATGATCCAGCGCCCATTCCAGAGTTGGACGATAAATTCGTTTGCAAGCGCGGACGACAAAGTTTTCTTTTTCCGAAAGCCGTTTGCGCAACAGGAAGTAACAAAGCAGCGGAACCAGCGTCAGCGAAAAGATCAGTGACCCGATTAGCGCAGCCACCACTGTCCAGGCCATCGGCGCAAAGATACGGCCTTCGTGGCGCTGCAAGGTGAAGATGGGCAAATGCGCCGTGATGATGATCAGCATCGAAAAGAACGTAGGTCGTCCAACTTCGCCTGTGGCTTTCAAAATGGAGTATTTGATCGCTTCCAGACTCAGCCGCTTGCCGCGTTTGTGCGAATGTTCGCTCAGTTGACGGAAGATGTTTTCGACCACGATCACCGCACCGTCCACGATAATTCCGAAATCCATCGCGCCCAGACTGAGCAGGTTGGCCGGAATACCTTTAAACGTCAGCCCCAGAAATGTCGCCATCAGCGACAGCGGAATGGTGATGGCGACGATGATTGCTGCCCGGATATTGCCCAGAAACAGCAACAACACCAGCGTCACCAACATCGCGCCTTCGGCCAGATTTTTGAATACAGTTCTGAGTGTCGTGCCGATCAGCCAGGTGCGGTCATAAATCGGATCAATCTTGACGCCTTTCGGCAACACGCGGGCGTTCAGGTTGTCCACCTTATCTCGAACGGCTTTCAGCACTTCGGACGGGTTTTCGCCTTTGCGCATCAAGATGATGCCGTTGACGCAATCGTCTTCGTTGCCTTGCCCCACCAATCCCTGCCGAGGCACCGCGCCGATTTCAACCGAAGCGACGTCTTTAACCAGCACCGGAGTGCCGCCGCGCGCATCCACCACCACATTGCCGATGTCGTCTGGAGACCGCAGCAATCCGATTCCGCGAATCAGATATTGTTGTTCGCCTTTTTCCAGATAACTGCCGCCGGCGTTCGCATTGCCACGACCGAGCGCTGTGTAAAGCTGCTGCAACGTAATGTTCAGGCTTTTCATCTTCGCCAGATCGGGTTGGACTTGATACTGTTTGACCAGTCCGCCATACGTCACCACATCTGCGACGCCGGGCACGGTTTTCAATTGTTTTTCAACGACCCAGTCTTGCAACGTGCGCAAATCCATTGGGCTTACTGGTGGCGTCACGCCGTCGCCTTTCAACCGGTAGCGATAAATTTCGCCAATGGGCGTGGCCAACGGGCCCAGATCGGGCGTGACACCTTGAGGCAAATCAACTCCGCGCAAACGTTCGATCACCTGCTGGCGCGCGAAGTACGCGTCAACGCCATCGTCAAAGGTCAACACTACGAATGACAATCCAAACATCGTATGCGAAAACAGGCGCACCGAATGCGGAATGCCGCTCAAGCCAATCTCAATTGGCATTGTCACCTGTTTTTCAACCTCTTCAGCCGCTCGACCTTGAAAGAGGGTGATGACCTGCACTTGGGTGTCTGTCACGTCTGGAAATGCTTCGACCGGCAAGGCGCGAAAGGCCATGATTCCGCTGCCGATGAACAGCAAAGTCAGCAGAAACACCAACAGAGGTTGATCCAGCGCAAATGAAACCAGACGGTTGAGCATGATTTATTCACCCTTCTCCGATTTGTCTTCCGCCGGTTTGCCTACGCCGCCGTTCAGCAACAAGACGCCTTTGGTGACGACTCGCTCGCCTGGCTTCAAGCCGGACTGGATCAAGGTGAATCCGTTTTCTTCACGCGCCGGTTTGATTTCGCGGCGGCGGAACCGTCCGTGTCCATCTTCGACCAGCACGGCGGTGCTGTTGTTGACTGAAATCACAGCGCCAGACGGGACGGCAGGAAAGACTTCCGTTGTTGCCGAGCCGATTTTGATCTTGGCGAACATTTCTGGTTTTAGCAGTCCGTTGTTGGGCACAACGATTCGCACGTGAACGGTTCGCGTTGTCGGATCAACCGCAGGGTTGATGAATGACACACGGCCCGAAAAGCCCCGGTCCGGCAAAGACGCGACACTGATGCTGACCGGAGTTCCAACGCGAATGTGCGGCAAAAAACTTTCGTACACGTCCGCAATCACCCACAGCGTGGAAAGATCGGACAACAGATAAAGCGGGTTGGGAATGTCCGGTTTGATGTATTGGCCCGGGCCTACCTGACGATCAACCACCGTTCCGTTGATGGGCGCGCGAATGACAACCCGGCGATCAATCGAACCCGCAGGTTGAGTTTCGATGCGCGCAATTTCGTCCCTGGTTTTGCCGAACAGCGCCAACCTGTTTTCGGCTACGGCAATGGCAGCTTCAGCGCGGCGGAATTCTTCTTTGGCGCGCTCTAAATCCGCGTCGGCCAGTTGTACGTCTTTGGCGGCAGCGGCTTCTTTCTCAAACAAGGCGCGAGTTCGATCAGCGGTTTTCTGCGCAGTGTCGAGCACGATTTTGGTTTTGTCGCGGTCGGAACGGGCCGCAGCCAGATCGTTTTCCACTCCAACCAATTCAGGTGATTCGACCACCAGCAAGGGCTGGCCTTGTTTGACCAGATCGCCTTTGTTGGCCAACAGTTCAATAACGCGTCCCGCGTAAGGAGTGAACACCGGAGTTTGGCGATCTTCGTTGAACGCGACTTTGCCTGTGGTTTCCTTTTCAACTTCCACCGCGCGTTCAACCGCTGGCTCAACAGAAATTTGCTTTAATTCGTCTTCCTCGACAGTGACTAGATCAGGAGTCGCGCTTTGCACTGGGGCCGTTGCTTCGGTTTGCGTCGCGGGATTTTGTTGCTCGTTGTGAGCGCCTTTCTTCCACAACAATGCGCTGAACAATCCCCCAAACAGCGCCAGGATCACGACCAAGCCCAGAAAAGTGCGCCGCCGCAATTTGAACACCGGCGTGTCCGTTTCGGTGGAAAGTTCATCCAACGAAATGTGTGGCCTGTTTGGTGGGTGTTCGTCTGTTTCAAGTTCCTGGTGAACGATTTCGTCAATAATCTTCATAACGGCAAAGGGGTTCGCGTTAGTTAAAAAGATGCGGCAACGCTATCGCAGCGTCTTGCCGACAGCCTGTTCCAATAACCAAAGAGAATTTTGATAATCCGCGCGCGCCTGGTTGTACGCTGCCAGCGCTGCGTTATAGGTGCGCTGAGCGTCCAGCAATTCAAACAAACTCGACGCGCCTTCCTTGTAACTGAGCGTGGCAATGCTGCGTAACTTTTCGACCTGAGTCAGGTTTTGTTTGCTGTAAAGATCCAGAGTGCGACGTGCAGACAAATAGACTTGATATGCTTTGTTGACGTCGGTCGTCGCTTGTAATTCGGCTTGATGCAGCAACGTCTCGCTGGCTTTTCGCTGCGCTTCGGCTTGCGTGATAGCTGCGCGCTGGTTGTTATAAATAAAAAGCGGGACGGAAAGTGTTGCGCCGAAGCTGCTGTCTGAACCGACTCGTTGAAATTCCGACCCCACCGAAATATCGCGGACTCGTTGCGCCTGAGCCAAACTCATTCCTCGGTTGGCGGCTTCAAATATGTGGCGAGCGGCAATAACGTCAGGTCGCTCACCCAGTGAAAGCTGCAACAACTCTTCCTGTGTTTGGACAATCGGGCGATCGTCGAATTCGGCCACGATTTCAAGCGGTGTATTGCGTAGTGAAGCTGAAAATTGTGCACCGCCGTCAGCCGAAGAATTGTTTCCAGCTAAAACGATATTTCCACCGTTCGGCAAAGCGTTTTGTGCGGTTTGCCGATTGCTGAAAGCGACGTCAGCAACTGTTGCTCCCAACAGGTTCAACACGTCGCGCGTTGCCAATTCATAACTTGTCCGCGCTTGCACAACAGCTTGTTCAAACTGCATTTGCCCGGCGCGTGCTCGGTAAATTTCCAGCCCCGGTAAATCTCCGTTTTCAACTTTGGTAGCTGTCAGTTGGACGGTCTGTTCGTACTGCCGTTGCGTGGATTCAGCCAGCAATAAGTCTTCACGAGCCAGCGTGGCTGCGGTGAAGGCTTGCCGCAGTTGATAAAGCTGTGTGCGAATGGCATCCAGCATCAGCGCTTCGTTGGCTTTGAGTTGTTCGTCTGCCTGCTCAGTGCGAAGTTCGCGCTTGCTGCCACGTTCTATGATTTTGTCAATGCGAACTGTGTAAGTGCTTGCCGCCGAAATCCCCAGATTCGATTTGAACAAACTTGATGCTGAATGGCCGAGTGCCAGCTGCTCAGCGCCGACGGTCAAAACGGGGTTCGGTTTGTAACTGGCTATCAATTTGGCGGCACGGCTGGATTCGACCTGATATTTGGCGGCGGTGACGGCCAGATTGCGATCCAGCAAAATGCGTTCGGCGTCAGCCAAGGTCAATCTGCGCGGGATTGAGTTGACCGGCGACGATTGTGAAGAAACCTGTGCCAGGATGGACATTGGCACAGCGGCGAGCAGCACAAAGAAAAAGCATCTCGCCATGCTTTGAATTTGGCCAAAAGAGGTTCGGTAAATCATTACTTCACGTCAACTGCTCTCAAGAATAAGAACGCTTCCGTTGCCCTCAGGAGGTAGATGGCAACGGAAGCCATCAACGGACAAGCACTCCGCGTTTACTTGCCCGAAGGTTTGGTTTTGGTTGCGGCAGGTGTCGGCGTCGGCTTAGCCGTTTTGGTTTTCTTGGTTTTGCCTTTGCCTTTAGTTTCGGTGGTGCCCGCAGCAGGAGTCGTCGCTTTGGTTTTGTCGCCTTGGATCGTTCCGGCGAAAGCACTGGTTGTGCCCATCAGCAAAGCTGCCAGCGAAAGAGTTGCAATAGTTTTCTTCATTAAGGTCTCCGTAAAATATTGGGGATGATTGATCTCATCCGGTTTTGGGGTCGCGGACGCCGCCAGGGCAACTCTTGTTGCGAGGCATTCGCGGAGTAATAAAGCTTGGAGTTAGTAGTGTGTTTGACTTATGTCAGGCCAATCAGTTGGATCAATATGCTGAACGAGGGCCGGTAACGACGCGATAAAGCGTCAACGCTAACAAGACACCAACCATCGAAACCATCCATCCAGCCAGATTGTTTTCCGTGCCCAGGAAAGAGCGTCCGACAAATACTCCCAACAACGATCCGATTAAACCGGTTCCGGCAATGCCCAGAACTCTTCCCATTCCCTTGCCGGGCATCAACGGTTTTGCGATCACGCCCACAGCGAGTCCCAAAATAATTTGCCCGACAAGGTGAAACATTTACTCACTCCTTCGCCAAGCAGTCTGGCAAGCGCGATGCCACGAAAATCCAGTGAAGTAATAGTTCGACACGATTTGAGAAAACAGCGTTCTGGCAGGCTTTTTCAAGCAAGGCAGCGCTTGAAGTGTGAGATAAACGCAACCTTGACGGCGTGGCGTTTTGGCTGCGCTGATTGGCAAGCCTGCAATTTCGCCACGTGACATTTCGGCAAGAGGGTCAATCTTGAATTGTTTGCGGGTGGCACTGGCTTTGCTGCCGCCTGACTGGTGACGGACTCTGTTTGCCGCTGGCAGACTTTGTTACGATACTGGCCGCAACTTCAAATTACTGAGCAAATAAGCGTCTTATGCTGCATATGAAGCTTCACACAAAAACGACCTTGCTGGTTTCGGCTATTACGATCGCCGTGCTGGCAGTGATGATGTTTGTCATCACTGCGCGTGTCACCGATTTGGTGCGCGGTGAGCAACAATATCTGGCCGAATTACAAGCGCGAAGCCTGGCCGAACATGTCAGCAGTTCGGCGGAACCGTTTGATGTGGAGAAATTGCAGCGTTCGACTCAGTTGTTGCAAGGAGCGCGACCTTTCATCGTCAATGTGCGGCTGTGGGAATTGTTGGCAGGCCAGTTTGTCGAACGGGTGGCGTCGTCAGACCAACTGCCCCCTCAGCCGATGAACGACAAGACGAAAACGGCCTTGCTACAGAAAAAGTCTTTCAATTTTACCAGCCCGGTAACAGACAGCAGCGACGCAGTCTACTTTCACTCATACGCGCCTTACTTCAAGCAAGGCCAGGTTGCCGGCGCCGTTGAGATTGTCGAACGGCTCGACGATTTTCCGGATCTGGTCAAACTGTATTCTCAATCGGCGACGTTGATTGCCTTGGTCGCGATCATTCTGTTGACGGTGGCGACTTATTTGATGTTTCGCCAGCTGATTTATCGTCCGATGAAGCGGTTGCTGTATGCGATGGCTCGCGCCAAAGCGGGTTCCTTGAAAGCGCAAGCTCCTGTGCTGGCGCGTGATGAGTTCGGCAGGTTGTCCGAAGGTTTCAACCGGATGATTGCGCGTATCAGTGAAATGACGCGCGAGCGCGAAGTTCAGAAAGAAATTCTTCGTTGGCGCGTGATGGAAGCGACGGCTGAATTACAGCAACGCAACCACCAATTGGCCGATGCCAATTTGCAGTTGTGGGATGTGTCGCGCAGGCTGGGCGAAATGGAACGATTAGCCGCCGCCGGGCAAACAGCGGCGCAATTCGCTCACGAAGTCGGTACGCCGCTTAATTTGATCAGTTGCCACGTCGAATTGCTGCGCGATGAAATGCGATCCAATCCGGAATCCGCCGAAGGTCGAACGAAAATCATTGGCGAACAAATCGAAAGAATTGAACGCATCGTGCGCCAAATGCTGGATCGCACGCGACTGGAAAAAGCCGTGCTTGCGCCGGTAGATTTGAATTTGATTTTGCGCAACATCGCCGAGGCCACACGACCAAAACTGGATTCTCGCAACGTACGGCTGACCCTTTCACTGGCGGAAAAACTGCCGCCGATTGCCGGCTCGTCGGATTACCTGCAGCAGGTTTTTATCAATCTGATCAACAATTCGATGGATGCCATGCCGGAAGGCGGCGAACTGCGAATCAACACCTTCACCGAGCCAAACAGCGGCGAAGTCGTTGTCGAAGTCGCAGACAATGGTTGCGGTATGAGCGAAGAAGTTCGCGCGCGGATTTTCGATCCGCTTTACACGACCAAAGAACATGGACGCGGGACGGGATTGGGGCTGGTTATTGTCAATAAATTGATGCGCGAACATGCCGGACAAATCGAAGTCGAAAGTTTGCCAGGGCAAGGCGCAAAGTTTGGGTTGCATTTCCCTGTCATTGAAACTGCGTCAGGCGCAGCGGCAAAGGTAGAGGCGGTATGACGAAAAGAATTTTGGTAATTGATGACGATCGCGCGTCGTGCAATTTGCTTGGCGAACTGTTCACGGCTCAGGGCTGGAGCACTGCGATTGCTCAAACGCCCGATGACGCCTTGAAAATGAGCGAAGCGCAACAGTTCGATCTGGTGGTCAGCGACATCAATCTGGAAGCCGAAAAGTCCGGGCTGGATTTGCTGAAAACTTTTCGCAATCAATGCCCCGTCATTTTAATCACCGGTTTTGGCACATTGGACACGGCGGTCGCCGCTTCGCGCGAAGGCGCCTGGGATTTGATTTCCAAACCGTTCAAGGTTCAGGAAGTGATTTCAATCGTTCGCCGTGCGTTGGAACGAGTTGATTCCAACAGTTCAGAGAAAATCTCAGACGCGGGAACGTTAAGTGAACAATATCGTCAAGCTGGGTTGATCGGCCGATCACCGGCCATGATCGAACTTTACAAAGACATTGCGCGAGTCGCCGCCTCGCGTTCGACCGTGCTGATCGTCGGCGAATCCGGCACCGGCAAGGAGCTGGTCGCACGGGCGATTCATCAGCATAGCCCTCGCGCCGCAATGCCATTTGTTCCTGTCAATTGCGGCGCGCTGACGGAAACCTTGCTGGAAGCAGAGTTGTTCGGACACACCAGAGGTTCATTTACCGGCGCAACTTCTGATCGAAAAGGCTTGTGGGAAGAAGCCGAAGGCGGGACATTGTTTTTGGATGAAATCGGCGAAACCAGCGCAGCTATGCAGGTCAAATTGTTGCGCGCGTTGCAGGAGCGGGAAATTCGCCGCGTCGGTTCCACCAAAAACCTGAAAGTAGACGCTCGCGTCATCACCGCCACAAATCGCGAGCTTGAGCAGGAAGTCGCCGCCCACCGGTTCCGCGAAGATTTGTTTTATCGTTTGAGCGTGGTTACGTTGCGCGTTCCGGCATTACGCGAACGGCGAAGCGACATTCCATTGCTGGCCGAACGCTTTTTGCTTAATGCGGTGGAAAACGCAGGGCGAGGCCAGATGCGATTTCGGGAAGAGGCAATCAAAATTCTTGCGGCTTATGACTGGCCTGGCAATGTGCGCGAACTGGAATCGGCGGTTGAATACGCTGCGTTGCATGCGCGCGGGGCGGAAATTGCGCGAGAAGATTTGCCGCTGAAGCTTCAGTCACCGGAGCTGCAACAGCGCGCGGCGAATTCAACATTGGCTGCGTTGTACGATGATTTGCCGTCTTTGGATGAATTGGAACGGCGCTATTTGCTGCACGTGCTGGAGGTGATGAAAGGCAGCCGCACCCGCGCCGCCGAAGTTTTGGGAATCGATCGCCGAACGCTGTATCGAATGGCCGAACGCTTCGGCATCAAACTGGACGGCGAATAATTTAGGGCTTTGGCATCGAAATCATTCTTTCGCCGGATAGCGAAGGTTCAAACAGCGACAGTTTTTCATCTTCGACCAGCGGCCCTGTGATTTCAAAAATGTCTTTCAATCGCGGATCAGCCATCAACCGCCGCCAGGCTTCGTCAAACTCGGCCAACGAATCGAATTCCCATAACTCCAGATATTCCTGAGCGTCGCCGATGACGCTGCGCCAGATGCCCCAGAATCGAAACCCATGTTCGCGGATCAGGGGTAACGTTCGCTCGGCAAACGTTTGATCGTACAACGCAACGTGATGCGCCCGCAGCTTATAGGAAATTTTCAGCAGAACCATTTTTCTTCCTTTTGGGGTGATCGAAGATGGAATTTGCAAGGCGGTAATTCTCTACACGGACTGACATCCTGGCAACGTGGGACTACCAACGAACAAGGGGAAAAGATTGTCTTTGCTGACAGCCGCGCACATAATCCGCGGCGAGTTTGACTGACTCCTGCGCATAAAAAATCTTCATCGGCAGCGAAAACGTTGCTTGGAGGGAATGTTATGGAAATTCGTCGTCTGATTTTTGTCCTTGTGTTAGCGGTAATTCTTGCTGGTGGCCCAGTCGCTCAACAGTGGCCGACTCAAAATTGGCCCACGGCAAAGCCAGGCGATGTGGGGTTGGATGCCAAGACTCTGGATGGGCTTGATGCTGAAATCGCCGCCGGCAAATTCGGCAACATTGACAGCATGCTGGTCATCCGACATGGGAAGCTGGTGTTCGACCGAGCGTACAAACATGATTACGGCCAAATTTACGGCAAGGAAGCCAAAGAAGCCGGAGCGTTGAATGCCAGCGAGATGACTGGTCCGTACAATTACTTCAGCTCATGGTGGCACCCATTTTATCGTCGTGGAGATTTGCATACGATGCAATCCGTGACCAAAACCGTGACTTCGGTTGTCATTGGAACTGCCACGACCAACGGAGAATTCCCGCCGTTGGATACTCCGATTCTGAAATTTTTTGACGCAGCCAAAGTCGCCAATGTGGACGAGCGCAAACGGCGCATTACGATCCGCAATCTGCTCACGATGACCGGCGGATTCGACTGGAACGAACAGCTTCCGTACAACGATCCGAACAACTCCGCCAGCCGAATGGAAGCCAGCTTTAATTGGGTTGATTTCGTCATCAATCTACCGATGGCACGTGAACCGGGAACTCTATTCAATTACAGCAGCGGTGAGTCGGAATTGCTGGCGCACATTTTTCACGTGGCGACGGGCAAAGACATTGAAGAATATGCTGCCACGCATTTGTTTGCTCCGCTCGGCATCAAGGATTTTTACTGGAAGCGCTCACCTTATGGATTGATAGATACCGAAGGCGGGCTGTATCTGCGCGCGCATGATCTGGCGAAAATCTGGTTCTTGTTTTTGAAAAATGGAATTTGGGAAGGCAAGCAGATTGTTTCGGCGGATTGGGTCAAAGAGTCTGTGAAACCTGCTGTGCCTGTTGGCAATGGTGGAGCGAAATACGGATTGAAATGGTGGTTGTTTCCTTATGGTGACGGGACGAAACTGGCTTGGGCCGGGTCAGGTTTCGGTGGCCAGATGCCGATTGTTGTTCCCGAACACGACTTGGTTTTGGTTTTGACCGGATGGAATGTTTTGCCAGGCAGTGCACGGCTTGGCCATCGGGCCGCGATTGATCGAGTCGTGGCTGCGATCAAAAAAGAACCGTCTGCCGGAGCCAAATAGGTTCTGGCAGACGGGTGACTAACAACAGGGGTTAGGCGGGCAAACCTTTTTGAATCACCTTCTCCATCGCTTCAGCGAAGATGTCAATTTCGCGCAACGTTGTGTAAACGTTCGGCGTGATGCGCAACCCTTCAAACTCAGGATGTTTGATGACGGTCGAAATGATTCGGTATTCGGTTTGCAAATGGCCGGATAGTTTCACCGGATCAATGCCTGCGATGTTCACCAGTGTCAGCCCGCAGCCCATTTTCGGATCAAAGCTGGTCAACAGTTTCACGCCTTTCATTCCTTCGATGCGGCGCGCCCAGCGTTGATAGAGATAACGCAATCGAGCCGCTTTGCGGTCAGCGCCGATGCCTTCGTGAAAATCCAGAGCTTCGTTGATTGCCAAAGCGTTGGCTGACGGATGCGTGCCGATTTCCTCAAACTTGCGGATGTTAGCGTTGTTTTCTTCTACCGAACCCATCAGAGACCAGGTTTGCGCGATTTTGTTTTTGCGAACAAACAGCAATCCAGTGCCAAACGGAGCGGTCAGCCATTTGTGCAAGCTCGACCCGTAATAATCGCAATCCAGGTCAACGTGTTTGAATGGAAAGTGCGCGTAAGCGTGAGCGCCGTCTACGATCGTTTCGATGCCGCGCGCGCGCGCCATCTGCACGATGCGTTTAACAGGGTAAATCTGACCGGACAGATTGGTGATATGGCAAAAATGAATGACTTTGGTTTGGGGCGAAATGGCTTTTTCAAACGCCTCGAAAATCTGATCGTGTGTAGCCGGAACCGGGATTGAAATCTGGCGCAACTTGATGCCTTCGCGGCGTTCGCGCTGTTTCCAGGTTGTCAGCATGCGCGGGTAATCCTGATTGGTGGTCAGGACTTCATCGCCGCGTTTCAGGTCAATGCCAAGCTGGCAATTTTCCAACGATTCACTGGCGTTACGTGTGATGGCAATTTCTTCCATATCGCAACCGAAGTTCATCGCCAGACGGCGGCGGACGCTTTCGATTTGCGGGTCCAAATGACGCCACATCGTATACACCGGCGCGGAGTTCGAATATTCCAGGTACCGCCGCATGGCTTCCTGCACAACTTTGGGCGAAGGCGAAACTCCGCCGTTGTTCAAATTGATCAACGTGCGATCTACGGTGAAAGCACGCTGAATTTCCAGCCAGAAATCTTCGTTCATAGCGACGTCATCGGCGGAAGAGCCAGAAACGTATCGCGTCGCATCAATCGCATGAGCGATTCCTTTTTCGTTGAAGCTGGCGGCAATCACGCCTGCCGATCCGAACCGGGCTGCGGTATTCAAAAAAGATCGTCTTGAAATCATAAGTAGCTCCTCTGGTGGTGAACAGAATGAAACGGGTGTGCAAATCAGGCGTAGAGTTGCAAACCCGGCTGTTATTGTAAAGCTAACTTCTGCGCCCTTTCGTTCAGGCCAGATGCGGAATCGCTGGTTGTAGTGGTAAGATGCGCAGCCATTGGTGGGAAAAAACAGTTCGTTTTATAGAGAAATTATGATTAACAACGATAGATTGATTCGCGCTTGCAGGCGGCAGAGCGTTGACCGTTCTCCTGTGTGGATGATGCGGCAAGCTGGCCGGTATTTGCCTGAATACCGCGCCGTGCGCGGCAAAACGGATTTTCTGACTTTGTGCAAAACGCCCGAAATGGCGGCAGAAGTTTCCATGCAACCGTTCGACATTCTGGGAGTGGACGCGGTGATTATGTTTTCAGACATTTTGATTCCTGTCGAAGCGATGGGCGTCAAACTGGACATCATCGAAAGCCGTGGGCCGGTCATTGAAACTCCGATTCGCACGGCTGAACAAGTTGAAAAGCTGATCGTTCCCGACCCCGTGGAAAAGACCGGCTTTGTGATGGATGTGATTCGACTATTGCGGCAACAGTTGGATAACCGTGCTCCATTGATTGGGTTTGCCGGAGCGCCATTCACACTGGCGTCGTATTTGATTGAAGGTGGCACGTCGCGCAACTTCGCCGAAATCAAACGAATGATGTTTTCCAGCCCGACCTTGCTGCATCAGTTGTTGGAAAAGATCGCCGACACGGTTACTGATTACCTGAACGCGCAGATCGAAGCCGGTGCGCAGGTCGTTCAGTTATTCGACACCTGGGCGGGCGAATTGTCGGCTGGGGATTTCGAAGAGTTCGCATTGGAATATCAGCAGCGAATCTTTTCCAGATTGCATCGCGGTCCCAGTGCGTTGAGCGTTCCGGCGATTTTGTACGTCAACGGTTGCAGTTCTGTGCTGGAAAAGATGGCGGAATCCGGCGCGAACGTGTTGAGTCTGGACTGGCGGATTGACATCGCCGAAGCAAACCGGAGGCTGCAAGCTGCCGGGTTCGACAATCTGGCTTTGCAGGGCAATCTGGATCCTTGTGCGCTGCTCGGGACGCCGGAAACCATTGCCGAAGGCGTCCAAGAAATTCTGAAAAAAGCCGGTCCAACGGGGCACATCATGAACTTGGGCCACGGAATTATGCCGATGGTTCCGGTGGAAAACGCGCGCGCGTTTATCGAAGCCGCAAAAGCCGGAATCAGGGAAGTGGCGTAACTCTTGGAGCGCTGCGCCATTGGCGCAGACTTGGTAATCCCATCAAACACCGGGTTTGGATACGAACCACATGGCTTCCACGGAAAACGACGAAACAATGGCAACGCTGGCGGAATCCACTCCGTCCAGTGAATACCTGGGCTTAGTGCTCAAAGACCGCTACCTAATCGAACGCGTGCTGGGCAGAGGCGGTCTGGGTATCGTGTTTTTGGCGCGCGACAAACAATTGCTGAATCGCGCCGTGGTTATCAAAGTTCTGATCGCCGAACGCGGCGACCAGCGATACGATCTGTGGTTTCAGAAGAAGTTCAAACAGGAAATGGAAGCGCTGGCGCGCATCAATCATCCCGGTGTCGTGGGCGTGCTGGATACAGGCGTAATGCCAGACGGCAAACCGTTTTTGGTAATGCAGTTTGTCGAAGGCAAAACCTTGCGGTCGGTGATGATTCCGCAAGGAATGGATTTTGACCGGGTTGCCGCCATCGTTCGCCAGATGGGACAGGCTCTTGCTGCCGCGCATGAAAAAGGCGTGTATCACCGCGACCTGAAACCCGAAAACATCATGATGGAAGAGTTGGGAGGCGGGCAAACTCAGGTAAAGCTGATTGATTTCGGCGTCGCGCGCATCAAAGATTCTGAAGTTGCGACCAACGTCGAAATCACCTGGATTGCCGGAACTCCACCGTATATGGCTCCGGAGCAATTGCGAGGAAAGCCGACTGCGGAAAGTGATATTTACGGACTTAGCGCAGTCGCTTTTGAAATGCTGACCGGGAGCCCGCCGTTTAAAGCCGGTTCGGCAGTTGATCTGTACGAACTGCAACGCGAAGGCGCAATCATCAAACCCACTGAGCTTCGCGGAAACCTGCCCGCCGCCGCCGAAGCCGCCCTGCTGAAAGCTTTGTCGTTCAATGCCAAGGATCGGTACAAAACTGTCCAGGAATTCGCGGATGATTTGGCGGCTGCGCTGACTGGTGCACCGCGCTCCGCTATATCATTGTCCGAGCAAACGGCTACGACCTTGCATTACGATGGAGAGACGGCTTCGGCAGAAGCGCGCCCAACGGCTTTGGACGAGACGCTAATTCGCACGGCGGCAGAACCGTCGAAATCTCCGTGGAAAGTTATCGCTGTTGCGGCGGGAGTCATTGTCATCGCGGTTGCCGCTTGGTTGTTTACAAAACAAAAACCGCCTGAAATTGTCGCTCCGGTTGTGAAACCCGCATTCAGTTACTGGGTGATGGTGCAGAAATATCGTGACGCCAAACCATATCAGCAACCATTCAGGTTGGCGGGCGAACTGGTGTTCGAAAATGATTACCACGTGCAGCTCAACGTTGGGGCTTCGCGTTCCGGCAACCTGTACATCATCAATGAAGCTCCCGATCCGGTGAATGGGCTACCTGATTACAACACCTTGTTTCCTTCACCAACAGCCAACAATGCCAAAGCGGAACTGGCAGCCGATCAGCAAATCCGAATTCCCGAAACCGGCGACGGTTTTTTCTTCGACAAAGACCAGGGAACCGAAAAGCTTTGGCTGGTTTGGTCGTCCAAAAGATTGCCGGAACTGGAAGTGCTGAAATCCCTGGCGAATCCCAATGACAAAGGCCACATCAGCGATCCGGCACAAATTCGTTCGGTGCGCGACCTGCTTGCCAAACATTCCGCGATTCCTGCCACCGTCACCAAAGACGAAGCCAACAAAGTGACCAATGTTTCTGGCTCTGGCGATGTGCTGGCTCATTTGATCAGGTTAGAACATCACTGATACTTAACGTGATCCGGCGCAATGCCGTTTCTTTAACGGAGGTTAGCCTTGCTTCGCTTCACTCGTATTGCTCAGCTTTTCATCCTGTTTGGTTTGGGACTTTCCATTTGCGCTTCCACGGGTAAAGGTCAACAGTCGCTATCGCTTGAACTAGACAAAGCCGTTGAAGCAGAACTCCGCGGAGGCGAAACTCAATCGTTCCGGCTTTCACTCAAGACACTAGATTTTGCTCGCGTTACGGTGACAGCCAAAAACGTTAGCTTCTCGATTAAGCTTTTCGCGCCCGACGGTAAACCGGCTGTCGAATACCAATGGAATCAGGATTCGCCTGATCCTGCGAATTTGTCTTTGATCGCTGGCTTCGGCGGTGACTACCGCCTTGAACTGGTGTCGCAGGAAAAAGACTCCAAAAAGGTTTCGATCAAGTTGGCGGAGCTTCGCGAAATTGCAAAATTCGACCCCGAACGCATCGAAGCCGAGCGCCAATTTGCCAAAGGCGAACAGCTTCGCGCGCGACAGGCTGCGGAAGACAAGAAAGCCGCGCTGGTTGCATATAACGAAGCGCTAAAGCTGTGGCGTACCACCGAAGACAAAGAAAAACAGGCAATGACGCTGAATGCGCTGGGCGATGTGTCGCGCGGGTTGCGCGATTTCCAGCAAGCCTTGGATTCCTTTACGCAAGCGTTGGCGTTGCGCCGCGAATCAAAGGATCGCAAAGGCGAAGCCAGCGCCTTGACCAATCTGGGCCAGACGCATCAAGCGATGAATCAGCCCAAACCGGCGCTGGAATTTTATCGGCAGGCGTTGCCCGTAATGCAGGAGGTCGGCAATCAACGCGGCGAAGCGATTGTTCTGACTTCCATCGGCGCGACTCAGCTTGCCGCGGGCGACCGCCAACAGGCGATTGATTCTTTTGCGCAAGCTCGCGCCGTTTGGCAAAAGCTTGGCGACCAGAGCCGCGAAGCCGAAATGCACGTCCGAGCTGGTCGAACCTACGAAGCGATGAACGATAAGTCGAAGGCGTTGGAAGCCTATGCCGAGGCGTTGACGGTTTATCGCGCGGCAAAAGATCAGATGGGTGAGGCGAACACGCTGCTGGATCTGGGCGCGGTCAATCGAGACAAAGGGAGCAACAAAGATGCGCTGGGATTCTTTCAACAAGCGCTGCCAATTTGGCGCGACCTCAAACGAAAGCGCGAAGAAGCCAGCACGCTGAACTTTCTAGGGTTGGTTCACAACACGCTCGGCGATAAACAACTGGCGCTGGAACATTACAACCAGGCTTTGGCGCTCGCCCGTGAAGTGAACAATCGCGGGCTGGAAGCCACCGTTTTGAACAATATGGCCGCGATTTACTTTGCGCTCGGCGAAAAGCGCAAAGCGGCGGAGTCTTTCGATCAGGTGTTGCCTTTGCGACGCGCCGCCAACGACAAACTGGGCGAAGCCAGCACGCTGACCAACATCGGCAGCGTGTATTCCGACCTGGGCGAAAACCTGCGCGCGTTGGACTATTACAACCAGGCGTTGCCGCTGTGGCGCGAAGCCAAACGGGCGGATGGCGAAGTCAGCGCCATTCAAAACATCGGCGAAGCCTATGACCTGCTTGGCGAAAAGCAGAAAGCGCTGGATTATTACGCTCAAGCGCTGACACTGGCGCGCTCCATCGGCGCCAAACAGGTGGAAGGCATCATCTCGACCAACTTGGCGACGCTGTATTCGTCGCTCGGCGAAAAAGAAAAAGCCCGCGAGATCTATTTGCAGGCGCTGGACATTCACCGCGCCACAGGCAATCGCACAACCGAAGCCGACACCTTGCACCTGCTCGGCTTTTTGCATTACGAACTGGAAGATACGCAGAAAGCGTTGGATTACCTGACCCAGGCACTGCCCGTCTGGCGTCAGTTGAAAGACAAGCGCGGCGAAGCCATCACGTTGACGGCCACAGGCATGGTGTATCGCTCGCTGGATCAGCGGGATAAGTCGCTGGAATTTTCGAACCAGGGGTTGCCGCTTCATCGGGAAGTCGGCAACCGCGCGGGCGAAGCGGAAACGTTGATCAACATTGGATTGATCGAAAGCGCGTCGGGCGAAAAGCAAGTGGCGTTTGAGAATTTCAATCGCGCTGTCGAATTGAGTCGAGCCATCAGCGACCCTGCGCTGGAAGCCAAAGCCAAATACGAAATAGCCCGCGTCAAGCTGGACACCGGTGAGCTGGATCAGTCGCGCAGTCAGATCGAAGACACTTTGAATATTGTTGAATCGCTGCGCACGAAAGTCGCCAGTCAGGAATTGCGCGCTTCGTATTTTGCGACGGTGCAAAAGTATTACGACTTTTACATCGAACTGCTGATGCGAATGAATGGCCGCCAGGCTGGCAAAGGCTTCAGCGGTGAAGCATTGCAAGTCAGCGAGCGTGCCCGCGCTCGCAGCTTGCTGGAAATTCTTTCCGAAGCGAACGCCAGCATTCGCGAAGGCGTTGACGCCACGCTGCTGGAACGCGAGCAACGTCTGCACCATCAACTCAACGGCAAGGCAGATGCGTTGGCCAGACTTTATGCAAGCCGTCCGACACCTGAACAAGTCGTAGCGGCGAAAAAAGAAGTTGATGACTTAACCGCTCAGTACAACGATGTTCGCGCCGAAATTCGCCGTGCCAGTCCGCGGTATGCCGCGTTGACGCAACCGTCTCCGCTCAGCCTGAAAGAAATTCAGCAACAGGTTTTGGATAACGACACCTTGCTATTGGAATACTGGCTGGGCGAAACGCGCAGCTATTTGTGGGCCGTCACGCCGACCAAGATCACCAGCTACGTGCTGCCTGCGCGCGCCAAAATCGAATCCGCTGCGCGCGACAGTTACGAATGGTTGAGCAAGCCGTCTCAGACAACCGCAAAGCGCAGGCTGAAACACGATGGCGTCGAAATGTCGGAAAGCGAACGAAAAGCCCGAGGCCTTCAGGCCCTCAATTATCTGAGCAACACGTTGATTAAACCTGTCGCTTCGCAACTGGGCAAAAAGCGTTTGGTGGTGGTGGCATCGGGAGCATTGCAGTACGTTCCGTTTGCTGCGCTAACCGTTGCCAGTGGCCGTAAGAAGAGCCCGCCCAATCGGCCACCGATCTTCGATCACCGATCACTGATCGAAGATCACGAAGTCATTAACCTGCCGTCGGCTTCGACAATGGCCGTGCTCCGGCGAGATACCGCAGAACGGCAAATCGCGCCGAAAATGTTGGCAGTGCTGGCTGATCCAGTTTTTGAAAGGGACGATGAGCGAGTCCGAACGATGGCCAGGCCGACAATCAGCAATCAGGGCAATGCAACAGCCCCCCAATCAAAAGAAGCTGAAAAACCACAATCGCAATCCGTTGCCGAAGAGCGTTCGCTGAAACACATCAAGGAAAAATCCGCCGAAGAAACGGGTGAAATGAAGATTTCGCGGCTGCCGTTCACGCGGCAGGAAGCGGAGCAGATTTTGGCGTTGGTTCCTGAAGCCGAGCGCAAACAGGCATTGGATTTCGACGCCAGTCGCGCGACGGCGACGGCAAAAGATTTAAGCCAGTATCGGTACGTTCACTTTGCCACGCACGGCTATTTGGACAGCGAACGACCGGAATTTTCTGCGCTGGTCTTGTCACTGGTAAACAAAGACGGGGGACAACAAAGCGGATTTTTGTATGCGTATGACGTTTACAACCTGCAACTGAATTCTGATTTGGTTGTGCTCAGTGCCTGCGAAACCGGGCTTGGCAAGGAAATCAAAGGTGAAGGCCTGGTCGGATTGACGCGCGGGTTTATGTACGCCGGAGCGCCGCGCGTTGTTGTTAGTTTGTGGTCAGTCAATGATCGCGCGACAGCGGATTTGATGGCTCGGTTTTATCGCAAGATGTTGAAAGAAAATTTGCGACCGGCTGCCGCGCTGCGAGCCGCACAAATCGAAATGCTGAAAGGAAGTCGCTGGCGCGAGCCATATTATTGGGCGGCGTTCGCGCTTCAGGGCGAGTGGCGCTGATTACTTTGTTTGTCACTGCATGCGATTATTTTTTCAATGCCGCTGTCCAGTTTTGCAGAATGGTCAAAGGCCGGGTTGTGGCATCTTCCAATTGGCGGATGACGAGAAAGTTTTGGCCGTCCGCGCTTACGTCGTAAACATACCGGTTAAGGCGTCGGCCAAGACTGCCGATTTCAAACAGCGCCACCGGGATGCCTGCACTGAAGTGAGTGCCCGTTTGAACCGGCACAGCCATAAGCTTGTCGTCGGTCGCCACATAGAACAATTCCTTTCCATCACGCCGCCAACGCGGGAGCATGCCGTCGCCTTTCGAGACCGGGATTTTTCGCCCCGGTTCCGGGAATGATTGCACGTAAATTTCGTAACGCCCCGAATCGTTTGACTGATACGCCATCCAGTGTCCGTCCGGCGAAACGACTCCATAGCTTTCATTGAACGGCGTTGCGGCGTATTTGATTGTCTGCCGGTCGCCGAAAAGCGGCAACAATTCAATATCCAACCCGGTTTTATCTTTAGCTTGGCGATAGACGATGAACCTGTCATCGCTGGACCAATCACTGGTCAGCAATAGTTTTTGGTCTCCCTTGAGCAATAGCTCTTCTTTCCCGTTACCACTGACACGGTAAATTCCCCAGAACCCTTCACGATTCGAAGCAAATGCAACCTGGCTGCCATCCGGCGACCAGATTGGATACGTGTCAGTTCCCGAATTGAACGTCAGACGCGTGCGTGTGTTTCGCACCAAATCGAACTGCCAAACGTCAGAAGTCTCAAGCTCCAGATCATTGTTATCCAGCAAAACTTGTTCACCGTTCGCCGAAAGTTCCATCGAACGATAATCTCCCACAGGATCAACCGCAGACAGTTGTTTTCCCTGACGATCCAGCCAAACGAGTTGACGTGCCTGGTTTCCTCCGTGCCGGTAAATCAGCATGCGCGCGCCAAACACCGACAAGTCGGCATAGCGTATGGGCGCTTCGTAATACACTGATTCTGTGATTGACTTGGCTTCTCCACTCAGCGCGAGTTTGCCAGGGTCGAATGGCTGCGCCCAAATCTTCCGCTTGTGCATAAATAACAGGTAACCAGCGGAAGAGTATTCCGCTTTTGTATCGGCGCGCACCAGAAAGCGCGTTTGCGGATTGTCGAGCGAGCCAAGCTTGATGCCGCGATAATCGGGTTGGCCGGCTTGGGTAAAAAAGATGAAGTGGCGTCCGTCCGGCAGGAAATAAGGAAAGTTATGACCCGTTTCAAAATGCGCGGCGTCCAGGTTCGTGACAGGTGTTGGGTTACCGCCTGATTCGGAGACTTGTAAGAGTCCTGCTCCATTGAATTGCGGCGCAAAGAGGATGACGCCCGTACTGTTCCAGGCACCGCCAGCTCCAAGCGGAACGTCGCATAGAGTCGTTGGCGTGCCGCCGGAAATCTCAATTCGTTTTAGTTTGTTCTGTGCGAAAAAGCCTACGCTTCGTCCATTGGGTGACCAGAAAGGAGCTTGCGCTTCTTCCGTTCCCGGCAGTAATTCCGGCGCTGCCCGATCAAAGGAATAAAGCCACAACCGGTTTACACCGCCAGTGACTGCCATCATCACCACGCGCTGTCCATCCGGCGAAATCGTCGCACCGCTAATATCCAGGGAAGTCGTTTTTTCAGGCAACGGCAGATAAGAATATGTGCTGCCGCTCTCCACAACAGGCGTTTTGTAGAACCAAGCCGTAGCCAATGCCAATATTGCCAGAGCCGCTACCACCCAAGCCGCCCAAGCGCTTCTAAGCAAGGAAGACTTGCTCGCGGTTACTGTTGACGCGTTGTTTAACCTCGGTACTGGCTCTGATCGCATCTCTAAAGGCGAGGACAACGCATCAAGAGCAAAAGCCAAATCACGTGCTGATTGAAACCGGAGTTCG
Organism: Blastocatellia bacterium; assembly: GCA_035429885.1. Classification (GTDB taxonomy): domain Bacteria; phylum Acidobacteriota; class Blastocatellia; order RBC074; family RBC074; genus RBC074. The sequence goes on from DAOMFR010000003.1 coordinate 88,848, forward strand.
GGCTTTTTCTCCAAACAGTGCCGCACAATCTTTTCAAGCTGCGGACTAATGAGTTTGTTCGTTTCGCTCAGCTCCGCCAACTTCGGCGGCTCTTCTTTTAGGATTGCCGCCATTGTCTCGGCCTTTGAGTTGTGGTGAAAGGCACGTTGGCCAGTCAGCATTTCATAAAGAATCGAGCCGAAAGAAAATAGGTCGGAACGTTGGTCTACTTCCTCGCTACGCACTTGTTCCGGCGACATATAGTCAACTGTGCCCATAATCACGCCGGCATCGGTCAGTCTTTCCTGCCGATCATCAGGATTGGGGTCTTGAACAGCACCAGCAAACTTCAGTGGTTTCAATTTCGCCAGACCGAAATCAAGAATTTTGACGTGCCCTTCGCTGGTGACAAACAGGTTTTCCGGTTTCAGGTCGCGGTGAATAATGCCTGTTTCATGCGCCACGGCGAGTCCAGCGGCGATCTGCCGTGCGTAATTCAGAGCAGTGCGAACAGGCAGTGCACCGGATTTTAATGCCGCGCGCAACTCCACACCTTTCAACAATTCGGCAACGATATACGGAATTCCTTCGTGATTGCCGATGTCGTGAACCGTGAGAATGTTGGGATGATTGAGCGCCGAAGTCGTGCGCGCTTCTTGCGCGAAGCGTCGCAGCCGCTCGACATCGTGGGCGAATTCCGGGGGCAGCAGTTTGACTGCAACCTGTCGCTGAAGTTCGGTGTCTTCCGCCAACCAGACTTCTCCCATTCCGCCTTTGCCCAGCGGCGACAGCACCCGGTAACGACCGAAGTTACGCGCGGGGAGCGGTGCCGAGGCTTGCCATCCAGCGGCGACATCGTCTGGCGGTTGTTCGATAAAGTTGGCGGCCTGTTCGTGCGCGGCAATGAGTGAAGCGACTTCGCGTCGCATTGCTTCGTCTTTGCCGCAAGCCTCAATCAGGTATGCAGCGCGGTCAGCCGGGGAACGTTCCAGCGCGGCGTGGTAAAGGTTGCCAATTTGTTCGTAGCGTTCGGGTGTCATGTCAGACGTTGCGATTACTTGTCGCGATTGAGGGCGCAATACAGCCACGCCTGAGCCTGGTTCCAGTCACGCGTGACAGTGTCTGGCGAAACGTTCAACGCCTCTGCCGTTTCCGTCACACTCAGGCCGCCGAAGTAGCGCAGTTCAACCACCTGGCTTTGTCTGGGCGAAAGCCTGGCGAGTTCTTCAAGTGCATCATCCAAAGCCACCAACTCTCGCGCTCTCTCTTCAGAAACATACGCGGCTTCTTCCAGCGAAATTGCGCGCGCGCCGCCTCCACGTTTGGCGGCCTGCCGCGTGCGCGTGTAATCCACCAGGATATGACGCATCGCCTTTGCCGCAACTCCGAAAAAGTGGGCGCGATTTTCCCAATGCTTTTCTTCCTGCCCCATCAGGCGCAGATAGGCTTCGTGGATCAGTGCCGTCGTTTGCAGCGTGTGGCCGGAAGGTTGCTGCCCCATGTAACGGCGCGCCATCTGGCGCAGTTCGCCATAAACCAACGGCATAAGTTGGTCTAGCACTTCGTTGTCGCCATTGCTCCAACGCCGCAACAGTAGACTGACCGATTGCGCTGAAGTTTCCATAATTTTTTGACCAAGTGTGCGGTTTTTGGCCTCCGCTTTTCGTTTCTATTAAGGTGAGAGCAAAAGTTGCCAGACCGTCAAGGCACGGTCGCAGGCCGTCATACAAGTGGGGTTGCAGGCCGCTAGTGTAAACGGTCCTCAGACAAAGCCAAATAGAAAAGCCGTAAAACCACAAAATTCATGGAGCAGTTTGTATTTTTCCTACCAACTTCTCGGAGGGACATTCATGAAATCGAACCAGTTACCCAAAACCGTGTTTGTTGCATTGGCGTTGCTGCTTACATTTTGCAGCCCGATGTTGATGAAACGAGCGTATTCGCAAAGCCAGACCGCTACTAACGCTCCGCCCAGGTTTGCAATGATCGAATACTTCAAGATCGAACCGGGCAAAGGGGCGGATTATCGAAAGCTGGAGCAGGAGGTTTGGGTTCCCATCCATCGCGAGCGCGTCAAGATGGGAGCCATCAAATCCTGGTCATCGTGGAGCGTCCGTTTGCCGGGCGGCGTCGCTCGTGAATACGACCGCGTCATCATCACCACGTTCAACAAGTTTTCGGATGTTGAAACACCTTATCCACCCGGCGTGTTCACCAAAGTCTTTCCGAACACCACCGCCGCCGAAATCGTGGCGCGCACCGGAGCGCTGAGCAAACTGATTCGCTCGGAAATGGTCACGCTGCTTGACAGCACCACTCCGACCGGCACGGCGCAGATGCCGAAATTCGCGGAGATAGGCTTTCACAAAGCGGAATATGGCAAAGGTGGTGAGTATGTCGAACTTGAACGCAAATACTGGAAGGCCGTGCATCAGGAGCGCGTCAATCGCGGGATTCTTAATGCCTGGAATCTGTATTCCGTTCGCTATCCCGGGGGGACCAATCGGGAGTACGGCCACATCACGCTCAACTTCTTCGACAAGTTCGAACAGTTGGAAACGCAATATCCCGCCGATGTCTTCGCCAAGGCGCTGCCGAACGTGAAAGTGGCAGACGTCGTGGCACAAACCAACGCCGCGAAAAAACAGGTGCGGATAGAAGTTCTGAACTTGGTGGATCAGGTGCAGTAAGCATCAACCCAAAACGAATACCCAAACAGGAGTTCACATTATGAAAAAGACTTTTGTCGTTGTTGCCCTGGCAGCCATCATTTGCATAGTTGCTGTATTTGCCCACAACACCACGTCCGCAGCGCCAAACTCAAAGGCCTTTGTCGGTGCCTGGGAACGCTTTTCCTCAAAGACCGCTACTGGTGAACCAGCGGAAGAACGATTGGTGCGATCCTTTCTGATCTTTAGCGCGGATGGACATTATTCCCAGACGGTTCTTCCTGCGGGGCGCGAGAAACTGGACAAGCCGCTGCCGGAAATTACCAAAGAAGAGTTGTTGAATAGATTTACAGGAGTTCTTGCGACTTATGGAAGCTACGCGATTGCCGAAAACAAGCTCACCAGAAAGATTATGACTGCGACGAGTCCGAACGTAGAAGGAACAGAATTTTCCCAGGCGTTCCGCTTCGAAGGAGAAGTACTGATCCTCTCTTCCACGACCGTAGGAAGCAAAGGAGAAGCACGTTTTCGCCCCGTCAAATAGAGGAAGCCAACCAATTCTCAACGAGAGGAGAACTAAGATGAAACGTTTATTCAGTCTTGTCACAATTGCGATCGCGATGTTGTTGTCTGCTGCTTGCTCGACGCCGAACACAACGGCGAGTAATAGCAATCAGGCTACGTCCGCCGTAGCGACAGACCAGGTTCCACGCCAGCGATATTGGGTGTCAGTGGTGCAGGTCAAACCCGGACAGGGAGACGCTTGGCAGGAGTTTTACAAGAAAGAGACGCTGCCCGCTTACGAAAAAGCGGGCTACAAACAGGTCAGCGTGTTCACGACGGCGACCTTCGGCGAAGCTGGCGAGTACGTCACGATTCGCCCCATGGAAAGCCTCAAACAATTTGACGAACCCAACTTCGTGATCAAGGCGCTCGGCGAGGCGGGCGCGAAAGCCTTTTTCGCCAAGCGGGCGCAACTGATTGCCAGCAACCATATCTTCACGATGGAATCGCGGCCTGAACTGAGTATCCCGTTGGCGCAGAACCAAACACCCAAGCTGGCCTTTGTCTTCCGACAAAGCATCGCGCCGGGCCGTTCGGCGGACTTCGAAAGCTACGTCAAGAACGACGCCTTGCCGCTGATCAAAAAAGCCGCTCCCCAAGCCTACCTTGTCACCAAAGTCGGCGCGGGCGGCGACCCGGAGGAATACCACACGGTGACGCTGGCAGATTCCTTCGCGGATTACGAACGGTGGACGGACGCGCTCCAAAAAGAAGGCTATGCCAACAAGGTGGCGACCAAACGCGCTGGCATCGTGCTGCACCGCGAATTAGCGGTCTATCGTTACCTGCCGGAATTAAGCATCTCGCCATCGGCGCCGAAAGCCGGAGACAAAAAGTAAGCGGCGATTCTCTGACTAGCGTCCTCAGCCATTCAGTCAAGAAACATAAAAGGGAGGTTCCAGATGAACAGCCATCGCTGGGTAACCACGTGTGCATTATTGCTGGCATTGCTGTGTTGCGGCGCTGCCAGTTTCGCTCAAACACCGGATGCGCGTCAGGCGACGGCTTCCACTTATCTGGCGCGCGGCAACGACTGGCTTGCTAAACACGAAGTGGAAAAGGCGCTGGCCGATTTCGATCTTGCCGTCGCCAGCGCGCCGGAATTTGCCGGGGCGTATCTCAATCGCGCCTATGCCCGGACAATGAAGGGCGATCTGGAAGGTGCGCGGCATGATTTTGACCGTGTCATCCAACTCGACCCGAACAATGCAACGGCTTATCTCAATCGTGGGCATCTGAAAACTCGGCAGAACGATTTGGCAGGGGCGACCAGCGACAGCAGCCAGGCCATCCGACTCAACCCGCGACTGGTACAAGCCTGGCTCAATCGCGGCACGATATATGACCAGCTTGGGCGATTTGCCGAGGCTATGAGCGACCTGAATCAAGCCGTCAAACTTGCGCCCAATCGCGCCGACGTATACGACCATCGCGGCGCGGTAAAGCTCAAGCTAGGCGATTACAATGGCGCCATTGCCGATTTCGACCAATCGCTCAAACGCGCGCCGGAAGTTGCCATCGTTTGGGGAGATCGCGGAGCCGCACGCTTTCAATTGGGCGACTTGGACGGTGCCCTGCGCGATTACGACCAGGCGCTTAGGCTTGATCCGCGGTTGGCCACGGCCTGGTTCAATCGCGGTATGGTGTGGCAAGCACGGAGCGATTGGAAACGCGCCATTGACGATTTCAGCCGATGTCTTCAATCCGATCCGCAGTTCGCCGACGCCTACGGCCAGCGTGGATTGTGCTGGTTGCGTCTGGGCAATGAGGCTGAGGCGCAGGCGGATTTCGCCGCTTGTCTGAAATTGAATCCGAAGCTGCGCGCCGACCTGGAGCAGAAGATTCGGATGCTGCAACGGCAGTAGCCTGATGCCGAAACACGTTAAAAGGGAAACAAGTTCGCCATTGAAATGCAGACGTTAGTTTTGTAGCCTTCATCGCGCCGAAACTGAAAAATACAGCCTGTTTTGATTCGGCCAACTCAACGCGAGTTGAAGCTGCAAAAGCCCATCACAAACAACGTCTCAGCCAAAGTTGAGGCAATCAACAATCTCAGCAACCTGAAAAGGAGTAAATCGCATGACTTTCTGGAAAAAGGGCGACGAAGGCTCGGAAATCACTAAACTGCAGGAAAAACTTCTGGCCGCCGGATTTAATCCCGGCCCGGCCAGCGGCGCGTTTGACGCTGCGACTGAAATTGCGTTGAAAGCGTTTCAGAAAAGCCAGGGCCTGCTGGATGATGGCAAAGCTGGTAAAAATACGCTGGCTGAATTGAACAAATTTGGGGCAGGTGATCCGGTTGCGCTGCCGCCGATGATTGGAAAACCGGTTCTCGAACGCTTCACCGTCGCTGTGGTCAGGCAGATGTTCCCGCCGTCCACACCTGGCAAAAACATCTCGGCAAATCTGCCTTTCGTGTTAAAGGCAATGCAGGATGCGGAACTCGCTGACAAGAACATGATCCTGATGGCGTTGGCGACCATCCGCGTCGAAACTGAAGGTTTCGAACCGATCAGCGAGTTCCGGTCGAAGTTCAACACATCGCCCGGCGGCCATCCATTTGACCTGTACGACAATCGCAAAGATTTGGGCAACCAAGGGCCTCCGGATGGCGATTCGTTCAAAGGGCGGGGTTTCGTGCAACTGACCGGGCGCGCCAATTATGAACAACACGGCGCGGCCATCGGGTTAGGCAACGATTTGGTTGATCGCCCTGAATTGGCCAACGATCCCGCAATTGCAGCCAAAATTTTAGCCAGCTTTCTGAAAGCGAAAGAGCGCCGGATTAAGGAGGCGCTGCTTGCTCGGAATTTCAAAGAGGCGCGCCGTTTGGTTAATGGCGGATCGCATGGATTGACCAAATTCACAGAGACTTTTCTCGCAGGCGAAAAACTCATCAAGTGAGATGGTCGTTGGCTGACGCCGAAAGTTAATGCTCAGGCGAGTCGCAAGCGGCAAACAGATTTGCCAAAGGACGCGGGTTCTTTTGCCGGCTTTGGCTTGCGGCTCGGCTGATTGCGGGTTGAAATGTTCGTGCGTGAGTATTTCGATCATCATTCCTACACTGAACGAAGCTGCGACCATCCGGGATTTGGCGGCTTCGCTGAGACGATTGCGCGGTGATTGTGAAGTCATCGTCGTTGATGGCGGCAGTGAAGACGAAACTGTCAGCCTGGTGCGCGAATCCGGATTCACCGTGATTGAAACGCCGCGTGGTCGTGGGCGGCAAATGAACGCCGGAGCGCAAGCGGCGGCAGGCGATGTGTTGCTGTTTCTTCACGCCGACACACGTTTGCCCGAAAGCGCGTTGGCGATGATCGAAGATTTGTTGCAGGACGATGGTATATGCGGCGGCAATTTCAGCTTGGTGTTTGATGGGAAAACCCGCGCCGCCTGGTTGTTGACTTGGCTTTACCCGCTGCTACGACTGGGCGGAATGTGTTATGGCGATTCTGCAATCTTCGTCCGTCGAACCGTTTTTGAGCATTTGGGCGGGTACACCGACTCTCCGATTTTTGAAGACAGTGATCTTTTTCGAAGAATGCGCCGCGTCGGAAGATTTGCGCGGTTGCCGGTTGCAGCCGTGACGTCTTCGCGTCGGTTTGAAGGCCGTTTCGTTCGCACGTTTGTGCTGTGGGTGGCGATGCAAATGTTGTATTGGTTAGGTGTTGATCCGGATCGGTTGAATCGCTGGTACAAACCATTGCGATGAATCACAACTTTCTCAGCCTCACTTGGCGAATCGAATGATCAAGCCCTTTTTCCAGAATTAAATGGGCGCGGCTCCGTGTCGGCAAAATGTTTTCGCGCAAGTTCAACCCGTTGATTTCTTCCCAAATCCTGAGCGCCGTCTGCCGCGCTTCTTCATCAGACAAGCTGGCATAGCGATGAAAGTAAGAAATCGGATCGCGGAATGCCGTGCGCCGTAAGGTCAAGAACCGCTCGACATACCAAGTTTTAACGTCTTCTTCGTCAGCATCCACGTAAATCGAAAAATCGAAATAATCCGAAACGAAAATCGGTGACTCGTTTTCCGCTGTGCCGACGCCGGTCTGCAGCACATTCAGTCCTTCCACAATCATAATGTCCGGCTGGCGCACCGTCTGAACTTGGTCGGGCACAATGTCATAAATCAGGTGCGAATAGATCGGAGCGGTGACTTCCGGTTCGCCGGATTTCACGTCAGCGACAAATCTTACCAATCGCCGCCGGTCATAGCTTTCCGGAAAACCTTTACGCTTCATCAACCCGCGCGCTTCCAGCACGGCGGTTGGATGCAAAAATCCGTCCGTGGTGATCAAGTCTACTTTGGGATGATTGCGCCACCGCGCCAGCAAAGCTTGCAGGATGCGCGCGGTGGTGCTTTTGCCAACGGCGACGCTGCCAGCAATGCCGATGACATACGGAACTTTGGCGGTCGAATCGCCAAGGAAGGTGTGCGTGGCTTCGTGCAGGCTCTGGGTTGCGGCGACGTACAAGTTCAGTAATCGAGACAACGGCAAATAAATCTCTTCGACTTCACGCAATGAGATGCGCTCGTTAATGCCGCGCAAATTGGCCAGGTCTTCTTCTGTCAGAGTCAGCGGCGTTGAGTTGCGCAACTGGCTCCATTCTTCGCGCGTGAAATCCGTGTAAGGAGAAAGGGGCATAACGATCCAATTATTTTTTTGCGAGGATTGTTTGACGAACAAGTTTCGCCGTTAGCACCAGCAATAACGCTGGCAACCAAACCCAGATGATTTCGCTGATCAACACGATCAACACACGAGCGCTGAAAAAATCCGGGCCGATGGGGGACACTCTGATGGGCCGCCACGGCGCGAAATACCGTGACGTTTCAAACGGCGCAAACGCGGCGACACCCAAACCTCCGCTGGTCAGCGAATCCAGCAACAAGTGAGAAGCCGTTGCCAGGATGAAAAAAAGGGATAACGAAGTCCGGCTGCATTTCATTACAGACAAGTCTTCGGATCGAAACGCCATCCAGGCAATTCCGCACCCCAGCATCACTGCAAACAACAACGAATGTGTAATGCCGCGATGCCCCCAAATGCTTCCATAGGAAATGCCGAAACTGAACGCCATCACATCAAAATCCGGCACAGCGGAACAAAGCGCTGCCAGGTACCAAAACCGCTTGGGCATAGGTTCCGTCGCGTACGCTGCGCCGAGTGCTGAAGAAAAGATTGCGTGCGAGAAAATTGTCGGCATCGTGTTTACAGTGGCGGAGTGAATCGCCCATCAATCGCCGTCCATCCGCCATCCACAAACAGCACAGTGCCGGTGACATAACTGGCGGCGTCAGATGCCAGATAGATGACCGCTCCGGCCATTTCGTCAGAACTGGCCCAGCGTTTCAGCGCATTACGATCAGCATAGGCGTTGTACCAATCCGGTTTGTCTTTGATGGGTTTGGTTAGTGGAGTGTCCACTACGCCCGGAGCGACTGCGTTGACACGAACCCCTTTGGTTCCCAGTTCCGCCGCCAGCGCGCGAACCATTTGCACCATGCCGGATTTCGTCGCGGCGTACACACCCTGGCCAGGTTCAACCACCAGCGAACGAATTGAAGAAAAGACAATGATGCTGCCGCGCTGCTGTTTCGCCATGACCTGTCCGGCTTCGCGCAATACGGCCAGAGTGCCTTTCAGGTTGACGGCGATGACCCGATCGAAATCTTCGTCGGTGTAATCCAGCAATTGTTTGCGAACATTGACTGCCGGTGTGGCGACCGCGATGTCCACGCTGCCACGTTCGGCGGCAACGGATTGAAACAACGCGTTGACGCTTTTGCCATCGGTAACATCCACCGTGCGAACTTCAGCCCGCTCGCCGATATCGCGTGCCGTCGCTTCCGCCAATTCCGGCTTCACGTCCGCGCAGACGACAAACGCTCCATGCGCCGCCAAGCCCTTGGCGACGGATTGCCCAATTCCTGAGCCTGCGCCAATGACCACAGCGACACGCCCATCCAATCGAAAAAGTTGTTCGTAGTTCATTGATCCTTTTGCCTTGTCAGTATCGCGATCGGTGGGAAGCGCCAGTCACAGAAAACCCGCTTGCTACCGCGCGCGGTACTGACTCAATTGTATGTTCCAAGTAATTGGATTGCGCCGAGCGCCATGGCTTTGCACGATAAAAGCAAATGTTCGATCTCGCAATACTCGTCCGGCTGGTGTGCCAGATTCAGTATGCCTGGGCCGTACGCAATGCACTGTTCAATGCCCGCAATGCGGGCGAAGTGTTTTTGATCGTAGGTGCCCGGACTGGCAATCAGCGGAGGCCGCCGTCCCACTGATGCCGTAATCGCCGACGCCATCGTCGTTACCAGCTTGGATTCCGGCGCGGTCATTGTCGGATAAACGATCATCACGTCGTTCATCTGGTACCGGAAATCTTCATCGTCACGTTGCAGCCGGTCGAGCAGTTCGATCAACTCACCGCGCACGTCGTCGAAGTTTTCTTCCAGTAGAAAGCGACGATCAAAAATCGCCCGGCACAGGTCGGCAACGCAGGGAGTTTGAATGCCATCAATCGGCTGACCACCGGAAATCGAATTGACGTTGATGGTTGCGGAACGCGCGCCTTCGGGCTCAACCGGCATGCGAGTCCGCCGGTCATGAAGTTTCGGCTTCAACTCGTGTTCGACATTGGCGATGAACCGAGCCATTCGGTCAATTGCGCTGGCTCCCAGAAACGGCATGCTGCCGTGCGCGATTCGTCCCCGCATCAACACTTCAAACCAATACACTCCGCGATGCCCCAGGCAGATGCGGTCGTAATCCAGCGGTTCGGTGATGACGACGTAATCAATCGCTTCGCGGCGAAAGTGGCCATTGCGCGCCAGGTAGGCAACTCCGGCAAAACCTCCGCTTTCTTCATCAACTGTCGCGCTTTGTTCGACAGAACCAGCCAGCTTGATTCCGGCGCGGCGAATGGCTTCGATGGCGAAGATGGAAGCGGCAATACCGGCTTTCTGATCGGTCACGCCTCTGCCGTAAATTCGCCCGTCGCGCACGATGGCGGCAAATGGATCCACGGTCCAGCCTTCGCCCGGCGGCACGACATCCAGGTGGCCATTGAAATGCAGCGTAGGTTTGGCCCGTTCGCCACGCATTCGCCCGATGATGTTCACGCGCGGAAATTGCGGCGAACATTCGGGCAAACCTTCGGCGGTGACGTATTCCGTTTCGTAGCCGAACTCTTTCAGTTTTGTGCCAATCACGTTGGCGCAATCGGCGTAATTTTCTCCGGGAGGGTTGACGGTCGGAATGCGGACAAGCTGGCGCAGAAACTCGACCATTTCTTCGGCGAGTTCATCAACGCGAACAAGTACTGAGTTTTCATGTTCTGAAATGAGCATGGCCAAAAACATTCACCACGGAAAACGCCTCAGCAAAACCGTTGCGGTGAATCAGTTTTCACGCAATACCTGTAATGCGGATTCCGGTGTGGCTTTTGTAGCGAATGTTGATGCCAATCAACAGTGCCGTCATCGCTTCGACCGTGCGCGAATTCGCCAGCACTCCGCCGTCCACAAACCGGCAACCGGGGATCGCCGCGACCAGTGGGCGCACGATTTCTTTCGCGTCTTTTTTGTCGCCGCAGACAATCACGTCGCATTCGACTTCGTGCGAAAGATCAGCCAGAGCCTCCGCGCCAACGTTGTGAAAAGCCGAAACGACCGTGACGGTGTCGGGTACTTGTTCTTTGCATTGTTCCGCCGCTGACCCGGCCCAAACGCCCAACAGGCGCGTCGGTTTGCCGCCGACGGCGGGTTCCAGCGGAACCGTGACGTCAATCAAGGTCGTGCCGGGTTGCAGTTTGTCGCGGATTTCTTTCAGCGTGGCGATTTGCGCGGCAAAAGGAACCGTCAGCACGACGACGGAAGAACTGGCGGCAGCTTCCAAATTGTGAGCCCCGCTGACAGATGCATCAGCAAATCCAGCCTTGGAAAGCAGTTCTTTCATTTCGTTGGCGGCGTCTGATGCGCGTTCCGCGGCGCGTGAACCGACGATGATATCGAACCCGGCTTGCGCCCAGCGCAGTGCAAGCCCTTTGCCCTGATCGCCCGTCCCGCCGATAATTGCGATTCGTTTATTGGGTTGTGTATTTGGCATGGGCGGATTCTAAATCAAAGCCACACATTGGGACAGAAGCGGACCAGACGTGAGTGAAAAAATCGAAACAACCGAATCCAAGTCGTCGCTGATTACGATGTTCACGGGCAGCTTTCGCTGGTTTCGTGATTGGGTCTCTGTTCAGCTTGAACCTACCGAAGTCAGAGTCGAGTGGCGAGCGTTGGCTCGAACGTTTCTGAAACTCGGCACGACAGGCTTTGGCGGAGGCATCGCCGTCATTTCGCAAATTCGCCGCCTGGTCGTTCATCAGAACAAATGGATGACCGAAGAAGAATTTCTGGACGCCGTTTCGCTGGCGCAAAGCCTGCCCGGAGCGAACGCAGCCAATGCGACGGCATATGTCGGGCTGAAGCTTGGTGGGGTTCGTGGAGCGGCCGTATCCGTTGTCAGTTTCATTCTGCCGTCGTTCCTGATGATGATTGGGCTGACCATCGCGCACAGTTATTTATACAAATTTCCGGATGCCCAGCGAATCTTTCAGGGATTCAATGCCGCTGTCGTCGGATTGATTGCGGCGACGGTGACGCGGCTTGGCAAAACGGCGATGCAGCAGCAGTGGCATTTGGAATTGGGAGTCGCCGCCGGATTCATGCTGATCTTCACCGCGACTACCATCGCCGAAGTCGTTCTGATTGCTGGGGTCGTCGGCATCTTCATTCAGTTTTATAAAACGCGCACGCGGCAACAGATTCGGCAGAAAATCAGCAAAGAACGGCAAGCCAGCGTGCGCGAAGTTGTCCTGGAGCAACAAGCTCGACAGCATGCCGCCGATTTGATCGAAGGCAATAACGATTTGGCCAACGAATATAAAGTCGAAGTTTCGTTGCCTGATAAACAAGCCGACGGCGACAAAGAAGAAAAACGTCCGAGCAAAGCCTTTCCCAAATCTGAGCTGCCGACTGACACTGAGCACGACAATCAGTCAGGCGAAATGCCCGCGAAAGTCGAAGACAACGGGCAAGTCTCGCACGATGACCCGGCGCAACGTCTTCCCATTGTGGAGAAAAAAGGCGTCACCAAAAAATTACGAAGCGTTAGTCTTCTAGCCTTCTTGCCGTTTGGAGTAATGATGTTGCTGCTGAACTGGTCGGCTGTGCTGACAGAACTGCTGACGGTTTGGAAACTGGCGATGATTTTTTTGCGCGTCGGCACAGTTACCTTCGGCGGCGGCTTCGTTATGATTCCGCAGATCGAAACCGACATCGTGGACGTGCATCATTGGATGGATCACCAAACGTTTGCTGACGGGATGGCGTTTGGCCAAATCACTCCGGGGCCGGTGCTGATTACCGCGACCTTTATCGGATACAAAGTCGCCGGTCCATTTGGAGCGTTGACGACGACGATCGCGGCGTTCTTGCCTTCGTTTGTCATGACGACCATTGCCGGAGCTTCACTCAATCGGTTTCGCACCAATTTTTTGGTCCAATCCTTTCTGGCCGGAGTCGCTCCGGCAGTCGTCGGCATGCTTGCCGCTGCCGGTGTCAGTCTGGCGAAATCCGGGTTGAGTTCGCCGCTCAGTTATGGCGTTGCGACTCTGGCTTTCTTGCTGATGCTGCGCGCGAAGCTCAATCCCGTGGTAATTATTTTTGGCTGCGGATTGGTGCAATGGGCCGTCGCGCGCGGGTTGATTGGTTGAGTTAGTGCTACAACCGATAAGGAGCGTCAAAAATACAATGAATACTTTTCTCACTTCTTCACAGCTTGATGCGTATAACCGCGATGGCCTTTTGGTCGTTGAAAGCTTTGCCACTCGCGAAGAGTGCGAGGTTCTAAAACAACGCGCCGAGATGTTAGTCGCCGAGTTCGATCCCCAGAATGTAATTTCGATTTTCTCAACCAAAGAGCAAACCCGTGTTAGCGACGATTACTTTCTGGAATCAGGCGACAAGGTGCGGTTCTTTTTTGAAGAAGACGCGTTTACGCCTGACGGCAGTTTGCGCCAGAGCAAGGAGCGTTCGATCAACAAAATCGGTCACGCGCTGCACGATCTGGAACCGGTCTTCGACCAGTTTTCGCGCAAGCCGGAACTCGGCGCGATTGCCAGACAGATTGGATTGCAGCAACCGCTCTTGCTCCAATCTATGTACATCTTCAAACAGCCGAACATCGGCGGCGAAGTCACTTGCCATCAAGATGCGACTTTTCTGTATACCGAACCAATGACCGTCACCGGTTTCTGGTTCGCGCTGGAAGATGCCACGCTGGAAAACGGCTGCCTGTGGGCGATTCCCGGCGGGCACAAAACCGGATTGAAAAAGCGATTTTCGCGGGCTGATGGTGGCGGAACCAAATTTGAAGTTCTGGACGATTCGCCGTGGCAGGATGAACTGCTGGTTCCGCTGGAAGTCAAAGCCGGAACGTTGGTGTTGCTGCACGGATTGTTACCGCATATGAGCCAAGCCAACCGGTCACCGAAATCGCGGCACGCTTATGCCGTTCACGTTGTGGATGGCGCGGCGGAATATCCACCGGAAAATTGGCTGCGACGAGAAATACCAGCCCGCGGTTTTTAGTCTGCACCGATGGCGGGGCTGACTCGATCATTCAATGGAACTTAAACTCAAAACTTGCACGGTTCGTCCGTGGCGACGCGGCGATGAAGAATCGCTCGCTGCCAATGCGAATAACTACAAAATCTGGCGCAATGTGCGCGACCAGTTTCCGCGTCCTTATACGCTGGATAACGCGCGCGACTGGGTTGGATTGGCGGGGCATGAATCTCCGCCAACCAATTTTGCCCTCGTTGTTGATGGCAAGGCTGTCGGCGGGATTGGCTTGGTGTTTCGCAACGACATCAACAGTTGCCGCGCCGAAATTGGTTACTGGTTGGGCGAAGCGTATTGGGGGCGCGGTGTTGTCAGCGAAGCCGTACGCGCTTTGACCGTCTGGGCCTTCGAAACATTTGATCTGGCCAGCATTTACGCCGGCGTGCTGGAATGGAATCCGGCTTCGATGCGCGTGCTGGAAAAGGCGGGCTATACATTTGAAGCCCGGCTGCGAAAAGCGATGATCAAAGAAGGCGTCGTGATGGACGAATTCATCTATTCCGTGACGCGAGAGGAAGTTGAACCGTTATGAGCAATGAACTGGCCAAACATTATCTGGAAACAGTCCTTGTTGAATTTCGCTCGATGAAAAAGCTGGCCGAACGCGCGCTGGACCAACTCAACGAAGCAGAGTTTTTTGTCACGCTTGATCCGGAAAGCAACAGCATCGCCGTTTTGGTCAAACACATGGCTGGCAACATGCGTTCGCGCTGGGTGGATTTTCTGACCAGCGACGGCGAAAAGCTCGACCGCAACCGCGACCAGGAATTTATTCTTGATGAGTCCACAACGCGTGAACAGGTGATGCACTGGTGGGAACAGGGCTGGCAATATGTGTTCAACGCGCTGGAACCGTTGCAACCGGAAGACATGCTGCGCACGGTCATCATTCGTCACGAACCGCACACCGTCGTGCAAGCCATCAGCCGCCAAACGGCGCATTACGCCGAACACGTCGGCCAAATCGTGTTTTTGGCCAAGCACTTGAAAGGGAACGACTGGAAAACGCCCAGCGTCCCACGCGGCAAGTCTGAAGAATTCCGCCAGATGATGATTGAACGCATGAAAAATCCGGCTGCCCCCAGAACGACTGCGGGCGACGTGCCGAAGGTTTAAACAGTCTGGTTGCCTGTGCGGAAGATTGTTGAATTCAACACAACGGAACAAAGACTTTTAGGTCATCAGGGAGTCCTTGATCCTTTGCCACTTTGTCCCTTTGTGTTAGTCCGCATCCTGATTTGAAAAACGATCTTATAACCATCCATTTTAAGGAGCACCACAATGAGCGAACTGGTTACATTAACCAAGGACGGCGATGTTGCCGTCATTACTGTCAACAATCCGCCCGTCAACGCGCTAAGCCCCGGCGTTCCCGAAGGAATTGCTGCGGCAATTCAGGAAATCACGGCTGACGATTCAGTAAAAGGCGCGGTGATGATCGGCGCGGGGCAGACGTTTATCGCCGGAGCTGACATCAAAGAGTTCGGCAAAATCACCTCCGGCCAGCGCAAAGAAGGCATCAACTTTCTGGACGTCATCAAATCCATCGAAGATTGTCCGAAACCGACCGTCGCCGCCATTCACGGCACAGCGTTCGGCGGAGGTCTGGAAGTGGCGATGGGATTTCATTACCGCGTCGCGGTTCCGTCTGCGCAAGTCGGCCAGCCTGAAGTGAAGCTTGGTTTGATTCCCGGCGCGGCGGGAACGCAGCGTTTGCCGCGTTTGGCAGGCGTCGCCAAAGCCGTGCAGATGTGCGCCGATGGCAATCCGATTTCAGCGAAAGACGCCCTGGCCTCCGGAATTATTGACCGCATCGTTGACGGCGATTTGCTTGCCGGAGCGATTGCGTTCGTGAAAGAAAAA